>NZ_CALIMY010000132.1 GCF_938045205.1 uncultured Campylobacter sp.
TCGGCGGTTTCTTTCGTTTAGGAGGCTATATGACAAATTACTATGATGAAATCCTTATAGAGATAGAAAATTTAATCAAGGAAAGAATTTAATGCAAGAAAAGGCCTACAAACTGCTGGCGGCGCAGGAAAATATCTCGCACAACGAAGCCAAGGCTCTCATCGACGCAGGGCTTGTGAGCGCGCGCGGCGCAAAGATCGCTCTAGCGCGCGAGATGCTCGGCGAAAATACTAAATTTAGCGTAATGAAGCCCGCAAAACCCGCGATTATTTACGAGGATGAGAACGTTTTGGCGGTCAATAAGCCGCCCTTTATGAGCAGCGAAAATTTGGAAAAAATCTATAAATTCGGGCTTCTAAACCGCCTGGATAAGGAGACTAGCGGCGTCGTGCTGTTGTATAAGAATGAGAAATTTCGCGAAGCGGCGATTGCGGAATTTAAAAATTTGCGCGTGAAGAAAAGCTACATCGCGATCGTAAAAGGGATCGTGAGCGAAGAGATGAAATTTGACGAGCCGATTTTGACGATAAAAACCAGAAGCGGCGCGTTTTCTAAAATTTCGCCAAACGGCAAGAGCGCATTTAGCGAGGTTTATCCGCTTATGGTAAGCGGCAAAAAATCGCTCGTAAAGGTGCGGATCGAGACGGGCAGGACGCATCAGATCCGCGTGCATCTGGCGAACGCGGGCTATGGCGTAATAGGCGATGAAAAATACGCTAAAAGCCGTGCGAAGCGGATGTTTCTGCACTCATACGAGACCGAGATTTTGGGGCTAAAATTTAAAGCTCCGCTAGGTACAAGCTTCAACGAATTCGGCTTCGAAATTCCTAAAGAGCTCTGATATTCAATGGCTTTTAAGTTAATTTTAGGTAACATCGCAGGTTTAAAAATTTTATAAGGGATCAAAGTGTTTGAGATCATAAGCGAGTCGTTTAAAAACGCGGTCAATAAATTAAAAACAATCGATGACGAAAAAGCTTTAAAAAACGCCTTGGAGACGCTAAAAAAGGCGCTTTTAAAGGCCGACGTGCACCACAAAGTCGTAAAGGATTTTTTGGCGCTCGTCGAAGCCGATCTTCGTATCGGTACGATAGGACAGAAGCCGCTTTTGCAGTCCATCAAGACAAATTTGACTAAAATTTTAACGGCGCCTAGAGGCAGCAGCCAGGGATTTGTATTTGCCGGCACGCCTCCTACGGTAGCTTTGATGACGGGACTTCAAGGAAGCGGAAAATCTACAAGCACGATAAAACTCGCAAACTATCTGAAACTTCGTAAAAAAAAGGTCTTAGTCGCAGCGTGCGACTTGCAGCGCCTAGCCGCGGTCGAGCAGCTCCGCCAGCTGTGCGAGGCGAATGAGATCGAGCTGTTTTTTATCGAGGGCGAGAGCGATCCGCTAAAGGTTGCGGAAAAAGCGCTAAGCAAGGCTAAGAGCGGGCTTTATGACGTACTGCTCGTAGATACGGCGGGACGTCTTGCGATCGATGAGGCGCTAATGGCACAGCTTGCGGAGATGAAAAAAGCTCTAAATCCGCATGAAATTTTTTACGTAGCGGACGCCATGAGCGGTCAAGACGGCATTAAAACGGCCGCTAAATTTGATGAAATTTTAGGCCTAACGGGCGTGATTTTAAGCAAATTTGACGCAGATACCAAAGGCGGCGTAGCTCTTGGTATCGCTCAGCAGCTTGGCATCCCGCTTCGCTTTATCGGAACCGGCGAGAAGGTGGCCGATTTAGAGGGCTTTATACCCGATAGAATTACAGGTCGCATTATGGGCGAGGGCGATTTAGCGACGTTAGCCGAGAAGACAAGCACCGTTTTCGATGAAAGAGAAGCTAAGGCCTTGAACAAAAAGATCAAAAAGGGCGAGTTTAATTTCAACGATTTCGTAAATCAGCTCGAAAGCGTGAAAAAGCTCGGCAATATGAAAAATTTGATCGGCATGATCCCCGGGCTTTCCGGCATGGCGAATAAGATAAAAGATATCGATTTGGAAAACTCAAAAGAGATACTTCATATCAAGGCGATGATCAGCTCTATGACGCCGAAAGAGCGCGAAAATCCCGATCTGCTAAATAATTCGCGCAAGCGCAGACTCGCTGCTGGCGCGGGACTTTCGCAGGTGGAAGTAAACCGCTTTTTGAAGCAGTTCGCGGGCGCTTCGAAGCTTGCGAAGAAATTTTCGGGCAAGGGCGGTATGCAGGGGCTTGCCTCAATCGCTCAAAGGCAAAATTTACCGAGATAGCCTCTCGGTAGAGTTTGCAGATGTTTAAGTTTTAGCCATCTGCAAGTTCTAAAACTTACAAAAATTTAAGGAGAAAAAATGGCAACAGTTGTTAGGCTTACAAGAATCGGAAGAAAGAAGCAGCCTTTTTACCGCATCGTGGTAACGGATAGCAGGAAAAGACGCGACGGCGGCTTTATCGAGACGATCGGCTTTTATAACCCGCTAAAAGATGGCGATAATATTAAATTTGACGCGGAGCGTTTGGCATACTGGAAGAGCGTAGGCGCGAAGTTAAGCGATAGGGTCGCTCAAATCACAAGCAAATAAAATGGTAGAAAATTTTATAAAAGAATACGCAAAGTTGATCGCCGACTATCCGCAGTCCGTTTCTACGCAAAAGCGGGTCGGTGAAAACTTTACCGAGATCATCGTCCTTGCCGACAAGGCCGACACCGGCAAACTCATCGGCAAGGACGGCAAAATGATAAACGCCATAAAGACCGTCATCATTGGCTATAAAGCAAAAGATCCGATCAATTATAAAATTACCGTCAAAGCCAAAGATGCCTGATAATCTTTTAGAGGTCGCAAAGCTCGGTCGGACTATCGGCCTAAAGGGCGCGGTTAAAATTTTCGATCGCAGCGACTTCCCCTCTCAGTTTAAAAAAGGCGCTAAATTTTATCTGCGAAACGGCGAAATTTTAGAAATTCTATCCTTTAGCGGCGCAAATTCTAGCGCTATTTTTAAAAATTACGAAAGCGTAGAAGCGGCGGCAAATTTAACCAACCAAATCCTTTACCGAAGCAAAGAGGACACGCAGAAATTTTGCAAATTGCAAAAGGGCGAGTTCTTTTACTTCGATATTATCGGGCTTGAAATTTATGAAGACGGCGCGGTTTTGGGGCGCGTAAGGGACATATCGCAGATCGGAAGCGGCTATCTTTTCGAGGTAGAAACGGATGAAAGCTTAATCTCGCAGGCTTTGCCGAAAGAATTTTTCATCCCCTATGTGGACGCCTATGTGAAAGAAATTTCGCTTAGCGAGCGTAAAATTTTTACGCAAAATGCGCGCGCGATTTTGGAAAACTCATGAATTTTATCTTCGTTTCGCTATTTGAAAATCTCATCGCGCCGTATTTTGAGGACTCGATTTTAAAGCGCGCAGTCGATAAGAAAATAATCTCGACGCATTTTTTTAACCCGAGAAATTTCACGGCAAATCGGTATAAAAAGGTAGATGATTATATGATCGGTGGCGGTGCGGGGCTTTTGATTGGCACAGAGCCGCTTGCTAAGACGATCGAGCAGGTAAGAACTAAATTTAAAAACGCCAAGTTTATCTACCTCTCGCCTGCCGGTAAAAAATTTAACCAAAACGACGCCAAGCGCCTAAGCGGCGAGGAGAGTTTATGCTTTATCTGCGGGCGCTACGAAGGGATCGATGAGCGCATAGTCGAAAGATATGTAGATGAAATTTTTTGCATCGGCGATTTCGTTCTTACCGGCGGCGAGCTCGGCGCGCTTTGTATGTGCGATGCGATAAGCCGCAACATAAAAGGCGTTTTGGGCAACGAAAGCTCGCTCGTCGAAGAAAGCTTTGAAGGCGGAATTTTAGAGGCGCCTGCATTTACAAAGCCTGATGTTTTTGAAAATTTACCTATAGTTTCAGAGTTTTTAAAGGGTAATCACGCTAAAATGCGCAACTTAAAAAATCAAATGGCGCTATGCAAAACGAGGTTCTTCCGCCCGGATATGTACCGAAAAATCGCCAGAAATAAAGGAAATTTATGAAAAACAAGTATATCCAAGCGTTTGAGGACGCTCAGATCACAAGCAAAAGTGTGCCTGATTTCCGTGCCGGCGACACCTTAAAGGTAGCCATCAGGATCAAAGAGGGCGATAAGAGCAGAATTCAAAATTTCGAAGGTACCTGCATTGCGCGCCGTGGAAACGGCGTCAGCGAGACCTTCATTATTCGCAAGATCGGCGCAAATAGCGTCGGCGTAGAGAGAATTTTCCCGATCTACAGCGAAAGCATCGAAAGCATCGAGGTTCTAAGAAAAGGACGCGTTCGCCGCGCGAAACTATTTTACCTACGCGACAGACGCGGTAAAGCGGCTAAAATCAAAGAGCTTCGAAAATAATCCTTTAAATTTATACTTCCCAATTCAAAAGGAAGCTCTTTTTATAATGCGCGAGATTTTAAAAAATTTCGCGCAAAATTCACTCGCATTAAATCTAAAATTTTACAACTTTTCCATTAAAATTTTTAGTTTTAAACTGCCCAAAATTCGTCTTTCTCGATAGAAAAAGATAAAATATATCCTGATTTTATTTGCGTTTAAAAATATTACTATAAAATGCAAATTTTAATTTAGAAAGCTCGCGCTAAATTTGAGAATTTGGCCGAGTAAAATTTATTCAGTAAAGAGCGAGATGTGATTTTTTTAGGCATTGACGTAGGATCAACCACTGTTAAAACGGTAGTTTTAAACGATAAATATGAAATTTTAAGCAAGAGCTACGAGCGGCATTTGGCAAAGCCCAAAGAGCTGGTGTTGGATAAAATTTTGCAAATCCAAAAAACCTATGCAGGCGAGCAATTCAGCGTCGCCATAGCGGGTTCGGCAGGCATGGGTATCGCCAAAAATTGCAAAATTCCGTTCGTCCAAGAGGTTTTCGCTACCTCGCTCGGCGTCAAGCGGATGTTTCCAAAGACCGACGTCGTCATTGAGCTCGGCGGCGAGGACGCTAAAATTTTATTTCTCACGGGCGGACTTGAGGAGCGGATGAACGGCTCGTGTGCGGGTGGTACCGGTGCATTTATCGATCAGATGACCAACCTTTTGCATCTGGATATCACGGAGCTTGACCGCTTAAGCTTTGCGGCAAATAAAATTTACCCGATCGCCTCACGCTGTGGTGTGTTTGCTAAAAGCGACATTCAGCCGCTACTAAATCAGGGCGTTAGAAAAGAGGATATTTGCGCTAGTATCTACGCCGCGGTCGTCGAGCAGACGATTTCAGGGCTTGCGCAAGGTCGCGAAGTTAAGGGCAATATCCTGTTTCTAGGCGGTCCGTTGTTTTTCCTAAAAGGCCTTCAGGCGCGCTTTAAAGAGGTGCTAAAGCTTACCGACGAAACCGCGACCTTCCCGGACATTGCGCCTTACTTCGTGGCTTACGGCAGCGCGCTGTACGCAAAAGATACAGGCGAGACTTTAAATTTGGAAGAGACGATCGCGCTTTTAAAAAAGGAGCCCGACAGGACCGCTCTGGAAGCCGAGCCGCCGCTTTTTAAAGACAGAGCGGAATTTGACGAGTTCATCGCCCGCCATGCTCGCGCGAGCGTGCCTAAGGTGGATATCCACGCCTACAGCGGAGATGCGTATTTGGGCGTGGATTGCGGCAGCACTACGATCAAAGTCGTGCTGATGGGCGCAAACTACGAGCTGCTGTATAAATTTTACTCCTCCAATAAAGGCGATCCGGTCGATATCCTGCTGCCGCGTCTTAAGGAGCTATACGATCTTTGCGAGGGCCGCATCAAGATCAAGGGCAGCGGCGTTACCGGCTACGGCGAGGATCTCATTAAAACCGCCTTTCGCTTCGATTACGGTATCGTTGAGACGATCGCGCATTATAGCGCCGCGCGCCACTTCAATCCGAAGGTAGATTTTATCATCGACATCGGCGGGCAGGACATCAAGTGCTTCTCCATTAAAGATGGCAATATCGATTCTATCGTGTTAAACGAGGCGTGCAGCTCGGGCTGCGGCTCGTTTTTGCAGACCTTTTCAAATTCCTTGGGTTACGATATCAAAGATTTTGCAAGCTTAGCCCTTTTTGCGACTCACCCCGCCAAGCTCGGTAGCCGCTGCACGGTCTTTATGAACTCTTCGGTTAAGCAAGCTCAAAAAGACGGCGCTACGATCGAGGACATCAGCGCAGGTCTTGCTATTAGCGTCATCAAAAATGCGATTTACAAGGTTATCCGCGTGCGAAACGCCGACGATTTAGGTCAAAACATCGTAGTGCAGGGCGGTACCTTTTTAAACAACGCTGTGCTGCGCGCTTTTGAAAAAGAGCTCGGTAAAAATGTGATTCGCCTCGATATAAGCGAGCTTATGGGTGCATACGGCGCGGCGCTTTTTGCCAAAAATAACGCAAACGAGCGCACCGATATGATCAGTCGCGCCGAGCTTGAAAACTTTACCCACCGCAGCGAATTTAGCGTCTGCAAGCTCTGTACGAACAAATGCCCGCTTACGATCAGCTACTTCGGCGATACTAAATTTGTCTCGGGCAATAAATGCGAGCGCGGCGCGGGCAAGGAGATCCGCCACGACATTACGAATTTATTTGAGTTTAAAAACGAGCTTTTGCGAAAATATCGCAAGCCGCCGAAGCAAGACGCACCGCGAGTCGGAATTCCGTTTGTTTTGAATATGTTTGAGATGATCCCGTTTTGGAGCGCGTTTTTTGAAAATTTAGGCATGAGCGTCGTGCTGTCGCAAAAGCCGCGAAAAGAGACGTTGTTTTTAGCAAGCCAGAGCATCCCGAGCGATACCGTCTGCTACCCGGCTAAAAGCGTGCACGGCCACATCTACGATCTGCTAAATAAAAGCGTCGATTTTATCTTCTATCCGTGTATGAGCTACAGCCTCGATGAAAATATTAGCGAGAACTGCTACAACTGCCCCGTAGTCGCATACTACCCCGAACTGATACGCGCGAACGTAGGGGCGCTGGAGGAGAAAAAATTCCTCTATCCGCACGTGGATCTGAATATGCAGGACTCGTTTTCAAAGACAATGCAAAGCGAGCTTGCGGATGCCGGGTATAAATTTAATGTCGATGCGATCAAAAACGCCGTATTTCAGGGATTAAAGGAGCTGCAAAACTATAAAAACACCGTCCTAATCAAGGGCGAGGAGACCCTAAAAGAGATACAAAGCAGCGGTGCTAGCGCCGTGGTGCTAGCGGGTCGCCCGTATCATATCGACAAGACGATCAACCACGGCATTGATCGCTATCTAAATTCCTTGGGCTTTATAGTGCTTAGCGAGGACGCGCTGCCGCTTAGCAGGGTGCAGACGAAAAGCCTTAATCAATGGACCTACCACGCCAGGCTTTATAGCGCGGCGCGGTTCGTCTGTAAATACCCGCGCATGCAGCTGGTGCAGCTAGTGAGCTTTGGCTGCGGGATCGATGCGATCACGGGCGACGAGGTGCGCGACATACTGCGTCAAAACGGTAAAATTTACACTCAACTTAAAATCGACGAGGTTACGAACCTAGGCGCCGTTAAAATTCGTCTGCGTAGCCTAAAAGCGACCATGATAGAGCGCGAGAGGCAAGGCGCGCAACAAGAAGCAAGAAAGGATGCGCGCTAATGTTTGCTAAATTTACGAAGGATATGAAAGCGACCCACACGATATTGATCCCCACGATGATCGATCCGCATTTTCGCTTTATGCAAGGCGTGCTGCGCGACGAGGGCTATAAGAGCGTCTTGCTCGGCGAAAATCGTCAAAATATCGTCGTGCGTCCGGTGCTCGAAAAGCATGGCTATAAGGTCGTCGTGCCGGCTCTGCCGGACAAAGCGGCGATCGACCTCGGGCTGCGCTATGTGAACAACGATATGTGCTATCCCGCGCTGCTCGTCATCGGGCAGTTTATCGACGCGCTCAAAAGCGGCGAGTTCGACACACACAAAGTAGCGCTTCTCATCAGCCAAACGGGCGGCGGCTGCAGAGCGAGCAACTACATAAATTTGCTTCGCAAAGCGCTTGAGGACAGCGGCTTTAGCTACGTTCCCGCAATCTCGTTAAATTTCGGCTCGCTAGATGAGAATGAATTTAGCCTCGGCAAAAAATCGCTTCTAAAGCTCTTCGCCGCGATATTTTACGGCGATTTGATGATGGGGCTGTATAATCAGTGCAAGCCCTACGAAAAGATCAAAAACCAAACGAATGAAATTTACGAACTCTGCGCCGAGCGGATCAAAAATTTGACCGACCAAAGATCGTTCTTCAATCTCAAGAAAAATTTTAAATTTATCCTCTCGCAGTTCGCTAAAATCGAGCGTGACGATAAGCCGCGAGTGAAGGTAGGCATCGTGGGCGAAATTTATCTCAAATACTCGCCCATCGGCAACAACGGCCTGAACGCCTATCTCATCCGCGAAAACGCGGAGCCCGTAAATACGGGGCTGATGGACTTCGTGCTTACCTGCATCTACGATGCGGTCTACGACAAGCAGCTCTACGGCAAGGGTGGCGTGGCGTATTACGGCTCGCTTGCGGTCGCTAAAGTAGTGGAATTTTTCCAGCGCATGATGATTAAGCAGATGAAGCGTTTTGGCTTTCGCGCGCCGAGCCCATTTAGCGAGGTTCGTGCCGCCGCCAATGGCTACATCGGTCACGGCGTGAAGATGGGCGAGGGCTGGCTGCTGACGGCAGAGATGGTCGAGTTCATGCGCCACGGCATACAAAACGTCGTGTGCGCGCAGCCCTTCGGTTGCCTGCCAAACCACATCATCGCGCGCGGAATGATCCGAAAGATCAAACAAAACTACCCACAGGCAAACATCGCCGCAATCGATTATGACCCGGGCGCAAGCGCGGTAAATCAAGAAAACCGCATAAAGCTGATGCTTGCTAACGCAAATCGAAAGTAGCATGTGCCACATATCAAAAAGAGCTTTGGAATTTTAGATTCTAAAGCCTACCGTAAAATTTTAAAATTTAAAAGTAAGCCTGCGATGATGGTTAAATTTTGACACGCAAATGGTTCGCTTCCTTTCGCGAAATTTCCTCGAGATTTTGAAATTTTAAATTTCGAAACGCCCTTATGTTTATTTTGCCTCTTCCGTGCATTCCGGCTTCAGCTCTTACGAAATTCATCATAATTTTATACAAATCCGCGCGAAATTCTACGCGTCGCCGCCATAGAATTCCGCCGCAGAATTCTATTCTGCCGCGCCGTAAAATTCCACTCTCGTTAAGGCAAAATTTAATACAATCCGTCTTTAAATTTTACAAAGGAAGTTTATGAAATTTTGGATTTGCGGCGCGGTTTTGGCACTATGCTGTGGAGTTTTTAGCGGATGTGCGAGTAAGAATTTGCCGGGCTATTTGCAGGGGCGCGAGCATATCGTCGCGATGAGCGCGGCGTCCGGCGGTCAGCTGCGAATGAGTGGCGAGATTTACGATTACGTATTTGATGCGAATCTTAGTGCCGTGCGCGCCAAGGTCGCAAGTCTGGCGTCGCTAAATAAAGACGCGATAAGGCGCAACGTAAGCATGCTCACGATCGACAGATATAACGAGGGTAGCGATGCCGCATATATCCAACACGAAATCGAGCTCGTAAAATACGATCTGCCGCTATCCGTGCAGGCTAAGCTGATGGACGACCCAGAGCAGCTGGAGCCCGCGTATAGCTCTACGTTTCGCTACTCTTATCTGATCGAAGGCAAATATTTTAAGCGCCTAAAAGATCACGACGAGCTGCGCAGGTCGCACCGCCTAGGCGTGCCGATCGAGTATCCCGCGCGTATAGCGGTCGATAGCGGGATCAAAAGCGAGCGCGATGCAAAAATGGATACCGACATACAAGGACTCATCGTAATGCCGCTAATGATGCCGGTGCTGCTGTTAGGCAGTATCCTAGGCGGCTAGAATCGACTGAACCACGGAAGTGAAATTTTATTGATTTAAATTTTAAAATAGTGGCGGACAGAGAGGGATTTGAACCCTCGAGCCCCGGTTAGAAGCTGCACCCTTAGCAGGGGTGTGGTTTCGGCCACTCACCCATCTGTCCACAAAAAGAAATCGCATTATACATAACTAATCTAATAATGGGCTTAAATTAGCTCAGCTCGCGGAATTTATCACCTCGCGGATATTTTGAGCTGGCGGCACAAAGAGATATAATGAGTCAAAACATTCGACGTAGATAATTTATACTTGCTTACACAGCTTCTGCGAAACTTAAAACTTATGCGAGCTTTTAAAGTCTGTGCGAGCAAAAAATTTGCGTCCATGCGTTATTTTGCGGCAAAATTTTAAAATTTTAAATTCAGCCGGGCGCGAATTTTAAAATCCGGCTTACAAACAAAATTTCAAAACCCCGTGCAAGTGCAAAATTTTAGAATTTAGGGTTTTACGATCTGCGTAATTCTGAAATTTTAAGCATAGTTAAGCTTTAAAATTTCGAAAATTTCAAAGCTTAAAAATTTCAATAATTTTGGTTGCGAGGATTTTAAAATTTGGAATTTTTCAAAATTCCAAATTTTAAGATTGATTACGCTCTAAGATTATGCAAATATAAAAATCTTTAAAATTCTAAGAATTCCAAAGGCTAGAAATTCTAAAATTTCAATATCAATCGGATTCTAAAACCCCGTTAGCTAAAGCGTTTTAAATTCCAAGAATTCCAAATATGTGCGATTTATTCGCCTAAAGCTTTGTCGATGAGCTTGACGTCTTCACTTGCGCTGCCGTCGATGACTAGGGCTTGATCGCTGCCACTTACAGCGCTTTTTCCATTAAATTTTGCGCCGACTTCGATGCCGAAGCTTTGTGATAGCACGTCGCCCACGAGCACGCCGCCGCCTAGTAGCTCGACGAGCTCGGCTTCGATATTACCGAAAAATTTGCCGCTGATTACGATATGTTTGGCCCTAATCGAGCCGCGCGCGGTACCATTTTTACCGATGACGACAGTATTATCGGAGATCACGTCGCCTTCGACATTGCCATCGATATGCAAAATGCACGACAGGTGCAGCTCTCCTTTGATGAGCGTGCCTGACGAGATTATTGTTGTTTGAGCGGTGTTTGCATCGCCTTTATTAAAGATTGCCATGGGACATCTTCCTCCTTAGTAAAAATTTCTTTGTAATTTTTTTCGTTCCAGTTGATGAAATTTAGCGGATCTAGCGGCAGCTGCAAAAATCTAATCTCGTAGTGCAGATGAGGTCCGGTGCTAAGCCCGGTGTTGCCGCTAAAAGCGATAAGATCGCCTTTGTTTACAAACTCGCCTACTTTGCGAGTTAAATTTGAATCCAAATGCGCATATCGTGTCGTAAAGCCGTAGTTGTGGCGGATCTCGACTAGATTGCCATAGCCCGTAGCACCCGCGCCGCTGTATTGGATGATGCCGTCTGCAGGCGCGTAGATAGGAGTTTTAGGCGGCGTACGTAGATCAACGCCCGGGTGAAACTGCTTGCGCTTTAAGATGGGATGGTTGCGCCAGCCGAATTTCTCGCTGAGCTGATGAGTGCGCATTACCCTGCCGTTTGGGATCTGCATAAAAATTTCTTTTATCAGCGCGTCGGAGAATTTTTCGTTGATGATCTTTTGCGCACGCTCTTTAATCTCTTGTTCGGAAGTAGGCTTGATGTGAGATAGGCGGTCGATCGCGCGCTCATCCTCCTCAGGATCAAGCCCAAACTGATGCTCCAAATCCGAAATTTTACCCTCGATGGCTTCAAATTCCATCTGACTTGCCGCAATACCGTCGCGAAGTTTTTGATTTAGCTCGTTAAGCTCGGTTTTGGTTCGCGAAAGGCTATCGATTTTAGAGCCCAGATACCTGATATATAGCGCACCCGTGACGAAAACGGTAAAAACAAATAGCACCAAATATAACGCGATCTTTTTGATGATTTGCGAGAGCAAAAAATTCCTAGAGCCGTTAAGGTCGGTTATAGTTATCATAAATTTGTTTTTCATAATGCGGCATTATAATGCAGCATAGCTGAAATTTCAAAAAAATTGTAGATAAATTTAAAAGCCATTTAATTTCAAAATTTCACTAAAAGATAAAATTTATTACTTAGTATAATTATAATTTAAGAAAATCTTGCTATAATTACAGCAATTTTAAATAAAGGAGACACAATGTCAAAAACAGTAAAACAACTAAACAAACTTCAGGCGGACGCTCATGCGTTCTTTGTCGCATTCCACGATTATCACTGGAATGTTAAGGGCTTACAATTCGCGCAGGTTCACGCTTATACCGAGAAAGCATACGACGAGATGGGCGAGCTTTTCGACGATATGGCTGAGCGCGCGCTTCAAATAGGTGGCAAGGCCGTAACTAAGGCTAAGGATCTAATTGAGTTTTCAAAAGACGCTCCAATTAGCGTAAAAGATAGCTATAGCGTATCTGAGGTACTCGAGGATGTTAAAAAAGCCTATGAGTATTTAGTAAAAGAATTTAAAAAGCTTCAAGAAGTAGCCGAAGAAGAGGGCGACGATACGACTTCAAATATTGCGCAGGATCACTACGGCGATTATGAAAAACGCCTATGGATGCTAAGCTCAATGCTAAGCAAATAATCCCCGCAAATCCTTTCAAAATTTTTAGGGGGCATATGCCCCCTAAAATCTATTAAAGTTAATATTGAAATTCCAAGAAATTTTAAAATTCTAAGATTATAATTTCACGCTAAAATTTTAAATTATGCTTGAAAACTGAAGCTAAATCGCTCATTCAAAGCAAAATTCATGTAGGTTTTAAATTTCATATCATCGAAATCTAACTCATTTGCCATGTAAAATCATAACTCTTTTTATAAAGCTCGGTCTAATTTAAAATTTTGCTGCGTCGTTAAAATTTCTTGTCGATTTCAAATTTCATAGCCGTAAAAATTCTAAGAGCTAAGGCTTTGCAGATAAAGAATGGCATTTGCGAAGAGCTCGCTTGTGATAAATTTATATTGCTTTTTAGCGTCTGATGATAAATTTTGGCTTGCAGTTTTACTATTTTGATTATTTTTAAAACCTCGGTGCTTATAAATGAAGCGGAATTTTAAAAATTTCAAAGAATTTCGCAAATTCCGTAAAATTTTGCAATTTCACGGAATTTTGATTTTAATAGAATTTGGTTCGAGCCTTAAAAATTCTCTTCAGTATTGCGGTCACTGACATGGTCCCACGGCAGCTTCATTCCGCCCAGGATATGAAAGTGCAGATGCATCACCTCCTGACCCCCATTTTCGCCGCAGTTGCAAACGAGGCGGTATCCGCTCTTATCAAGCCCCATTTTGCGAGTTACTTCTTGGATAAAAGCGCTCATTTTGCTCATCACTTCAGGCGGTGTTACTTGAAAGTTTTCGTAGCATTTTTTAGGGATCGCCAGGATATGGATCGGCGCTTTTGGGTTGATGTCGTGGAAGGCCAAAAATTCATCGTTCTCTAACACTTTGTTGCACGGGATTTCGCCGTTTACGATCTTTTCGAAGACGTTCATTTTAGATCCTTTTATGAGGGTTGAAATTTAGCCGCGATTATAGCCAAAAAATCCAAACACGCAAATTTACCTAGCTTTTATCAAATTTTAACTACAATCGCGCCATTAAATTTAACCACAAGGATAGAATTTGCAAGAAATTAAAGCAAAAATCGACGCCGCATCAAGCTTAAGCGAGCTGGAAGCCGTGCGCTTAGAGCTTTTCGGCAAAAAAGGCATCATAACGGCGCTTTTTTCCGAGCTCAAATCCGCAGCGCCCGAGCAGAAAAAAGAGCTTGCCGTAAGCGCGAATGAAAAGCGAGATTATTTCAGCGAGCTCATCGCCGCAAAAAGGGCGAGCTTGGAAGAGGCGGAGCAAAAAGAGGCGATGAAAAATGAAGCAACCGACGTCACGCTTTTTAACGAAAACGTAAGCTGCGGCGCGCTGCATCCGGTGATGGAGACGATGGATAAGATCATAGACTACTTCATCGCGCAAAATTTCAGCGTTGAAAGCGGCCCGCTCATCGAGGATGACTTCCATAATTTCGAGGCGCTAAATTTACCCAAATACCACCCGGCGCGCGATATGCAAGATACGTTTTATCTAAATGACGGGCGCCTGCTGCGCACGCATACCAGCGGCGTTCAGATCCGCACGATGGAGAAATTTAAAGCTCCGCCGGTGCGCATGATCGCCCCGGGCGCGGTATTTCGCCGCGATATGGATCTAACCCACACGCCGATGTTTCATCAAGTAGAAGGCCTCGTAGTCGAGCAGGGAGACCGCGTGAGCTTTGCGAATTTAAAATACGTTTTAGAGGAATTTTTGCGCTATATGTTTGGAGACGTAAAGGTGCGCTTCCGCCCGAGCTTCTTTCCGTTTACGGAGCCTAGCACCGAGGTCGATATCAGCTGTATTTTCTGCCACGGCGAGGGATGCCGCGTCTGTAAGCAGACGGGCTGGCTCGAGGTGTTAGGCAGCGGCGTGGTCGATCCTAACGTCTTTAAAGCGGTGGGCTGGAAAAACGTCAGCGGATACGCATTCGGGCTCGGTGTGGAGAGATTTGCGATGCTGCTGCACGGTATCCCCGATCTGCGCTCGCTATTTGAAGGCGATATTAGATTATTGGAGCAGTTTAAATGATAATAACGAGAAATTGGTTGCAGGAGTGGATCGACATAAGCGAAATTTCAAGCGAAAAGCTGCTTTCTACGCTAAATTCTATCGGTCTTGAGGTTGACGCTCACGATAAAATTTCACTTCCTAAAGGCGTCGTAGTAGGACTCGTAAAAAGTAAGCGTCGTCACGAGAATTCCGATCATCTAAATGTTTGCGAGGTTGATGTCGGTAAGCAGAGCCTGCAGATCGTCTGCGGCGCGAAAAACGTCGAGGCAGGGCAATATGTCGCGGTTAGCCTCGTCGGCGCCGTGCTGCCTAGCGGTCTTGAGATAAAGCCCGCCAAACTTCGCGGCGTGGAGAGCTTCGGCATGATCTGTTCGGCAACCGAGCTTGGACTTGCTAAGACGAATGACGGCATTATGGTGCTTGATAGCAGTATCGGCGAGCTCGTGCTCGGCAAGGAGCTGCGCGAGTATGAAATTTTTAACGACGATCTTATCGAGATCGAGCTTACCGCTAATCGCGGCGACTGCCTTAGCATCTTAGGCATAGCGCGCGATCTAGGCGCGGCACTTGATCTACCGCTAAAGGAAAAACACGAGTTTGAAGATGCCGACGGAGCGCCTGGTATCGGTAGAATTCTAAGCGTGCGTGCAAGCGATGAGGTAAGCGCTAAATTTGCTTTTCGAGCTTATGAGATCAAAGGCGAGCTGAAGTTAAATTTAAAGCAGACCTTGCGTCTCGCAAGCGTTGGTATTTTGCAAAGCTGCGCGGTGCAAAATTTCATCAACTACGCTACTCATTCTACCGGAGTGTTGCTGCGTGCTTATGATTTTGAAAAGATCGCTTCCGCAGACGGCAAGGTGGCGCTTGACATAAAGCCTATGCCAAACGGCGAGTTCGGCGTTTATGCGGGCAAGAGACTGCTTAGCGTGGCAGGGATTTGCCAAGACGCGGAGCTAAAGGCGTGTTGCAGTAGCAAAGTGGTGCTATTAGAGGCAAACTACACCGCGCCACTAATTATCGCCAGAGCAGTAAACGAAAATAAAAGCCTAAAAGGTGACGAGCACGTGTATCGCTCAAGCAGAGGCAGCGAGCCAAAGCTTAGGCTGGGGCTAGATCTGCTATTTAGATTGCTACTTAAAAATAAAGCCGTGAGCCTATATGCGGGCACACAAAAGATTTCAAATGCTTTGGAGCCGCTTATTGTGGGCTTTAGCGAAAAAGAGATAAACTCAATGATCGGCGCGCAAATTCCACGCGATAAGATCGTAAAAATTTTAAAAAGGCTGGGCTTTGATGTGGGCGTCGAAGCCGATCTCATCACCGCCAAGGTGCCGCCTTTCCGCCACGATATCGTAAATTCTCACGATGTGTGCGAGGAGATCGTGCGTATCGTGGGCATCGACAATATCGCTGCCGCGCCGCTAAGCTTCTACGAGAAAAACCGCCTAAACGATACCTACGTAAATTTGCAAAACGGGCGTAAGCTTCGCAGCAAGGCGGCAGCAGTGGGATTTTTCGAGTGCGTGCATTATGTATTTGACGACGGAAAGGCTCTGCAAAGCTTAGGCTTTGCGCCGTGCAAGGTTAAAATTTTAAATCCGATAAACGGCGAGCTGGACGCGCTAAGACCGACGCTGATTAATCATCTGCTGGAATCTGCGGAGCGAAATTTAAAGAATTCTCGTAGAAGCGTTAAACTTTTTGAGCTAGGAGAGGTCTTTGACGAAAGCGGCGCGCAGAGCCTAAGGCTGGGCTTTATAGTTAGCGGACTAAAAGCCGAGCCCTCTATCGCTGCCGGCGCAAAACCCGCTGCGGTGGATTTTTTGTATTTTGCAAATTTAATCCAAAGCGTCATCGGTAAATTTAAGGTCAGGCTGCCTGGCGAAAATTTGAAATTTTTAAGCGAATTCGAGCAAGCTCAGATCGAGCAGGGCGGGCAGATAGTGGGCTTTATCGGGCGCGTGGATTACGCCGTAGAAGCAGGGCGCGATCTGGATAAAAGCTATCTGTGCGAGATCGATTTTTCCAAGCTTAAATTTGAAAATATCGTAGCGGATGCTTATTCGAAGTTCCCTAGCGTATCGCGCGATCTAAGTATTTTGGTGCCGAACGGAATGCGCTTCGAGCAGATCAAAGAGTGCATAGAGGCCCTTAAAATCGAGGCGCTAAAGGAATTTATCCCGAGCGATCTTTACGGCGACGAAAGCCTGGGCGATTCAAAGAGCCTGACGATCAGGCTTGTATTTCAAGACCTTCAAAAAACCCTCTGCGACGAGGAAGTGGCGGGCTTTACCGATAAAATTTTAGCCGCGCTTAGCAGCGAGCTGGGACTTGGGCTGCGATGAGAATTTTTGCGCAAGCAAGCCCTTTGCGGGCGGAGATTTCAAATATCGCCGCGGATAAATCGATCTCACACCGCGCGGCGATCTTTTCGCTGCTAGCGGAGGGGATGAGTAAAATTTCAAACTATCTTGAGGCCGAAGATACGCAAAATACGTTAAAGATCGTGGAGCTTTTGGGCGCTTGCGTGCAGCGCGTAGAGGGCGAAATTTTAATCACTCCTCCCGCCGCTATCAAAGAGCCTAATGTCCCGCTTGATTGCGGCAACTCGGGTACGGCAATGCGGCTATTTATGGGCTTTTTGGCGGGACGCGAGGGCTTTTTCGTGCTGTGCGGTGATCGGTATCTAAGCGAGCGTCCGATGAGGCGCGTTGCGGACCCGCTTTGCAAAGTAGGCGCTAAAATTTACGGACGAGCAGGCGGCGAAAAGGCGCCGATTGCGGTGCTCGGGCAGAAGCTTGGGTATTTTGAATACGCAAGTAAGATTGCGTCCGCGCAGGTAAAGACCGCTTTGATTTTAGCGGCTCTGCGCGGCAGCGGATGTAAATTTAGCGAGCCCGAGCTTAGCCGCGATCACAGCGAGCGGATGCTAAAAGCGATGGGCGCGCAAATTTCGCGAAACGGTCTTGCGATCGAAGTTGCGCCCCTTAGCTCGCCGCTTAAACCGCTTGAAATTTTTATCCCAAACGATCCCAGCTCGGCGTTTTTCTTCGCGGTCGCCGCAGCGATAACCCCGGGCTCGCGCATAGTGCTAAAAAATATGCTGCTAAACAAAACCCGAATAGAGGCGTATGAAATTTTAAAACGCATGGGAGCCGAGGTTAAATTTAATAAAACGAGCGAATTTTACGAGCAGATCGGCGATATAGAGGTCGCTTACGCGCCGCTTCACGCCGTAGAGGTTAGCGAAAATATCTCGTGGCTGATAGATGAAGCGCCTGCGCTTGCGATCGCCTTTGCCTGCGCAAAGGGAAGTAGCGTGCTTAGAAATGCCGCCGAGCTACGCGTGAAGGAGTGCGACCGCATAAAAGTAACCTGCGAAGGGCTTCGCGCTTGCGGTATTAAGGCGCGCGAGCTACAGGACGGCTGGCAGATCGAAGGCGGCGAGGCAAACGCGGCGATCATCACGCCGTGCGGTGATCACCGTATCGCAATGAGTTTTGCGATTTTAGGCCTAAGATCGGGGATGATCATCGAAGATAGCGATTGTATCGCGACGTCGTTTCCAAATTTTGCCGCGATTTTAAGACAGATCGGAGCCAGCGTTGAAGATTGAGATGGCTAAAAGCTACGGCTTTTGCTTTGGCGTCAAGCGTGCGATCAAGATCGCAGAAAGCGCCGGCGAGGCCGCTACGATTGGTGAACTCATACATAACGCCGAAGAGATCAATAGGCTAAGGCAAAATTTCGGCGTCAAAACCCTGGGGGGCGTTAGCGAGATCAAGGACGAGCAAAAGCTCATCATCCGCACGCACGGCATCCAAAAGGACGATCTGCAAAACCTAAAAGCGCAAAACAAGCAGCTCATCGACGCTACCTGCCCTTTCGTAACCAAGCCGCAGCAGATCGTAGAAAAGATGAGCGCGGAGGGCTATGATATCGTAATCTTCGGCGATAAAAATCATCCCGAAGTAAAGGGCGTGAAATCCTACGCCAAAGGAAGAGTATGCGTAGTGCTGGAGCCCGCGGAGTTACTGCAGATCAAGCTTGGACCTCGCGTCGCGCTCGTTTCGCAGACTACGAAAAAGATAGAAAGCTTTACTAAAATCGCGGATTTTTTGATGCAACGCGCAAGGGAGCTGAGAATTTTTAATACGATTTGCAATGCGACGCTGGAAAATCAAGAGGCTGTAAAAAGCCTGTCACAAAAGGCCGACGTGATGATAATCGTAGGCGGGAAAAATTCCTCCAACACCAAGCAGCTTTTTTTAATCTCGCAAAATTTTTGCAAAGACAGTTATCTTATAGAAAACGAAAGCGAGCTTGAACGCTCGTGGTTTGAAAACAAAAGCCTCTGCGGCATCTCCGCAGGAGCTAGCACTCCCGATTGGATCATCAAAAAAGTAGTAGCGAGAATCGAAAGTCTAACGCAGAATTTATAAGCCCTCTTATCAAATTTACTCTTAGAAATTTATCAAATCGAAAGCAAATTTTGGCTAGAATCGCGCATTTTAGTTCTTTTCAAAAAAGCACAAATAAATTTAAAGGAAGCATATGGCTGAGGTGAACGAGAAGGTTCAAAACCACGCAGAGGAAGATTTTGCGACATTGTTAGAGGAGTATGACACCGGGAAGTCTCGCGACGAGGTTGTCACAGGTAAGGTTATCGCCCTTAAGGACGGCGAGGTTTTCATAGACGTAGGCAGGAAGTCGGAGGGCATTTTGGACGCCGCCGAGGTTAGCGATGAGCAAGGAAACCCGCAGGTTAATGTAGGAGATGACATCAAAGTCGCTATTATCGGAAGCAGAGGCGGTCGCCCGGTCGTATCGTATAAAAAGGCTCTAAAGAAGGAAAAAGTAAAGGCATTCATCGACTCCTATGATGAAAACGCAGAGAATGTCTATGACGTTAAAATTCTATCGTTTAATAAGGGTGGTTTCCTTTGTGCTAACGCAGATGATGTGGAATTTTTTATGCCACGCTCGCAAAGTGCGCTTAAAAACCCAAATGGCGCCGTCGGTAAAAATTTCAAAGTAAAGATCATTAAGGTCGATAGAGATGAGCAAAGCATCGTCGTATCGCGCAAGAAGCTACTTGATGAGGATCGCAAAGCAAGCAAAGAGGCGATCGAGAAAGTAATCGCTACCGAGGGCATCATCGAAGGCGTCGTCAAAAAGATCACCACCTACGGTATGTTCGTAGACGTAGGCGGCGTGGATGGGCTCGTGCACTACAGCGAAATTTCATACAAAGGCCCGGTAAATCCAAGCTCGCTCTACAAAGAGGGCGATAAGGTTCCGGTTAAAGTTATCAAATACGATAACGATAAAAAGCATCTCTCCCTTTCGATCAAAGAGGCGATGCCAGATCCTTGGAACGAGATTAAAGATAGCCTGGAAGTGGGCGATACTATCCGCGTAAAAGTAAGCAATATCGAGCCTTACGGCGCATTTGTCGATCTTGGCAATGACATCGAGGGCTTTTTGCATATCAGTGAAATTTCGTGGGATAAAAATATCAAAAATCCGAAAGATTTCATCAGCGAGGGCGAGGAGCTTGACGTTGAGGTCGTAGAGATCAACCCTAGCGAGCGTAGATTGCGCGTGAGCCTTAAAAATTTACTCACCAAGCCTTTTGACGAGTTTGTTGCTAAGCATAAAGTGGGCGACGTGCTAAAAGGCAGCGTCACTACGATTACAAATTTCGGCGCGTTTGTGAGGATCGACGGCGTAGAGGGGCTTTTGCATAATGAAGACGCTTCGTGGGATCGCGGTGAGAAGTGCAAAAATTTATTCAAAGTAGGCGACGAGATCGAGGTTAAGATCATCAAGATTGACAAAGACACTCAAAAAATTTCTCTAAACCACAAAGAGCTCGGCGATAGCCCGATTAGTGAATTTGCCAAGAGTCACAATCAAGGCGATGTCGTAAAAGGCAAGATCCGCGATATTAAAGAGTTTGGAATTTTCGTCGAGCTGGGAGGCGGTATCGACGCGCTTATTCGCAAGGAAGATCTTGGCAACGTAAGCGTAGATAGCCTAAAAGTGGGCGACGAGATTGAAGCTGCGATCGCCTTCATCGACGAGAAGAAAAATAGAATCCGCCTAAGCGTGCGCAGGCTGGCTCATCAGAAGGAGCGCGAGGCGCTAAACGAAATCAATAGCAACGACGACGAGAAGCAAAGCCTAGGGGATCTAATCAAAGATCAACTAAACAAATAATTCCTCCCGCAAGGCATCCCCGCCTTGCGGACTCACTTCTAAAGGTTAAATTTAATGAAAACTATCATAGTCTGCGACGCAATCCACAAAATCGGTTTTGATCTGCTTAAGCAGGAATCGGACGTTAAAGTAATCGACGCCACGAACGTGCCCAAGAGCGAGCTATACGGAATTTTAGGCGATGCGGACGTTGCGATTACCAGAAGCTCTACGGCGGTGGATGAGAAATTTCTAAATGCCGGCACCAAGCTAAAAGCGATCGTGCGTGCGGGTGTGGGCGTAGATAACTGCGACATCGACGGTTGCTCCAAGCGCGGTATTATTTTGATGAACGTACCTACGGCAAACACCATCGCCGCGGTCGAAATGACCATGTGCCATCTGCTGAATGCGGCGCGCAAATATGTAAATTCCTGCAACGATCTGAAAATTAATAGAATTTGGAAGCGCGAGAAGTGGTACGGCACCGAGCTTTATAAAAAGAGCCTCGGTATCATCGGCTTTGGAAACATCGGCTCGCGCGTGGGGGCGCGCGCGCTTGCGTTCGGGATGAACGTCATCGCCTATGATCCGTATATCGAGCCTGAGAAGGCCACGAAGCTCGGAGTAAAATATACGAAAAATTTCGATGAAATTTTATCTTGCGACTTCATCACGATCCATACGCCGAAAAATCAAGAGACGATAAATATGGTAGGCGAGCCGCAAATAGCGAAGATGAAAGACGGCGTGCGCCTAATAAACTGCGCTAGAGGCGGACTTTACAACGAAAAGGCGCTCGCAAACAATCTGCGCAGCGGCAAGATCGCATATCTCGGCATCGACGTTTTCGACAAAGAGCCTGCGACCGATCACGAGCTTTTGGATATCGAAAATTTAAGCGCGACTCCGCATCTTGGAGCAAATACGCTCGAATCGCAAAGCAATATCGCCCGAGAAGCCGCAGAGCAGGCGATCAGCGCCGCGCGCGGCTTAAACTATCCAAACGCTTTAAATTTGCCGCTTAAACTTGAAGATCTGCCGCGCGGTATCGAGCCGTATATAAATTTGGTCTCCAAAATGGCCTATCTTGCGGCGCAGATCAACAAGGGCCCGATCAAATCGATCACTATCGAGGGCAGCGGCGAGGTGGTGCAGTATCTAAAATCGATGCTCGTTTTTGCTATCGTAGGCGCGCTGCACGATTCTTTGGGCGATTCGCTAAATTACGTCAACGCTAAATTTCTTGCGGATGAAAAGGGTATCGAGACGAGCTTCGGCGAGCTTGCGCGCAGCGTTTATAAAAGCGAGATCGCGGTTAAGGTTACGACCGACGAGGCGATCTCAAACGTTGCGGGCACGGTCTTTGACGGAAGCGAGGAGCGCATCGTAAATATCGGCGGATTTAAGACCGATTTTAAGCCGAAAGGCAAGATGATAATATTCAAAAACACCGATGTGCCAGGCGTTATCAAATCCGTAAGCACGATCCTAGCCGACGAGAACATCAATATCGCGGATTTTCGCTTAGGCAGAGGCGAGGAGGGGGATGCTTTGGCGGTCATTTTGGTCGATTCCGAAGTGCAAAAAAGCACGCTCGATAAACTAGCGGCTCTACCAACTTGCCTAATGGTGCGCTACGCGGCGCTTTAATCCTTTTCCGCTTAGGAGGCGGAATTTTAAATTTCGCCTCATACAATTCTTTATAATTTAAATTTACAATCCAGCCTACGACGGCGTTTGATGAGGCAACGCGGGAACGCGCGGCAAGGATTTTAGCGAACTTGAGTACGTGCAGAGCTAGCGCTTGAGGTACGTTGCGGCTGCGTCCTGGCAGATACCTTTTAGCGTGCGGCTTTTGTAAGCGCCGCACGCTTTAAATTTAACTCTCATCGCGGTTTTGTTTTTAAATTTAAATTTCGTCCTTGCGGATCTACTTTTAAATTTCATCATCGCGGGCGCCGCCGATTAAATTTCGTCGCTATGCGAGTTTGGCACTAAAAGCTAGAGGCTGCGATACGAGACGCGGTCAAATTTTATTTTGAGCATGAAGCGCTAAGCAAGAGTCGCTTCCAGGAAGCATCGGAGCGTTAAATTTTATTTATAAGACAACGGCAAGGCGTTTTTGCTTCAAATTTATGCGCGATAGGTACTTTCATCTCTAATCGTATCGCCGTTTAAATTTTGGGCAACCACCGAGCGATTTTATTGCTGATTAAATTTAGGACGGCTGCCGAGAGATTGCGCCGCTGATTAAATTTTACGGTTTTGCCGAAATTATGCTTCGCCGGAAAACTCCGTCTAGCCTAAAATGAGCAGGTACAAAATTTCAGCTGTAATGCGTCCTGCTAATTTGTGGTCCTAGTGTCTCGATTAGGCTTAAAATTTTGCGGATCTGCGTTTGGTATTCGCGCGCGAGCTCTATGCTAGCAGGCCTATCAAAAAGAGTAGTTTCAAAAAGATCGGGCACACCGTTTAAAAATAGATATAAACGCTCATCCATAAATACCGCGCTCAAGCTAAACTCGCCGCTCGTTTCGCGATTTATTTCGCGCAGGCGCTCCATAAACGCGGGCGTTAGCAGATAGCGCGCTTCTACTTTGTCATCCGCAAACACGCGAAAATCGCGCATAAAATCCACATCGTCCATCATCTCTTTTTCG
The DNA here is from genome assembly GCF_938045205.1 of uncultured Campylobacter sp. GTDB lineage: Bacteria > Campylobacterota > Campylobacteria > Campylobacterales > Campylobacteraceae > Campylobacter_B. The sequence continues at coordinate 23,469 of NZ_CALIMY010000132.1, forward strand.
CCGAAGATCTTGGCGTTTAGCTCCCTGCTTACCACTATCGTTTTGCCCGAGGTTTTTTTCGCGAGCTCGCAGATCAGTACGTTGCCGTCAAAGTCCATATAGTTATCGTAGAATATTTTGATCAACATAATCGCCGCTATGAGCGGATTATCCGTTTTCATGTAAAACCTGCTATTGCTATGTACCTCGCTGAGGCTAAATTTAATCCCGCAGTACACGCCCGTAATCCGATCCTCGCTTTTGATCCTAGATTTCCTATAAATTCTAAATTTTTGAAATTCCTCTTCTTGCATACCGGTATATGGATCATATTTTAAACCAGCATCTATATCGTTTATTACGGCGCGGACGAATATCTCTTTGTAAAATTTGTAGTAGCGAATTTCTGCTTCAGTTTCTTGACCGGCACAATGAAGAAGAAATATCCAAAAGATCTGAAAAAGGATCAAGACGCTCGAAAATTCGGCAATTTTTATTAGAGGAGTGTCTGCTTTAACGCCGTTTAGAAACACTAATACGAACAGGACCGCAAAAAAGGCGGCTATACTGAGGTGGTAATATCTATTAAAAACTCTAGCGCACGCTTTTTGCTCGATTAAAGTCTGTGAAATAGCATCTTGCAAAGAAGGCGACATATCTATCCTTGAGAAAAATTTCGCCCGTATTGTAGCAAAATTTAGCGGAATTCATAAAGAGCGAATTTCGCCTCATAATTAAATAGTCGAGATCGGAGCTTAATTTATGCAGTCCGTGCGGCGCAAATTTTAAAATCTTACTATTCTGAAAACAATTCGCACCGGATTTAAAATTTAACGTATCGCATAAACTTTATATTTCACGCGAGCCGCTTTTTAAAATTTGCATTAAAACCTTGCGATTACAGTATCCTGAGGGTGTCTGAGATGAAATACATAAAAATCCCGAGCCCGAACATCACGAAAAGCCCCGCAAATTCTATATAAAGCTTCAGGCTTACGAGCCGCTTCGAGCTTAGTTCGTTTGCTTTCGCGCCGAAAAGCGCGGCTAAAAATATCACGACGCTCATTCCAAAACCGATGAAAAGCGCACTCGCGACGCTAAGCGCGAAGCTTCCGAGGCTGAAGGCAAGCACGAAAATAAGGATCGTGCCGGGGCAAGGCACGAGCGCCGCCGCAAGCGCGATAAGCCACTCCCGCCCTTTCTCGCCGCCGCCAGTTGCGCCATTTTGCAGCGAGCGAGACGAGGTTTGGTTTTTTAAATTTATAGAATTTAAGACCTTTTCTTGCTCGTTTTGGCTAGGCGAGTTTTCTTCTAGGCTTGCGGTTAAATTTGAATTCGAATTTAGCTCTGCCGTTGCGGCGCCTAAATTTTGAGTATCTAAATACTGTGCGGATTCGCCGCTAGGGGTTTTAAATTTAGAAAATTTATAGCTCTTTGACGCTGCGTAAGCGGAATTCCCGGCGTTTGCAAACGCCGTATTTTTTAAGCTGACGTCCGTCTCTGCGGTATTTGCGGCGGAAGCGCAAGCAGCGCAGGAGCAGCCCGCATCGTGGTGGGCGCCCGATCTTACGCGGCGAGCTTTGTCGTAGATGATGAGCGCGGTTATGACGATGATCAGAAGCGCCGAAATTTTCGTTGTGATTGAGGCAGAGTTCGTGGAGACGAGCCCTGCGACGTTTTGCAGCACGAACATGCTCGCGCTTACCAAAACGAGCGCTCCTAGGACGTGTAGAAGCCCGATTTTGAGGGCAAATCCAAAGGCCTTGACGTAGCTGCCGCCATGGGCTAAGAAATAGCTCGCCGTTAGCAGCTTCGCGTGCCCAGGACCCGCCGCGTGGAAAAAGCCGTATATGAAAGAAAGCGCCAAGACCCATAGGATGGTGCTCGCGCTTGCATGCTCGCTGCTTGCGCGAAACGCCGTTTTGAGGCTTTTCATAAAATCCATCGTCTTTTGCGCGACAAATCCCAGCGAGACCTCTTTGTGCTGCTCGCTTGAAATCTCGTCGCTGTCGGATGTGGCGCCGTTTTTGCTAGCGCTATTTTGCGCTAAATTTAAAGAACTCTCCTCGGGCGGAGTCGCAAAATTTTGCGTAGAATGCGCGGAATTTAAAGAATTGTCTCGGATCGCAGCAAAATTTTCGCCCGCGCCTTTATCTTCAGGCGCCGCAGAATTTGCAGGGCCACCTTTTGCCTGCACGTCCTTTTTTGCGGCTTTATTAATCTGCGCGATGGTATCCGAAGCGGCTATATTTTTTTGCGCCTCTGCTGCAGCTTCCGAAACGATGTCGCCGACGGATCTTTGGTTTGATCTGCGTGCTGAGCTGGAATTCGGTTTAGCTTGGCCGCCTTGCGCAAGTTTATCCTCTGAGCCCGCAAGACTCTGCTCGCTAGATGCAAGACCATCCTGCGCTAAATCGGAGTTCGGCGCGCTTGAAATAGGCGGTTTTTTATCTGCGATCTTTGGCTTTTCGCCGCTAAATTCTATAAAAGTGGTGGCTAAATTTGAATTAGGCTTCGCTACAAAGCCCTCGCCTAGATTAATGGGCTTGTCGTCAAGCATTTTGAAATTGAAAAATCCCTGATCGTCGTTAATGGAAATTTTAAGAACGCGGCCGTTTCGCAGCTCGAAGCCGACCTTTTGATCGAACTCAAACTCAAGCCTGCCCTTTTTAATAAGGCTTTTTGCGTTTTTAAAATTTCCCTTGATCTGCGTGCCTACGAGGTTGCTAAGTGCGGGCTTTGCGTTTTTTGGCGCTTGATCGTAAAATTCCGCCTCGCAAAGGTAGCTTTTGGGGGTTAGATAGTCAGTCATCGCCTTAGTTATCTCGGCAAGCTCGCTATTTTCAAGCTTGCCGTTGGAATTTATATCGTAGGTCTGCATTATAACGTCGGTGAAATTTTGAGAGAAGAGCCACGAAAAGTGCAGGCTCACGATCTTGCCGTCTTGCGCGACGGGGGTAATGCTAACGTGCGCAGTGGGCGTGTATAAGGCGCACAGAGCGCACGCAAATATCCGCGAGCTAAAGATCGCGGATAAAAGTAAAATTTTAATAAATTTCATCAACTACAAATTTTCTCCGAAAATGTCGATCGTCTTTTTCATCGTCTCGTACCAATCTAGCGGCAGCTGATCGATCTCTATAACCTTTGCGCCCGTTTGAGCGGCGATGGTTTGCGCTGCCTTTTTGGAAAACTGCGGTGCGACGAAAATCACCTTGATCTTTTCCTCTTTGGCTTCCTCGATTAGCTCGGCTAAATCCGCAGGCTTAGGCTCTTTGCCCTCCACTTCGACTGCGATCTGCTCTAAATCGTATCGATGCGCGAAATAGCCCCAAGACGGATGATAAACCATAAATTTCTTTCCCTTGACGCCCGCTAATTTCTGCTTTGCGTAAGCGTCTAGCTCGTCAAGCTTTTTAGCAAATTTATCGAAATTTGCTTCATAAATTTTAGCATCCTTTGGATACTGTTTGGTTAACGCGTCTTTAATATTTTTAGCTTGAATTTTTACAAGCTGCGGATCGAGCCAGATATGTGGGTCTAAACCGCCGTGATGATGATGGTGCTCGTGCGCCTCGTGGTCTTTGTCACCATGCTCATGGTGCGCATCATGATCGTGATCATCGTGATGTGCGCTATGATCATGTTCGTCGTGATGGTGATGTTCTGCCATAGCCATTTTAGTGATGCCATCTTCGGTGCGGATTATCTTCATCTTCGGATACGATGCGGCAAGCTTTGGTAGCCAGACTTCATCAAATTCTATACCGACTGCAAAATACAGATCGCTATTTTCTAGCATTTTCATCTCCGAAGGCTTAGGCTCGTATGTGTGCGGATCAGCGCCTTTGCCTACCATTGTATTTACCTGCAGGGTATCACCTGCGATCTGTTCAACAAAATACTTCGTAGGAAGTATAGTCGTGGTGACCGTAGGTTTGGCGAATGCTACGCAACTAGCTGCTAAAAGCGTGAAAATAAGCTTTTTCATAAAATTCCTTTCCAAAAAAATTGCGGAAGTATATCAAAAGCAACTTAGTTGCAACTTAATATAAATTTATCTAAATTTCGCTATCATCGCTTAAATTTTAAAAAAGGCGTAAAATGGATCCCAAAGATTTTTTAACGAGTCACGATATCGCTCCTACGGCGCTTAGAGTGCAGATCGTGCAGATCCTAAGCGAGAAAAAATGCCCGGTAAGCTACGATGAACTAGTAGAACTAACAGGTGCGAATAAAACCACTATATATCGCAATATAGCGCTTTTGGAAGAGAAAAATTTGATAATTACCAGCGAAAATAATCATAAAAGCTTTTATGAGCTTACCGACGGCGCCAAAGCGTATTTTGTCTGCGAAAGCTGCCATAAAATGGAGGAGATTTCGATGCCAGCTTTGCCACAAAAAAATGTCAAAAGCGTGCTCGTGCGAGGATTGTGCGAGAAGTGCGGCGGCTGAGGCGGGAAATTTAATAAAAAGCGCTCAAGGAAAATTGGCTAAAACGCTAGGGTAAAATTTAACCGATTTTTAACGGATTTTTATAAAACAAACGATATAATCCGAGCGTTTCATATTTTAAAAGGGAAAATTTAGTGAATAAAAACGATACGATAAAAGCAATAGAGAAGTTTGTAAGTTCTCAAGAAATGACGATGTTTCGCCTGAAAAAGGGTATCTACGGCGATGCGATGAAAAACCTGGATCAGGTTTTTACGCCGTATAAGGAGTTTGCCGAGTTTTTCAAAAATCCCGCAAATAGACTGCAGGAGCTGTTAGGCAACATCGCGTACGAATCGATTTTAAACTACACTGAAGCAGGGCTATCGCACTGCGAGAAGATCCACTCGATCTATTTTGTGGAATCCAAAGGATTTTTCAAAAGCGGGCTAAAGTATATCGAGCCTGATGCGACCGCGAGAGAAAGAGCCAAGAGCTATTACGACAAATTGCTGGAAAATAATGAGAAGCTTAACGAATATATCGATATCGGCTTGCAAAGGCTACATGGCTTAGAAGCGAAGGTTTTCGAGTAGGCCAGGTTAGTTTTGGGATTTGATTTGCGTGGCGAAATTCTATCGCAAATTCTTGGCGCTTAAAATCCTATGATTAAATTTCATACCTTTTACAGATCCACTTATATTATTTAATTCCCCGTTAGCGCCGCTTTTAATTGCGCATATAGCAAACAAGGTAACTTTAGAAATTCCGTGCCGGTAGGCATTATCCGATACGATCAAAGAAATAATCTAAATTTTTAAAGCTCAACGAAGCGGGTTAAAATAAGCAAGCTTAGCTAAATTCTTTGAAGAGATTAAAGTAGGCTCTAGCATAAACTAGCGCTTGTTTGAAGTCTGCGAATTTGAAATTTCGCGGTTAGCGCGAACGGGAATTTAAAATTCTAGCGCTACTTCAGATTCCTTTGAAATGCGGATTTTTAAAAGTATGTATTGCGCCTGCAATAAGCAAAGCGTAAGATTTGAAATTTACTAGAAAATGCTCGCTGCAAAGTAAAATTTAAAAGCCAGGCTGCAGGCGACGCAGCATAAATTTTTAATTTACTCTGTAGCGCAAAACGAATTCAGCAAGAGATATTTTTGGAAGCGGAAAGGGCTATAGAGAGCCGTAACGAATTATATTTGATTGCGCTAATACCGCATTGTTGGTATATGCAGTTATGTAGCCGATACGTAAAAATTATTTAGAGGTGTCAAGGTGGGAGCGTGCGGTATAAATTTTAACTTGTTTTGGCGCGCTGTTTTAATATCTCTATCGCGCGCGGCAAATTTAAGCGGCTAAACTTATTGAGATTAGAAAATTCTAAACACGGATTAAAGCTTAGCGGCGAAATTAGCCTTGCTAGCACTCTGCTGCATCTTAATTTCGCCGCAAGCAACTTTATTTATCTGCCTTTTCGGCTTTATATTGCGCTAGCAGGGTGCCTAGCTCATCTTTTATGCGAAGCTTTTCCTTCTTCATCGCATCGATCTCCAGATCGCTCATATGCACTCTGCCGGCTTGTGCGTCGGCGATCTTGTGATCCAGCTCGTCGTGTTTCTCGAAAAGCGAATCAAATCGTGCGTTTTTGCCTTTTAACTCAGTGATTAAATCTCTGTATTCATGAAACATGCTTTACTCCTTTGAAAAATTTATTTAAGTATATCAATAAAGCGCTTAAAACCTAATTTCAGCTATCAAATTTAGACTGAATTTCACGCATGAGATTCCAAATTTTAAAAGGTAAAATTTTAGTATTTAAAAATTTAAAACAGGCAAATTTAAATGATAAAATTTTAGGGCAGAGCTTTAAAGCCCTGCCGCTATTCGCTATTTTCGAGACGAGATTTTTATTATGAAAGAGTAAGCTGTGAATCTTTATGATCTATAATCGGCGTTGATTTTTACGTAGTCGTAGCTAAGATCGCAGCCGTATGCACTAAACTCGCCATCCCCGAGCCCTAAATCGCACCAGATCGTAAAGCTTTTTTGCTGCATTACGGCGTGGGCCGTGGCCTCGCGAGCGGCGTCCAGTTCGCGATTTTGCGCGTCATAAAGTAGCACGTCATCGTATTTAATACGCAGCTTTTCTTCGTCGCATTCGATACCGCAGGCGCCTATGGTGGAGGCTATGCGACCCCAATTCGGGTCTTCGCCGAAGATCGCCGTTTTAACAAGTGGCGAATTGCTAAGCGCCTTTGCCGCCGTGCGGGCATCCCCAGCATTTGCGGCACCGCTTACTCTAAATCGCACCAGCTTGTTTGCGCCTTCGCCGTCTTTTACCAGCATTAGCGCAAGCTCGCGCGTCAGGGCGTTTAGCGCGGATGAGAAGGCATTCTTGTCGTAAGCACATTTGGCGCTACTGCATAGCATAATCGTATCGTTGGTGGAGGTGTCGCCGTCGACGCTTACGGTGTTGAAACTCTGCTCCGCCGACTTTTTTAGCAGCTCGTCCATATCCGCGCGCGGTATTTTTGCGTCGGTCAGGACGAAACAGAGCATGGTTGCAAGCGCAGGATTGATCATGCCTGCGCCCTTGCAAACGGCTGTGATGCGAAATTTCTCGCCGTTTTCTAAAGAAATTTCATATGCAAGCTCTTTTTTTATCGTATCTGTCGTCATAATGGCGGTGGCTAGAGCGTTCGAGTTTCGTGCCGAAAGGTCAAAATTTTGCGCGGCGGCGATAATTTTTTCCTTTTTAAGGCGGTATCCGATGACGCCGGTGGAGCTCATGACGGGGTTTATCAGAGCGATTTTTTTGCCAAGCTCGCTAAAAATTTCATCGATGTCCGCGATGCCTTGCTCCCCAGTCATAGAGTTTGCGTTTTTAGAATTTACGAGGATAAAATTTGTTTTAAGCTCCCCGCCCGCGCGCTCCTGCGCCCTTTTGAAATGCCTAATCGGCGCGGCTTGAAATTTATTGCTCGTAAAGATCGCGCTTACGGCAAAGGGCTCGTCCGCACGGATAAATCCTAGATCGTTGCCCTGTTTTTTAAAGCCCGAATTCACGCCGTCAAAATAAAAGCCCTCGACATTCTGCAAGCCGCCCTCGAGCTTAGCGATTTTAAACATATCTCATCTCCTGTGGCTTGTATTTGCTGCGGATGAGCTTTTTGGTGTTGCGGATACCCTCTGCCGTGCCGATGACTAAAAATTTCACCCCAGTACCGATGAGGTAGTCGCCATCCGGCATAGGAATGAAGCGGCTGTTGGGCTCTTTGATTCCCACGACGTCGGCGTTTGTAAAATCACGCAAGCGAGTTTCTTTTAGGCGCTTGAAGCGGATCCACGAAAAATCGGGCACCGTGATCTCCTCGATATCGATGAGTGAGTCTTTTTTATACAAAAATCGCTCCAAAATGTTTTCCATATCAGGGCGCACGCTGATCGCAGAGAGTCTTTGTGCGGCGAGTTTGGATGGTGAGACGATAGAATTTGCGCCGAGTTTTTTTAGCCTCTCGGTGTCGCTGTCATCATCGCTATTTGCCATGATGAAGTAGGGAGTGATGCGACCAAGCTCCTTTTCGTATAGGCGCACCAGCGAGATTATCGCGATATTATCGGCTAAATTTGGAGCCAAGGTGATGACGCATTTGGCCGATGAGAGGTGGGCTTTTAGCATCGTGGTTTCCACGTGCGGCTCGCCTACGATGAAGTAGGGGTAGCGGTTTTCCTCGGCGATTTTGGCTAGAGCGGGATCGGGGTCGATCACCACGAAGGGTAGGTGGTTTTCGCGAAACTGCTTGGCAAGCTCGGCGCAGTAGATGTTGTTGTAACAGATAATGTAGTGGTTTTTGAGCCTTGCGATGTTATTGATCATTCGTTGCTCCCTAAGTAAATTTTGAAGTTTGCCGTTTTTTATGACCTCGACGACGACGCCCAGGCAAAACGAAAAGGTTCCAAAGCCCATGAGGATGAATAAGACGGTAAAAATTCTACCTGCGGGCGATATCGGCGCTACTTCGGTAAAGCCTACCGTCGTGAAGGTCATACCCGCCTGATAAAAGGCATCCACGAGCGAAAAGCCCGCTATAAAGACATAGCCTAATGTGCCGATTAGCATCATCAGCACGATGGTTATCAGTGGTAAGCGAAAAGGTCGTAGCTGGTCGTAAATTTCTGTGTAGAGGTTGATGTCCGGCTTAGTCGAGCCGGACCAGTCGAGGAATCGCTTGATCTTGTCCAAAACAGACATAAATTCCTCTTTAAGAGGTTATTTTGATTGTTTTTTCATAGTTCGTAGAGTTGAGGCGGCGACTTTGATTCGTCTGGTTGAGCCGTCTTCTAGCTGAACGCGGACGGTGCGTAGATTGACCTGGAATTTCTTTTTGGTCCTGTTATTTGCGTGGCTGACATTGTTTCCTACCATCGCACCTTTGCCGGTGATTGCGCATCTTCTTGCCATAATAAATCCTTGATGATTAAAATAAATGGCGATTATAGCGAAAAAATTTCAAATTATGCTTAAAATCCGCCGCGGTTTAAATTTAGCGAAATTTATGACAAAACTAAGTAAAATTTCGCATCTTAAAATTTTATAAGGAATCTTAATGTATGTAGCACCCAGCATTTTATCGGCGGATTTCGGAAGGCTTGCGGAGGAAATTCGCGCAGTCTGCGAGGCGGGCGCCGATCTCATTCACGTGGATGTGATGGACGGGCATTTCGTACCCAATCTTACGATCGGACCGCTTGTAGCGAGCGCCGCGGCAAAGGCGAGCAGCAAGCCTTTAGACATCCATCTGATGGTCAAAAACGTGCCGTTTTTCGTCGATCTTTTTTTGCCGCTAAGGCCGAAATTTCTTAGCTTCCATATCGAGGAGGAGACCCATCCGCTGCGCCTCATAGATCATATCCGCCATAGCGGCGTCTCGCCTGCGGTTGTGCTGAATCCGCACACTCCGCTTAGCGCGCTGGAGTTTATTTTGGGCGAAGTGGATATGGTGCTTTTGATGAGCGTTAATCCTGGCTTTGGCGGGCAGAAATTTATCCCCTCGGCGCTTGAGAAAATTAAGCAGCTGCGCGAGCTGATCGATCGTAAAGGCGCAAAATGCCTCATCGAGGTCGATGGCGGCGTAAACGGGCTGAATATCGCAGATATCGACGAAGCGGGCGCCGACGTCGTGGTAGCGGGCAATTACATATTTTCTTCAAACGACTACGCGGAGGCGATCCGTGCGCTTAAAATTTAGGCGCGGCACAGGGGTAAAATTTTGACGCGTCAGATCGAAAATTTAATAAATTTACTGGCTCAAAAGAGCATAAATTATTACGATTTTATCTCAAAAGCAAGCGATATTGCCGAGATTACCGAGCTTTTTGAGCCCAAAGACCTTTCGATGTGGCGTGCGCTGGGCATAGAGATAATAAAACTCGACAACGGCAAAATCACGCTCAAAACCCGTGAGACGGATATTTCGGATGAAATTTTTTGCTTCGTGGACATCGAAACAAACGGCGGGCTCTCAAACGGCCAGATCATCGAAATCGGCGCGATAAAAACGCGCGGCATGCAGGAGTTGGATCGCTTCGAGAGCTTCGTTTACGCGCCCGTCGTGCCCGAAAATATCACGGAGCTTACGGGGATTTGCGCGGACGATCTTGTGGGTGCGCCGCCGCTAGCTAGCGTGCTGGAGCGGTTTAGGCTGTTTTTAGGCGATAGCGTTTTTGTGGCGCACAACGTCAAATTTGACTACGGCTTCATCGACGCGAGCCTGCAAAAATGCGGCTTTGGAATGCTTTTAAATCGCAGGCTCTGCACCGTCGAGCTCGCGCGCCGCACGATCAAGGCGCAAAGATACGGGCTCGGCTCGCTAAAAGAGCTTTTAGGCGTGCAAAACGTCCACCACCGCGCATTTAGCGATGCCGTTTCCTGCTTTGAAATTTTCAAATTCGCGCTCTCGCGGCTGCCGTGGAGCGTGCAAAGCACCGAGGATCTGATACTTTTTAGCAAAACTGCAAAGAGCCTGGCGCTGCCTAAGCCGCAGATTTCGGGGCAGGACGAGGGCGAAATTTTATAAATCGCGCGCTGAATTAAGAGATGAAATTTTAGCGAAATTTCGCGTCGCCGTTTGAGAGGTAAATTTTACGCTTTTAAGCGGCGGCGCTTTAGTCTGCGCGGATTGCGGTAGCGTAAATTCGATCCGAGCGATTTTGGGCGGCGCAAATTTAAAGCGCTACTGCGGCGAGATGTGATTGTGAGCGAACCGAAACGGCGCGAATTTAAGCAGGCGCGGTTTTAAATCGCATTGCGATCGCACCGGATTTAAGTGCAAATGCCTGCAGCGACGCCCTCTATGTATGACAGCCAGGCGGATCATGCGATTTTAATTTACTCGGGCGGATGCGGCAGCGAGCGCTCGTGGAGCCTTTTTGCTTTCGCGAATTTGATTTTTGCGGCGATAAATTTTGCGCCCATCTGCGGTTTATAACCTTGCTTCGGGCGAATTTTATGAGCGCTCGCAGTCGCGCGGATGCGTCCGAAGCGTCGCGCGCTTTAAATTTAAAATTTAGCCTAGGCGCGCGAATTCGATGCTTTAAACTATAAAATCAATAAATTTTGCCCGCGTCTGTGCGTCTTTTGCGTCCTAAAAGCGATAAATTTAGCGCGCCTGCGCCGCCGCCGCAGATACGCTAGGACGAGGGTTTTTCTGCATTCGCCGCTTGGAATTTTGATATTTGATTTTAGCTTGACGATCTGGTCGGTACGTGCCCGTGCCGCAAATTTTTAAAATGGAGCTTTATAAAATTTCACGGCGCCGATCGCAAATAAAATTTTATAAATTTTATCGTAAAAGCACAGCGCGATCGGAGCAAATTTAACGCAAGCCCGGCCCTGTCGTAGCGGCATACGGTAGCCGCATCTGCACTAAATTTAGCGATAAGCAAATCCGCGATCTTAATAATACCAATTTACGCAGACGCGACCCGCTCCGAATCAAAGCGTCATCGGAGGGCTTGACGGGCTTTGCGAGCGAGCGGAGTAATGCGCTGCCACCATCTTTACAGAAGCGCGATTTTGCGATTGAGCGGTCTTTTTCGCCTCAAGACGGACATATCGTAGGCTAAAATTTAAATGGAATTTCATAAAGCGCGGCGCTGCTTTTAAATTTACGTTGCAAATCTCATAGGCTGCGAATACGGCGTTAAATTTTAAAATTCTGTCTGTCTTAATCATGCCTTGAGGTTATGTATTGCGAGGGGTGCGCGAGCCACTTGATTGGAAAATGAGTTTTAGATCGCGCCTTGCGTATGTATCGCGCGGTAAAATAAATTTTTGCGCCGTAAAATTTCGCGCCGCTGCGTTACTGCTGAGCCGCTCGCCGTCTTACCTCCTGTCCTATTGCTCCGTATTTTCAAACGCGCTAGAATTTCAGCAAAGCTACGTTTTAATGCAAAATTTATCCACTTACCGCGGTCTGCGGCGGATGAAATTTTGCCGCTCGCCGCGAGACGCGCGCGGTATTTGATTGCCACGCATGCACGTCATAGCCCATATCCTTGCCGCAAGCCGCCGTTTTACTAACGTCCATCGTTGTGGCTCTCGCCTGCTTCTTCGCGTATATTTTTTATGCCTTGTAAGCTGCGCGTCACCGCATCTGCGTCAAGATCGCGCCGTGCCTTTAAAGCACGCAAATCCATCCTGCATAAAATTTAGCTTTTTTGCCATGCTCGCCTCCTGCCGCACTTTGTCGTGCTTATATGTTGCGAGCCGCCGCCGCCTTATTTCGCAACCGCACCTGTCACGCATACATACCGCGCTCGCTGCTAATTTTAGCACCTGTGCTTTAAATTTCAGTCCAAAAGCCCTATTTGGCGCCGCGTCCGAGTAGAAATAATCGCACCGCTTGTTCGGCGACCCGGGCTAAATTTTGCGTTGCGACGGTGGGCTCCATCGCGCGCTCAAGGCTCATCGGTTCGTTTAGGATGCAAAAAAATGCGCCTATGCCTCGCTCGTTACAGCCGCCGGCACAGGGCGAGATGCCGCCTGCCAGCGCGATTACGGGCACGCCGTAAGAAGCAGCAATCTTTGCGACACCGCAAGGGGTTTTACCCATCGAGCTTTGAAAATCGAGCCTTCCTTCGCCTGTGATGACGAGCTCGGTGCCTTGCATATCGCGCTCTAGCCCGATCTCTTCGGTGATGATGTCGATGCCCGGCTTAAGCGTCGCGTTTAGAAAGCTTACAAAACCAAAGCCCAGCCCGCCAGCAGCTCCTGCTCCGGGGCTATTCCAAAGCTCGCGTCCGAGGTGTTTGCTTACGACGCTTGCAAAATTGATAAGTCCTGCATCGAGCTGCTTTACCATCGTCGCATCCGCGCCCTTTTGCGGAGCGTAAATATATGCCGCGCCGTTTTCGCCAAAAAGTGGATTATCCACATCGCAGGCGATGAGAAACTCACATTCTTTAAGATGCGGCAGCATCGAAGTGCAATCTATCGTGGCGAGTTTAATCAGATCCTCGCCCGCTCCCGCAAGCTCTGCGCCATTTGCATCTTTAAATTTAAAACCAAGCGCGCGCAGCATACCCATACCCGCATCATTCGTAGCACTTCCGCCGATGCCTATGATAAACTTTCGCGCGCCGTGCGTGATCGCATGCGCTATCATCTCGCCAAAGCCATAAGTGCTCGTTTTTAGCGGATTGCGGCGCGATTTTTCGATGAGCGGCAGACCCGATGCGGACGCCATTTCTAAGATGCCTAGCTCGCCTTTTAAGGCGTAGCGCGCGGGCGTTTTTTCGCCTAACGGATTTGCTACGATGACGTCCATAAACCTAGCTTTTAGCGCGTCGGCAAGGGCTTCAACGCTTCCTTCGCCGCCATCTGCGATAGGTTTGACGAGCACCTCGCAGCCTAGCTTTTTGATGCCTGATTTTACGGCGTTGCCCGCCTCAAGCGAACTAAGTGAGCCCTTAAACGAGTCGATCGCGACTAAAACTTTCATATTTTTCCTTTAGCTGGTATCTTAAAATTTTGGAATTTTACAGCGCGTAGGCTAAATTTACGATGACAAGACTGAAGCAAGAGTAGAATTTTAAAATCTCGTTGCCAAATTTATGGGGCAAATTCTAAAATTTCATGTCGTGGAATTTTAAAATTCTGTAAGCCACAGAATTTCGGCTAAATTTTAAAATTCCGTAGCGATAGAATTTTAAAATTTCGCTCCTTGAGGCTTTGTGTGTAAATTTAAAACTCCGCTATACGAAATTTTAATATTAAGGCATTTGCGCGGTACGGCTAGCTACGTAAATTTAAAGAATCTTATGTAGCTAGCCGCTGGTAGATGCCCGTAGCGCTCCGCACTGATTTAGCGCGGTAGCGGCTAGAATAAGCTAGCCTAGATCAAAAACAGCGACAAAATCCAAACGCTGATCATGCCCGTAATGCCCATAATTAGGGTTAGCATGGTCTGTGTGCGGTAGCCTTGCTGCGGATTCATCTTGCTGAAATTCGTAACAACCCAGAAGTAGCTGTCGTTAGCGTGCGAAACCGTCATAGCGCCCGCTGCGATCGCCATTACCACAAGCGCGCTGGACATTTCGGAGGTGAAGCCCAGCACCTGCATCAGCGAGCCGTCCGCGTTAAATGCGCCCATGATCGAAGCGGTGGTGATGATCGCCACGGTGGAGCTTCCTTGCGCGGTTTTTAGGACTGCCGAGATTAAGAACGGGAAGAAAATTCCCGCGGCTTTAATCGCGGTCGCATTGTCCTTGATGTAGGTTACGAAGCCGGCGTCGGTGATTACCTTGCCTAGCACTCCGCCCGCTGCGGTGATGAAGAGGATCGGGCCTACGATTTTTAAGGATTCGTTGGTGATCTCGCTAAATTCGCCTAGTTTGTCGGTTTGTGCAAGTAGAAATACCGCAAAAACTACGCCCAAGGCTAGCGCGATGATAGGATTTCCTAAAAATTGCGAAATTTCGCCCGCAAATCCGCCTACTTTTAAGATCTTGGCGACGGAGCCCAGCGCCATAAATAGGATCGGGATCAAAATAGGGGCTAAGCTCAAAAATCCGCTCGGCAATTTGCCGTATTGTTTAAGCAGATCGTCGTAGCTTTTTGCGATAACTTCATTTGCTTCAGCCTCGCTTATATGCACGCTCTTGGCGACTTTTTTGGAAAAAAAGTATGTAGCGATTAGCACCGGCAATGATACTACCGCGCCCATTGCGATTACGAGTAGCAGATTGCCGCCTAGACCCACGGCGCCTGCTGCGGCGATCGGTCCCGGAGTCGGCGGGATGAATACGTGCGAGGCGTAGAGTCCGCCGGAGAGCGCTACTGCAAGAGCGACCGGATTTTCGCCGATTTTTTTACTGATCGCTTCTCGGATCGGGTTTAAAACTACGAAGCCGCTGTCGCAAAATACGGGGATACCTACGATCCAGCCCATTATGAGCATCGCAAGCTCTGGGCGCTTTTGCCCGACTACGTTTACGACCATATCGGCGAGTTTGAGTGCCGCGCCCGTCTTTTCGAGCACGGTGCCGATGAGCGCGCCGAAGATTATGACGATACCGATACTCTTAAACGTGCCGCTGAATCCGTCGCCGATAATCGCGGGGATCTTGGCTAGCGGTATGCCCGCAACGATCGCGAGCGCCAGGGAGATAAGCATTAGCGCCAAAAATGGGTGAACGCCTGCTTTGGAGATCAAAAAAATCATCACGACGACCGCTATGGCGAAGCAGATGATTAACGCAACACCGCTCATAAAAGCTCCTTGAATGGATTTAATTTGCCCGCAAGCGGTTTAAGCTTAAACTCCGTTTGCGCCTCAAATTTAATGCGGTAATTTTAGCGAAATTTTAATATAAAGCAAGAAAGGCAGCGTTAAATTTATGGAAATTTATGATTTATGCGGAAATGAAAGACTAGCTAGCGGAATTTATCGGTTGGAATTTATCAGTGCTACGCGGCGAGAGGCGGTTTAAATTTTAAAATTTGCAGCGTTTGGCTTGACTCACGTTGCGCGACGGCGGAAATTTTATCGCGGATCTGTCGTCGTGGCGCAGCAATGGGGGCGGTGCGATTGCGCTTTAAACGCAGGTTTGGCAGCTAAAGGGCGTAAGTGATGCGGACGGCTTTGCGGCGCTTGCTGCGGCAGCGGCGATCAAAGGCGTAGTATCGGCGGCAGCAGCGATGAGGCGGCGGCAGGGTTTTTGATATACAATCGGCGATGATAGAATTTTGATCGCAAACTACTTGCAGCAGCGGCGATAAAATTTTAATTGAATAGGTGTCGGCGGAAGTGACGTCTGAATTTTATTAAAACTATTGGCGCAGCAGCGAAA
Source organism: uncultured Campylobacter sp. (assembly GCF_938045205.1). Taxonomy (GTDB): domain Bacteria; phylum Campylobacterota; class Campylobacteria; order Campylobacterales; family Campylobacteraceae; genus Campylobacter_B. The sequence continues at coordinate 39,237 of NZ_CALIMY010000132.1, forward strand.
TTTTGATTTTAGCGGCGCCAGAGGAGCTTTTTTAAAAGATCAAATTTTAATCAAAGGCAAAAGCGGCGTCGGTGGAGCTTCGATCAAAACGGTGCGTAGCGGCTCGGATAAAAACCGGCGGCAATGCCCGATCTTTAAAATTTTAATCGAAAATGTTCGGGATGCAAGAATTTATAGCGACAATCTTAGCTCGCCCGAGTTAAAATTTTGATCGAGAGTATTTGGCGATAGAATTTCATTCAAAAGCTAGCAATAGCGAAATTTTACGGCTCCGAAAACGGCAGGAATTTTACTATTTGAAGGCAACGGGAGGGGGGATTTACAGCTTTTTATACGATTTTTCTGCGAGCCTGCCGTGATCTTTTCGCGATTTTTTAAAATTTCAGACGGTATTTGCGCGGTTTATATGTGACGAAATTTCACGGCTCGGCTAAGTTTACAGAGCTATTTTAAATTTAGAAGGCCGTTTTAAATCGTGCAGAGGACAAAGTAGCCGAAGCGAGGAATCTGGTTTTAAATTTGCAAAGCCGTTTAAATTTGTAAAGTTACTTCCCGCCGCGCCTCTTTTTTGTGTGTTCTTTGCGCGTGTAAATTTTGAGTGCAGCGCTATCTCAGCCGCTTTAAGCGCGTTTTTGAAATTTTATAAATTTTCGAGCTTGCATTTTGGCTGAAATTTTGATCCACTACCTCGTCTGCAGCCGCTTTCGCCCAGGCTTCGTCGAAGCTTTGTCCATTTAAATTTGCGCTACTGGAGTAAAGCCAGTCAAATTGCCTTAAAAACTCCTCGTGAGCGCACCCTTTTACGACGCGCACGGCCTTGGCGTTCGGATATAAAAACGTCGTTTTTCTCGCGCGGCGCACTAAATTTTTAAATTTAGCGGGCACGCGAGTGAGATTTTTTAGCTCGCTAAGCTTTGCCGTCGTTATGAGGCAGGGTTTGTCTGCCGCTCGGCGTTTTAGCGCGTTTATCTCGCGAAAATCCTTGCTCAAAAATCCCGCCGTCGTATCGGTCTGCGCCAAATAGATCATCTCTCCTCCAAATTTACGCCTTTTTTCTATCTTTGGCCAGCAAAAATATGCACGAGATAATCAGCGTAAAGCCCGCAAAATCAAGAAACACGAACTCCGTCCCCAGCCAAAAATAGGCAAACGCCGCCGCACTCACCGGCTCGATGCACGCTATCATGCTCGCCCTGCTTGCGCCTATTATCTTTAGTCCCGTCATGTAAAAACTAAACGCACATATCGTGCCAAGTACCACTACTGCGGCAAGCGCCGCAAAGCCGTCCGCGTCGCTCACGCCGCCTAGCTGCCAAACCCGCGTGTAAAGCGCGAGCACGCCGCCGCCGATGACCATGCCCCAGCCTAAATTTAGCGCGACGGGGTATTTTTGATTTAGCTTCGTTGGGATGAGACTATAAATCACGACGCCAAGCGCGCTAATGAGGCACCAAACCAGCGCCTCCGCGCTGATAACCAGCGATCCCAGATCGCCGTGGGTGGCGAGCAGCACGACGCCCAGCACCGCGAAAATGAGCGCGATGAGCTCGACCTTTTTAGGCACGCGTCGTTCTAAAAAGCAAACGACGGCGAGGATGAGCGCGGGCGCGGAGTACTGGATTACGGTCGCGACGGCGGCATTTGAGAGCTCGACACCGCAAAAGTACGAATACTGCGTCATCATAAGCCCAAAAAACGCGTAGATGAGCAGCTGCGGCAAAAGCACGCGATCTTTTAGCGGCGCAAAGGCTAGGCGCGGCGAGCGAGCGATGTAATACGCTACCATCGCAAGCCCGGCGAGGCCTAGGCGGTAGGGCACGAGCCAGTCGGCACTAACGCCCTTTTGCGTGAACAAATACTGCCCGCAAACACTGCTAAATCCCCATAATACGCCGCCAAGAAGAGTGATGAAAACGCCAAAAAATTCGCTCTGTGATCTCATTTGCCGCCTTAAATTTAAAGCCAAAGTATACAAGCTTATGCTTAAGCTGGGGTTAAATTTAGGACTTTGGCGTAGTTTATCGGACAGTGTTTGCAACTAGTAGAATTTTGTAAATTTAAAATTTAAGGCTAAACATTAGTGATATAATAAATATAACATTTTTCACAAAGGAGAATAAAAGAATGAAGAAAAATTGGTCAGAAATTTCTCTTGCAACGAGAGCCCAAATTTTACTTAACTACAATAATTTGGATTTTTTCAAAGGTAATTTTAAGCCTGTCGACATTTATCAAAAAAACAACAAAAAGAATTTAAATTGGTTTTATGTTGAGAGCGAACATACTTTAGTAAAAAGCGCTGAAAAAACTAAAGACGGCAAGTATAATTTTTCATTTCCTATTGAAAAAGAACAGGATATGGCAAAGATGGATGTGAAAAGTATTTTTGGCGGAGTAGAGAAAATAGGCAAGATCATCTTTGGATGTTTTGATATAGAAAATTCAAAATTTTACAGATTAGAAAAAACTTTTTATGATATATGCAAAAATGTAAAAAATAGCAAATATACATTAACGGAAGATGACTTGAGATCCGAAAAACCATTAGGGGTGGAAGAAGATTTTTTTAATAGCTGGAAAGCTCTATCAAAAGCTGAAAAAGTTGTAAAAAATAGCAAAAATACAAGACTAGAAGGATTTAAGGGAATGGCAAATTTTTTTAATTGGTATAACAATCAAGAGAAAAAATGCTGCTATTGCGGAGTTGAAGAAGCTGATTTAAAAGAATACTTTAAAAGTGAAAATACGCAATATGAAAAAGCTAGACCAAGAGGAAAATTTTTAGAAGTTGAACGAGTGATAACAGCGCCAAAAAGTGAAAATAAATATTCAAAAGATAATTGCCGTTTGGCTTGCTACATTTGCAATAATGCAAAAAGTGATTTTTTGTCGGCTGAGAGTTTTGAGCCTATTGCTAGAGGTATAAATAAATTTTGGAATGACTACTTAAACAAGAATGTAGAATTTCCAGAAGATTTTGAATATTGGAGCAAAAACAAAAATAGTTTTAAAAATGGCGGTAACTCTACCGCCCAAATTTCTCTGCCGTTATGCAGTGTAGCGCTCCGCCAAGCTCTATGATTTCGCTTAAATTTATCGTCTCTACTTTGCAACCGCCATAAATTTTCTTGATCTGCTCTATCGCGACATAGTCATCATCTGTCCCATATACTGGCACTATCAAAAGACCGTTTATTTTAATAAAATTTAGGTAAGCGCCCCAATCTCTTATTTTACTAAAAAAGCCCTCGCCATACTTCATAAATTTGATATTCAAACCGCACTTTTTAAGAGACCTTATAAGCCTATCGTTAAAACTCTTGCTCTCGTTTGAAAAATCATTGACAATCACGCTGTTTTCATCTATCCATCTCACCATGCCGTCGCTGTGCC
>NZ_CALIMY010000133.1 GCF_938045205.1 uncultured Campylobacter sp.
GTCTTTAAATAATAATTTATCTTCAAAAGTTTTTGATAAATTTTTAATATAGATTTTCATTTAATTAAATTAATATAATATACCGATAAATTAGCATTAAAATTTCATAAAAATTTAATCGTGCTTTGAAATAAAACGGAGCGTAATATAATTTCAAAATTCTATTAAAATTATAAAACTTAGCTTAAAAAGCGTCTTTTGCGATAAGTGATAAATTTTACACTAAAACGCCGTCATTATCGAGGCAAAAGCGTAAAATTTAACTATTCAATTTAATATGCGATATTTGCATATTGCTTAAATTTTGCTTAAAAAAATTCACTAATTTAAAAATTCTTTTATAATCTAGAAAGTATAATAGCCGTGCAAACCAAAATTCTTGAAAGGAATATTATGCAGTCCAGAGAAAAGATTGTCAAAACGACTTGTCCTTACTGCGGCACCGGCTGTGGTATCGATCTTATCGTAAAAGACGGCAGGATCGTAAACGCGCGCCCTACGCAGGCCCATCACGTAAATGACGGCGAGCTATGCTTAAAAGGGATGTTCGGCTGGGAGTTCGTAAACTCTCCAAAACGCCTTGCCAAACCTATGATCCGTAAGAAAAACGGAGTATTTGATAGAAGCGGCAAGCTTGAGGAGGTAAGCTTTGAAGAGGCTTATGATTTTGTAGCGTCTAAATTTAAAGAGACCGTCGCTAAATATGGCCCAAGCTCAATAATGGGTTTTAGCTCGGCGCGCTCAAATAACGAAGACAACTACGTTTTTCAGAAATTTTTCCGCGCTCAGGGTAGCAACAACGTCGATCACTGCGCCCGTCTCTGACACGCTCCTACAGTGGCAGGTCTTGCCAACACGCTAGGAAACGGAACGATGACGAACGATTTGGTAGAATTCGCTACCGATACGGACGTATTTTTACTCATCGGCACCAACACGAGCGAATGTCACCCGATCATCGCTATGCAGATGCAGCGCGGGCTTCAGCGCGGCGCCAAGATGATCGTAGTAGATCCGAAGCGCACAGATATGGCGAAAAAAGCCGATATCTATCTGCAAATCCCGGTGGGCGCGAACATTAAGACGCTAAATACCATTATGAATGTTATCATTGCTGAAAATCTGCAAGATGACGAGTTTATCAAAAACTACGCTCACGGCTACGAGTATCTAAAAGAAGCGGTTAAGGACTTTACGCCTGAGCGATTTGAGCGCGAGACGGGCGTGAAAAAAGAGCTCGTAATCGAAGCTGCTAGAATGTATGCTAAAGCAGGCGCAGCGGCGATCTGCTACACGATGGGTATCACACAGTTTAGCGACGGCACCTCAAACGTCTTTTCGCTTTCAAATTTAGCCATTTTGACGGGAAATTTAGGTAAAAGAGGCGCGGGCGTAAATCCTTTGCGCGGTCAAAACAATGTCCAGGGTGCATGCGATATGGGCGCGCTGCCTAACGTCATTCCGGCAGGTGCGGTAAATTCCGCTTACGCTCAGGAGCAGGCGCGCAGAGTATGGCACTTCGAGCTAAATCCAACTCCAGGCTTTAAGCTTACGGTCGCACCCGATAAGATGGATAGCGGCGAGCTGAAGCTACTCTATGTTTACGGCGAAAACCCCGTAATGAGCGATCCTTGGACGGAGCACTTCGTGCATGCAACGCATCATCTGGATTGCTTTATCGTGCAGGATCTTTTCTTTACCGAGAGCGCACAGAAGGCAGATGTCGTACTACCTGCTGCCGGATGGGGTGAGAAGGACGGCACCTTTTTAAACACTTCCCGTCGCGTCCAGCGCACTCGCAAGGCAAGCGAGCCGGCTCCTGGCGTAGAGCCTGATTGGAAGGTCGTTTGCAATATCGCACAAAGAATGGGACTTGAAGGGTTTGATTTTTTAAGTGCGGAAGAAATTTGGAACGAAGTGCGTGCATTAATGCCTAAATTTTTTGGCGGTATTAGCTACTATAGGCTAGATAAGCTAGGCGGCATAAGCTGGCCATGTCCTGATGAAGATCATCCGGGCACACCGGTTCTTTACGCAGATCATAAATCGATGCTGCCTGACGGTAAATTTAGAATGGTGCCGGTACTTTACGTGGATGATAAAGAGGAGCGCGCTAAAGCTGAGGCGGATTTTAGAGCCAAGATGAAAATTCCTGATGATTATCCAGTGGGAAGCGGCGCGCTTAGCGAGATTCCGGATGAAATTTATCCGTGCTTATTTACGACTGGGCGCAAGGTTTATCACTACCATACTGGCACGATGACGAGAGAGTGCCGCGCGCTAGAGTACGGCGCGGGCGCAGAAGGCGCGCTCATCGAGGTAAGCCCTGACATCGCACGCGAACGCGAGCTTACCGAAGGTTGCTACGCGCTAGTCAAAAATAAGCGCGGCCAGATCGCGGCGAAACTGCGTATAAATCCGGATCTAAAAGAGGGCACGATCTTTACGACCTTCCATTACAGCGAGGCCGACGGCAACGAGCTCGTGCATGCGGGCGATCTGGATCCGCTATCGGGTATCCCACCGCTAAAGATGACGATTGCAAATATCAGAAAGCTTAGCGAGAGCGAGTTTATCGAGTTCAGAAGACAAAACGAGATGTCGATGCACTCTGAAAAACCTTATCTATCGCCGGTTCATAAGTAGTTTGGGCGGCAAGTTCCACCCGCTTTATATAGATGAAATTTCATCGCGGCTGCGGCAAAATTTGATGAAATTTTATCTTTGCGGGCGCTTCATGGCCGCTTGCGCGCATGGTGCGAGCGGCTCGTGGGGTTTCCACGCGATTTTTTAAATACAAAACTGCGAGCGCTTTAAATTTACGCACGCCGCTTCGGCTTTACTTCGGCGAATTAAGGCTATTTAAGCAAAATTTCACTACGATACGGGCGAAATTAAAATAAGGAAGGTCTATGGAGCCGATTTATAGGGCGGAGATAGTTAAATTTAAAGGGGATGAAAGAAGGAACGTAAGCGATATCTTGGTTCGCGAGATCAAGCTTGAAATTTTACTAAACGGCAAGCGTTTCGGCGCGCTGATGGCGACTCCGAGTGATTTAAAGGCGCTTGCGGTAGGCTATTTGCTGAGCGAAAATTTGATCTCGGATCCAAGCGGCATAAGAAGCATTGAGCTCGCGCCGGACGGGCTTAGCGTGAATGTCTGCGGCGAGATAAACGAAAAGCGGCTAAATAGCTTCGATGCCGAAAAGGTTATCATCAGCGGCTGCGGGCGCAGCTCTACCGCAAATATCGATCCAGAGGCGATGGCGGCGCGCAAAGTCCGCTCGGACGCTAAATTTCATAAGAATGAAATTTTAAATTTGATGAGCGAGTTTTACACGCAGTGCGAGCTTTACGAGATGACGGGTTGCGTGCACACCGCAAAGCTCTTTACCGCGGGCGGCGAGTATTTTATCGGCGAGGATATCGCCCAGCACAATACCATCGATAAATCCGTCGGCAAGGCGGTCTTGGCGGGGCGCGATACGCAGGGCTCGCTTCTTTTGGTAAGCGGCAGGCTAAGCTCCGAAATGGTCGCCAAAGCCGTGATGAGCGGCATTAGCGCGCTTGTTTCGCGCACGGCTCCTACGAGCCTGGGCGTCGTGATCGCGCGTAAATTTGATCTTACCCTTTGCGGCTTCGCGCGCGGCGAAAATTTAAACGTCTATAGCGGCGAAGAGAGAATTTTGAGTTAAGAAGGCGGCATGGAGATAGATATCAAGATAGACGATAAAAAAGCAAGCGAGATCAAAAGGCTGATTTTAAATTTACTAAATCCAAGCGGCAAGCTCGATTGCGGCGCGGCGTTTAAGATCGCCGCCAAATTAGGCGTAGACGCGAGCGTCGTAGGAGATCTCGCGGCACGCGAAGGGATACGGATAGATCGCTGCGAACTCGGACAGTTCGGCAAGCTGCAATGTAGCGGAGGCAGCATAAAGGCTCTGCAGAAGCTAAATCCGTTTTTGGATGAGAAAAGGCGGATTTTTTGCCGCGACGCCCGCGCCGTAGCTAGCGGCGGAGTGGGGTTCGATACGGTGCGCTCTACGCTTAAGGAGCACGCCATAGACGTGAAATATTGTCAGTTGGGCTGCTTTAAGGAGAAGAAAGGCAAAAGAATGAGGGTAAAAACGAAAACTTGGATCGAAAATGCGCAGGGCGAGCTCATTTTTGGCAAGGGCAAAACCGAAGTGCTGGACGTGATAGCTCAAACGGGCTCCATCTCTAAGGCCGCCGAGGTTTTGGGGATGAACTATAAAAAGTGCTGGAGCCATCTGCAAATTTTACAAAAAAATCTGCAAGAGGAGCTCTTTAGTACCAAGCAAGGCGGCGGCAATGCCGCGGGTACGACGCTAAATGCACGCGCCTATGAGCTGATTGCTGCATATAAGCAGCTGCAAAGCGATATAGAAAACTACGCAAACGAGCGCTTTAAGGAGCTGTTTTTGAAAAAAGAGGGCGAAAAAGACGCAAGTAAAGCGGCAGATAAAAACCATTAAATTTAAAGGAGAAAACGATGTTTGTAAAGCTAAACGAACGAACCTATCTAAACAAAGACAGGATCACGCGCATCAAGGTAGATAGCGTCCAAGACGGTATCAGAATTCGCTTTTATGAGGGGCAGTTTCAAGTCGCCAAAAGCGGCAGATTTGAAAGCGAAGAAAAAGCGATGGAGTGGCTGCAGAAAAATTTTATCGGCAAATAGCCGCAAAGCGCACTTCATAGCCGCGCGAGCAGCTTGAGAACAGATCCGTAAAACAACGCTTTTTGTGATACGGTAGCAACTTGCCGCTTATTAGCACTACGATAATTTTTGGTGACCTGTGCTTTTAAGAAAAGCCTACGCAAAGACGTTGCGGTAAATTTACGGCGAACGAGCCTCGGATATAGTGCCTAGCGTAGGTGTAAATAGAGAATGTAGCTACGCAAATAAGGTCTATGACGACATTCGTTCGCCAAATTTACTCGAAAGATTTCATCATTTTAACCCTGTCAACGGCATTTTTCGGTCAGTTTTGCTTATCGTGCCTATATAGTATTTATATTTTATTAAGTACTGATTGGATATAGTCGCGGGCAAAATTCTAAGGGGAAATTTTGAAAGACTTCAAACTTAGGTTTATTTATGCTATCTGCGCGGTAGTCGTATGTGCACTGTATCTGCTAGCCGAAAGATCAGGTCTTACGGAGCGCAAACAAACCAATTTTACCGTCACTGCCGATACAAATGTCTCCAAAGTGCCCGGTCTTAGCAAATACGTAACCCAAGAAGAGGTCGATAGCTTTGCGTTTCGCTATTGGGATATAGATTACAATTCAAACCCGAAAAACGTATTTAAAGAACCCGCCATTGACGTAGAGCTAAAAAGGCTTTTAAAGAGCAAGCAAACTGATGAAA
>NZ_CALIMY010000134.1 GCF_938045205.1 uncultured Campylobacter sp.
GGCTGATGCCGATCTTGCCGTCTCCGTTAAGATCAAGGGCGAGAGGGTCGACGATGAAAAATTCCAAGATAGAAACGGCAAGTCCGATGTAAAATTTCTTAGTGTTTTGAAGTTTGTTAGATAATTCTTCATTCATTTTATTGACAGCTGCGATCGTAAAATCTATAAGAGCATCCGAAGCGTTCGTCATATATTCATCCAGCTTATCCACATAAGGAGCCGTTAGTTCCTTAATTACTTCAAGCAACCAAGGATCTCTTCCTACCCAATTCGGATCATATAGATTTAAAAAATATGACAACGAATCTCTATTCTTATAAAGATTTAGGAGATAGTCGCTTCCCAGATATGAGCCTACCGCACCAAATAGTGTAGCCAAAGCTATTGCTTTAGTTTTGCCCATACCCTTATTAGGCATAATCAGCGAGGCAAACATATAGCCGCCTATATTCGCCCCGGTTTCTTCTAGCATATATTCTTTGACGATGGTTCTTGCTTCTTCTCTATTTCCTGCACTAAGTGCCTGATCTGCTCTTTGCATAGTCATATCAAAGCCTATTAGTCCGCCCATAATCCCTAGTCTATTTAGCTCTTTCGTGATGAACGGTAGCTTATCGCGACCAAAAGCTTTAGTTAGCTCTTTGACCTTCTCTGAATATGGAATTCTATCATTTGTGACTATATCATTGATATAATTTTTAACTAGCGCATTTTTATTTTCTTTGAATATCGCCTCGAAATTTGTGTTTTTGCGTGCTTTATCGAAATCATCTTGCGTTAGTTCGGATATTTCTTTGCCCGCTATTTTTGCTACGGCGTTTTGATCGCTGATGATATAATTTAGTTTTTCTCTATCGGTAGCACAAGAATTTAGCTTAGAAACTAATTCCGCTTTATCCATACCGTTGATTTTAGTGATATTTTTGTTTTTGAGAAGTTCGGGAAGTTCGGTTTGATAAAATACCCTACCAGTGCTGGCATTGTTTCCCACTAAAGCTACTATTTCTCCGCCTTTGGTAGTTTTTACAAAATTTTTAGAGATTATATCCCAAGCGCCCGCCTTTCTGGGTTTACCATCAACCGGGTCTTCGCCGCCAATAAATTTACCGACGGGGGAATTATAATCATCAAAATTGGGATTTCTTTCTCCGGTAATTTTCTCCCAAGCCTTTATAAAATATTTATTCTCTTTCAAAGTACTTACAAATTTATACGCTTCTGTATTATTGAGCATTCTTAGTTTTGGATCTTTGGCGAGCTTATCTATCTCATTCATATTCATACCCGAATACAAAACTGTCTTTTGACCGCTAGCCTCTACACTTAAATTTTCTATTATTCTAGTTAGCTCGGCCTTTGTTGTAGGCAACTTCCCCTCTACTATTTTTCTTAATTCAACATCTGCTTGATCTTTTGTATAGCCCATATTCTATCCTCTTCTTTAAATTTTAGATCTGAAAATTACTTGAATATTCTCTTTAGGGATAAAATACGTTATAATGTCTCCTCCCTTAAACTCATTTAAAATTTCTTTTAAAATATCTACAATCTCTTGTTTTGGTATATCCCCGATATCGCTTCTTATAGATTCCAGTTCATATATTAGTATAAACGGATTATCCGTATCTTTTTTACCGGTATATTCATTATGTATATTCCTCAGATCGATCTCTATATCTTTGCCTCTATAATGCAAAAGCCATATCACTTCTCCGCTAAATTCCATATCTCTCGGATCTCCGATAGTGATACTGCGTACTACAAAAAGCCAAATACCTCTTTCTCGATCTATGCACCAATCTCTCGAATTTAAATCTACCCAATCAAGCTCACCCTGATAATACTTATTGCATATCTCATTGCACGGTTTTAGCAAATCGTATTTCTCGACATCCTCTTTTGAAATTTCCTCTGTAACAAACGCCATTCTCTCCTCCTTAAGAAATTTTTAATAATCTTAGATTTACGATATGTTTATATTCGCCTATGCGCTCATAAATATATAGTAGGAAGTAGGATTTGTCTTATTAGAGCTTGCTTAGCAGAGCGCTTATCCGTTTTAGCGCTTGCGTTATAAAGAGCTTTATTGACCACTATCGGCTCTTTACCGCAATCTCTCATCAAATCCCTACTCATATAAAAATTTCGCCGCATTTTATCTTTTTATTCTTACGGTATATTTAAAATTTAAAACTGCTTTGCCATATCAAATTTCAAGGTTCTTTACTACTCTAAATTTTAAAATTTTACTTCACAGCGCAGTAAAATACAAAGCCTAAAAACAAATGCAAGACGCTATGTTAAAACGCCATAGCCGCTTAAACTATCTATTGGGCTAGCCGCGAAACCATCTACTTGGCTACAAACGGCCTACTCACACCTTCCGTATC
>NZ_CALIMY010000135.1 GCF_938045205.1 uncultured Campylobacter sp.
CGGCAATGAGCCCATAATCACATACGATTGCTGGTGTACAAACGAGGGGGATGACAATGCATTCGAAGTAGCGATCGAATATATCACTAAGTATCGCGCTAGAAACGGAGATGATTTTGCATATTGCCCGGTCATTTGCCCCGGGCGGGTGCCCAAATGAAAATTTTGACTTCCAATATTGAAAAGGAGAGATTATGTTTATAAATAAAGATGAATATGCGAGGTTATTTATAGATGAAGATTACGTAAATATCGTGCCGCAAGATCTGCTAGAACGCGGTATACGCCTAAGAGAGGAGTACGGAATTTATGGAATCGCTTGGAGATTCGACGATGTAATGGAGGTGCTTAAAATCGCAAAAAGCAAAGATATGGTTATCGTCGGAGGAGAGGTATATCGCCTAAGCGGTAATGAGCCCATCATCACATACGATAGCTGGAGCATTAAAGATGGAGATGACGGTGACGATGCATTCGAACTAGCGGTTCGATACATCACTAATTATCGCGCCAGAAACGGAGATGACTTTGCATACTGCCCGGATATCGGTCCATATACCATCCTACAGGAGCCAAATGAACAAACAGAAAAATGATCAATTTTTTATAAACAAGAGTTTACCGCCTAACGTAGAAAGATGGCTTAACATAATGCTTCGATATAAATTTAAAGGCAGAGATGAATTAATATCTCATCTCAAACTTATAAAGATCGATAGCGTGATAAAGGAAGTAGGTTATATGCTAATAAAATTTAAAGAGCCTAAAGGTACGGAAAAGCTATCGTTAGAAAATTTCCCGATGAACACTACAGCAATAGATATTATGGTGTTCACAAAAGGAGAATATGAAACCAACTTCTTACTCTACAATAACGATTATGTAAGTAGGCTAGAGATTTATAATGTTGCAAGCGAAGCATATCTTGAATTAGAAAATTTTGAGAATATTCAATTTTATAATTTTGATGAAAATAAATATGAATAAGTGCTTGAAATTAATAGTAGCCCTATTTTGTGTCAATATAATGGCTGCGAGCTTATTAAAAGCAAATAACCTCGTAAGCTACAAGGGCTCAAAGCTTTCAAGCATAAACGCCAACTACTCCAGATCCAAATCAAGCACTATGGTAAAACAGACCGTGCTATCTAGTATAACCGCTAAAGAGTTAAACATAGAGGTAGGATCTAATACCGATCTAAAAGGTTCACTAATAGCCGCAGGCTACTATGACGAGAATGGAAATTTCATAGATAACGGCAAGCTTAGATTAAAAACAGATACCCTAACATTCTCAAATTTAAGCAACACCAGATACGACAAATCAAATTCTTTAAGCATAGGGGCAAATTATGCTTTTAAAGATCCGCAACAAGGAGAGGGAAGCGGAAGTAAAGATGGAGGTAGCCAAGCTAGTGATAGTAAGAGCGCTGAAAGTAAAGATAGCACCGCCAGATCAAACGCTTATAGCTCAAATCAAATGAGCGGTATGCAAGCAAGCAGTATAGATATGAGCGCAGGAAAGGATGGCAAGAACACTCAATCTAAAGATAGCGCTACCGATCCTAAGTCTAAAATTTCATCGATTAACTACGCTAATAATAGAAACCTATCCTACTCTATGAGTAAGAGCTTAGCTACTATAGGAAAAGGAGAGCTTATAGTAGGAGATAAAGATATAAGCTCTTTAAGTAAAGACGAGCTTGCTTCTTTGCAATCCGATCCTAATAATAAAGCTCTATATAACTCAGACGATCTTACTAGATTAAACAGAGATAGCTCTAAGCTAAGCAAAGAGCTATACTCCACTAAGCTAAGCTCTAACGTTGATGCAAGCGTGGATATGAGGTTGTTTAGCGAAGGGGGAAGAAAGGAGATAAAGGATGAGCTTAATAGGGGTAGCGCGATATACGAAGCTATAAATTTAATAGCAACTACTGAGAATGCAAAAGCCTATAAAATATTTGACTATATAGGAGGCTTTGTTAGTGGATACGATAAAGATAGTATGTCGCTTGCGGCAAATCTTGACGTACTAAACGATCCTAGCGCCGATATATTTAAAAAGCAACGAGCCGCACAGGATATAGCAAATCAAATGGGGGTAAAGGTTAAATTTGCCAATCTAAATAGAGGAAGCGGAGGAAAATTTAACTCAGACGATCCGAATTCCATATATATCAATACGAAGCACATTAGCAATGCGAAAGAATTTATGACATCTTTGAGACACGAGCTTGTTCATCGCAGCGATAATAAACGAGGTACTTTCATACCTAAAGATCCCGCGCAAAATCAATTCGCTACCAACTATGCCCTAGGCATGCTAAGTATGTCGGAAAAGGCTTTAAGATTAAACGGCAGAAGCCTTAACGACTATTCGCCTAAAGTAAATCCTAACGACAAAACCGTCGTAGCCGATACCAAATACTTTTACTCGCTGGATCAGAGGAAGAGTGATGATGCTGCTGTGGCAGCTATTCTGCCTATTATAGAGGCAGCCTCCGCTTCTATCTTTTTTATTAAAACTAGACAGTTATCAAAAGATTTTGGAAATTGGTTAATAAACTGGTATGAAGGTGATCAATACAATGCCTACTGGAATTATCCTGGAAAATATCCTGATAATGGCGGCACTACAAAGGAACGATCAAACATAAATTATGATAGAATTCTAAACGATTTAGAAAATAAAAATATACAGGCAAGAAGCTGGGACAAAAATGATCATATAAAAATATTCCCTAAAAATAGAGAAGAAAAGCTACCATACACTCAAATACCTCAATCGCCTATAAAACCAGAATTAACAATCGGCGGCGGAGTACAGCTACAAAAAGAGCGCGGAGGACGCCCTTATACTCACGTACCTCAATCGCCTATAAAACCCGAATTAACGATCGGCGGTGGAGTGCAGGGTAGAGAAACGGGATTTGGGGAAAATATTATTGGGTATATACCACCGCCAAAAACTAAAGACTTGAAAGGCTTTCCTGGATTGACTAAGGACAAGCGAAAAACTCCAAATCAGGGCGGCGGCGGATTAAGGAAGCGATGGAAAGACGAAAAGGGTAATATTTATGAGTGGGATTCTCGGCATGGGGCGCTAGAAAAATATGATAAGCAAGGGTGGCATTTGGGTCAATTTGACTATATAACTGGCAAACAAACTAAACCCGCGGATAAAACAAGAAGGATTCAAAAATGAAAAGCATAAAAGGTATTTTCCGTTATCTTTTTCCGGTAAGAGATGGACGGGAACTCTATGGACTTAAAATTCCAAAAGGGCAAAGCGGTCGTTTTGGAAAAGAATTTATATTCAAGCCTGAATTGATTGCGAAATCGGACGCAGAAAAACTCGGTATAAAAATAGATCCAAAGCTTTTAAGAGATAAGCGGATTAAATTTCATATACGCGATATGTATTATAAGACATATTATGAGATAACATCTTTCGGTATCGATGAGAGCTATGCCGATTCGCGGCAAATAGATCTTGATTTAGAAGATATAAAACCGATCGTAAAATCGGATGCAGACGATCCCTACTATGTATATTGCTATAGCTTAAACATAGAGCAGATGAGATCTTTTGGATGCATTGATATGGTTAAGCCCGGTTTTTCATACTTCTTCGAATCCTATGCTAGCCATGAAAGAATAATCAAAGCTCCAAATGGCGGTGATAAAAATATAAAAGGCTGCTATATAAATGTCTTTGATAGCGATAAGGACGCCTTTTACTTGGCACTATTGGACGTTAAGCTGCCTTTTAGCGAAGTTGCGAAAATAGTCGCCCCACTAAGCATAGAGGCAAATATCCACTATTCTTATAGCCTCTCCGAAGAGCAGATTATAAAATTGGGATTTCCTGAAATTTTAAAAGAAAATAGCGGCAAAATCGACGCTCAAATATCGGTAGAGATAGTATAATCTCATAATTTAAAATTTAGCCGTTAAATGGATGAATTATGTAAGTTTGGTGGGTTTGTAAATTTATGAGGAGCATAAATGACTACTATGTATGTTGCTTTTTATTTATCGTCGGATAAATATAACTTTGATTTTTCGGACTTGATCCTGGACGAGAAGACCAATGAATATAAAATTAGTTATATAAAAAAATATAAAATCGGCGACATAGATAAAAGGCGCGGTAAGGTTAGAAATAGTTGTAGATGGCTATGTTATACCGCCAAGAAAGAGCACATATACACGGACGATGCGTTAAAAGATCTGTATGAAATTTTAAAAGCAAACTTTGGCGATATTAAAAAGAGGATATCGGCATTAAATTTAAACGTTAACATCGATATAATGATAGACGCGGCGGAGAAGGACGATATATATTCCATCGACTTTAGTAAAGAAATGATAAAAATGTGCGCCGAACTAAATGCCGATGTATGCGTAGATGGGATATATTATTAATTTGTGCGGGAATAAAAATAGCGTAGAAAATGAATTTTTAATAGGCGATTGAAAGAGCAGAAGCGATGAAATTTATAAAGCAGCTTTCTTTCTTTACCCTTGCTCTTTTAACCGCCGCCCTCATCTCCCAAGGATCTGCCGCATCCTCTAGCTGGGTTACCTGGGGCTTTAGCGTCGGAGCCTCCGCAGAGCTTAGCGGAACCACTTCCAAAGATAGCTCTAAATCAAGTAGATCCGTAGCCTCTAATCTTAGCGGCAAGAATATTAAAATTCTAACGGGTAGCAATACGAGCAATACGGGTAGCAATAAAGGTAATAAAGATACCGCTATAAATATCAAAGGCTCAAATTTATATGCTAGTAACGATATATATCTAAACACTCATAATCTCTTTATCGATGCTTCCCAAGATAGCTATGAAGCTAAACAAAGCTCTAAAACCCTAAGCGGAAGAGTATCTGCTACCATGTATGGAGGCGGAGGAGGAAGCGCAGGGCTTGATTACTCTAGAAGCAATATGAAAGAGGAAAGCCTTAGCCACAATAACGCTAAAGTTTATGCAGGACATAATATATACGCCTTAGCTAGCAACGACGCTTTAATAAAAGGAGCTAACCTTAGAGCGGATAACGCTTTAGCTTTAAAGGTAGGACATGATCTAAGCCTAGCAAGCCTGCGAGATAGCTATAATTACGATAGCAAATCTAGCTCTATAGGGGCAGGTATAGGCATAAGCGGCAGTAAAACACAAAGATTAAAGTTTTCTATCTACAAAATATGAAAATTCTAAATAAGGCAATAAAATGAAATTCTTAAAACGATACAAAAACATTATTCTATTACCATTTTTGCTAATTATTTCGTTTTTTGTTTTTCGTATGATTTATACGGAAGCAATTAGTGAGTGTGCTCCAATGAGGCTTTTTTCAAAAAATTCTCTAAGCAATAGCGGTTATGTTGAGTTAAAAGCAAAATGCATAAAAAAAGCTTTGGAAAATAACGATAACCACCTTATTATGCAGTATTTTAAAAGAGAAACGAGCGAGTGCCTCGAAATTATTGATGAATCGTCAAAGATCCCACATAATTTGATTAGAGTTAATAGCTTTGAAGAGTGGAAAAAATTAAGGCTTACAGATACTGACAATATAATTTGTCCTATCGGTAATTATAAAAAGAGCGATATTAGCAATGAAAGCAAATAAATTTATAAATCATTCAAATTTACGGCGCCTAAGACCTACTTATCAAGCAAGATATTAGCCATAATTTGAAGCGTAAATTTTAAAATTTACTATCTTGCGCCGCGCGTTTTTGCGGCTGCATATCCGATAAATTTTAAAATAGCGCCGCAAAAGACGTCGTCAAAAAAGCGAAATTTAACGCGAAATTTTATATAATCTTGCGATTTAATGCGAGGAGATAGGATGAATAAAAAGGCGTATTTCGGGAGTTTCGGCGGGCAATTCGTGCCCGAAACGGCGATGTTTGCGCTTGAGGAGTTGGAGGATGCGTACAACACCATAGCGCAGACGAAGGAATTCAAAGATGAGCTAGGCTACTTGCTGCGCGAATACGCGGGGCGTCCGACGCCGCTATATCACGCTGCGCGCCTTAGCGAGCACTACGGGCATGAAATTTATCTAAAGCGCGAGGATCTTAATCACACGGGCGCCCATAAAATCAACAACGCCCTTGCGCAGGTGCTACTCGCCAAAAAGATGGGTAAAAAAAAGGTCATCGCAGAAACCGGCGCAGGTCAGCACGGCGTAGCGACAGCGACGGCAGCAGCGCTATTCGGGCTTGAGTGCGACGTGTATATGGGCGAGACCGACGCCGCGCGCCAGCAGCTCAACGCCTTTAGGATGCAGCTTTTGGGTGCAAATTTAATCAAAATCGGCACCGGTTTAAAAACGCTCAAAGAGGCCACCACCGCGGCGATTCAGGCGTGGGTGAATGAGATCGAGAGTGTATTTTACGTCATCGGCTCGGCGGTCGGGCCTCATCCGTATCCGAAGATGGTTAGGGATTTTCAAAGCGTCATCGGCGCCGAGACCAAATCGCAGCTCGCAAGCAAGGGGATCAAAGCTGACTACGTCCTAGCCTGCGTGGGCGGCGGAAGCAATGCGATAGGAATTTTTAGCGCGTTCGTGGATGATCCCGCCGTGCAGCTCATCGGCGTCGAGGCGGGCGGCTTGGGCGCACAAACCCCTTATCACGCAGCGACTATTACCAATGGGCGCGCGGGCATCATCCACGGTATGAAAACGATCGTGCTGCAGGATAAATTCGGCATGATCGAGCCTGTTCACAGCATCTCGGCGGGGCTTGATTATCCTGGAGTGGGCCCGGAGCACGCGCATCTGCACGAGATAAGTCGCGCAAAATACGAAGCGGTAACCGACGATGAGTGCATCACGGCGCTTAAACTGCTCTGTAGGCTTGAGGGCATCATCCCCGCGATCGAAAGCGCGCATGCGCTAGCGTATTTGCAAAAGCTCTGCCCGCAGCTAAAGGGCAGAAAAACGATCGTCGTAAACGTAAGCGGTAGAGGCGATAAGGATATGGATACCGTGATGAATTACAAAAAAGGAACGATTTATGGATAAGATCAAGGCGGCCTTCGCCGGCAAAAAGGCAAACATCGGATACATCGTGGCGGGCTACCCGAGCCCAGCGCACACGAAAGAGTTTTTGTCAAATTTAGACGAAAGCGTGATCGATCTGCTTGAGATCGGCATTCCTTATTCCGATCCGCTCGCAGACGGTCCCGAAATTTTTAAGGCGAGCTTCTCCGCGGTGCAAAACGGCGTAAACGCGGAGAAGGTATTTGAAATTTTAAAAGGGGTGCAAACGCGCAAGCCGCTTGTGTTTTTGGTCTATTACAACGTGATCTTTGCCTACGGCGCGCGCGAGTTTGTAGCGCAGGCGGCGCGCTACGGCATCAGCGGACTAATAATCCCCGATCTGCCGTATGAAGAAAACGAAGAAATTTTCGCGCTTTGTGAGGAGTTCGGTATCGCGCTCATCCCGCTTATTAGCGTTACGAGCGAGCACCGCGCCGCGCGAGTTTTGAGCCGCGCGCGAGGCTTCATCTACGGCGTAGGCGCTATCGGCGTGACCGGAAGCAAGCAAACTCCGATCTCGCGCCTAAAAAATATGGTCGCCGATCTTAAAAAGATGAGCGATCTGCCCGTGGCGATCGGCTTTGGTATTCGCAACTCCAGCGACGTTCGCGCCACGAAAGAATACGCAGACGGCGCTATCATCGGCACCGCGATCGTAAATTTATGTGCAAATTACGGCGGGCGCGAGCTGCAAGACAAGATCGCCGAACTTTTTAACTAACGGAAAGAGCATGAAAAAGATATTTTTGATTTTAATCGCAAATTTTTGCCTCAGCGCCAATCTGATGCAATACGATCTTTTCAACCACGACGATAGCGTGGACATCGCCTTGGCGTTTGACTCCGCATACAAGCCAGACATCGTGCGCCGTGTCGATGGGCAGTCGATGAGCCTTATTTTAAAGGGGCTCGGCGGCGATGAGAAATTTAACGAAATGCGCACCAATCAAAAGGTCTTAAAAAGCTTTACGATAGCGCCTAAGGGCAAGGATATCGAGATCAATTTCCCTACCGGAGCCGATCTATCAGTCGATGCTCTTACTCAAGACGGCAATTTAAAGCTCATTTTGCGCGTAAAAAACCCCGCTTTCGATCAGAGCAAGATGAGCGTAAAGAGCGAGGCGAGTGAGACGGCGCAAAGCGGTAGCAGCGGGGTTTCCGTGATGCCGATAATCGTAGCGTTACTGCTTGCGGCTGCGGCTTTCGTCGGTGTGCGAAAATTTTTATCACACAAGCCGCAAAAAAGTATCGACGAGACATGGCGGGTTTTTGAAGATGACGCTAGTATGGATGGCACTGACGTGGACGGGGCGGGCATCGATAAAATTTTAAACGACTCCTCTTTTAAAAATCAGAGCGGATCTAAGAACGCAAATTATTCTGACGCACAGGAGTTTGCGAAGAAAGATGAAGCCTCTGCTTTAAATTCCAAAAATTCTAACGACTTAAAAAACGTAGATGGTGCAGATTTTTTAAGAGGCGAGAACGCGGATGAAGAGAGCATGCGCGATAAATTTTACGATGAGGTTGCGCGTGCCGAGCGTTCGGAAGCTACGGAGGCGGACGAAAACTCTGAGAGCGCCGAGAATATAAGAGCAGCGGATAAAATTTCGCCGCTTAAACTAAGCCCTGTCGAGAGCGGCACGATGGAATTTCGCGAGGGAGTAAAAGAAAGATCGGATGCAAAAGAGCCTAAAGTTTCGGCATTTAGAAGCATTTTAGAAAATGAGCTGCTTAGCTCGGATACCGCAAGACCTGGCGATGTGCGAGTAGAGCTTGTGCGCGAAATCGACGAAAATAATGCTGCCGTAGTGCTAAGCTTCGCGGGCAAAAAACATCTAGTAGTGTTAAAAAGCTCCAACGCTATCGATTGATGAGGCGTGGAATTTCGTAACTTGCGGGCTTTGCGACTGTATGTAAAAATAGAATTTCCGACTTCGTGCGAGAAATTAAGGCTGGTTTGTTTATTTATATTTAAGTAAAATTCTATAGTTAAGACTGGCTTCGTATGTCCGAACCCAGTCTTAACTACTTTTTAAATTCTATTTTTAGTCATTTTTAAGTATGGATAGGATTCTTACTTTAAAATTTAGATCGGAATTTATTTGCTTTTTATTTTACAAAGGATAAAATCGCGCCTAAGAGATCGGTCGATCTAGATTATTTCAGGATCTTTTCATGAATAACGTTAAATGGTACATCATCGCAGGCGCCGTGCTAGGCGTGCTGGGTGCGACGCTGGTGCATTTCGGAAACCCGGGCAATATGGGCGTTTGCGTCGCTTGCTTTTTGCGCGACACCACCGGCGCGTTAGGCTTTCACCGAGCTAGCGCAGTGCAATACATTCGCCCGGAGATCATAGGGCTCGTGTTCGGCGGCTTTTTGGCAAGCGTGCTTTGGACGCGCGAGTTTGCGCCGGTTACGGGCAGCTCGCCGTTTGCGAAATTTTTCCTAGGGATTTTCGCGATGATCGGCTGCCTTGTGTTTTTGGGATGTCCGTGGCGCGCGTTTTTGCGCCTAGGCGGAGGCGATTTGACCGCGCTAGCCGGGTTAGCGGGTCTGATCTGCGGCGTACTCATTGGGTTTTTGCTTAAAAAGCGCGGCTATGAGGCGAGCAAAGAGGCAAGGCTTAGCAGTGCGATCGGAATTTTGCCCGTGCTACTGGGCGCTGCGCTGCTTGCGGTATTAATTTTCGGACTCAAAACGGGCGAGGGCGGCGCGCTTTTTATATCCGCTAAAGGCCCGGGCGCGCAACACGCCGCAGTAGGCATCTCGCTGGCTGCGGGCATTATCGTGGGCGCGGTGATGCACAGAAGCAAATTTTGCAGCGTCGGCGCGTTCGGTAGAATTTTCCGCGGCGATTTCTCGATGTTTTGGGGCGTACTAAGCGTCATCGCGTTTGCGAGCATCGCAAATATCGCGTTTGGGCAATACAAGCTCGGCTTTGAAGGCCAGCCTATCGCACACAACGATTTCGTTTGGAATTTCTTAGGCATGGTGCTCGCAGGACTTTGCTTCAGCCTCAGCGAAGGCTGCCCGGGCAAGCATCTGGTGCAGGCCGGCACGGGAAATTTAAGCTCGGGCGTCTTCGTCATCGGCATGGCGGCGGGCGCTGCGATCGCGCACAATTTCTTGCTCGCAAGCTCGGCTAAAGGCATCACCGAGTTCGCTCCTTACGCGGTTGCGATCGGTTTTGTTTTCGCGCTTTACGTGGGGATTTTTCAAAGGCGCGTCGGCTAGCGCAGACATTCAGCTACAGAATTTGGCTCGATTCGCTGTCATACGCTTGGTGTAACGGCAAACCCATGCTTTAATTGCAAAATTATATACGGTGAAATTTAAAATCGCCGTATAAAATTTTGTGCCGCTATAACTTTAAAAAGTAATTTTTGTGCCTGCGTTAGTAAATTTTAAAGTTATTCTTGCTAGACTACGCATTAAATTTTGCTAAATTTAAGGTTGTTTTTTTGGAATTTACTACAATTTTTTCGGTTTTGTTTTTTGCTATTTCGCTGATTTTTGCAGCATTTTTGTCGAATAAAACTTTTAAAATTGCTGTGGGCATAATTGCACTAATTTATATTTTTGCACTTTGCTTCGATTTGTTGCTATTTTTCGTTTTTGGAAAGCATTTCGGACTATTTGTGATAACATTTTTTGTACCTCTATAGAAGGCACTCCGATTACAAGTTTTGCGCGTGAAATTGCGATTTTGGTGATGATTTGCGTAGCGATCATATTACTTAGTATAATTATTACCGTACGCATTTTGCATTTTCGTCATAGCTCAAAGCTTGGTATTTTATTTATGCCATGTATTTTAACGGCCTTTTTTTTGAACCCTCTTTACTATGCAGCTAAAGAATATTATCTGCAACTGAATCCGCCCGTAGAAGCGATTAAGAAGCAGGTTTATCCGTATCTAGCCATTCCACATCCCAAGGCTCCGATAAAGCGTAAAAATATTGTCTATATTTTTTAGAGAGTTTTGATCGCGCCTATACTGACGAAAGAAATTTTTCCAAACTTACACCACATCTAAATGCACTCAAAAATCGTATAGATTTTTCTGAAATACACCAAGTAGTAGATACTGGTTTTACTATTAAAGGGCTGTTTGGTTCACACTGTGCTGCAAATTATACGTTTGCATCTGCCAAAGATATGGTTTCTGAAAATTTCACTAAAAATATTGTCTGCGCTAGCGAAATTTTACACTCTTTGGGATACCATACCTATTTTATAAAGGGCGCTGACTTAAATTTTCAGGGTACTAGAGGCTTTTTGCATCAAAGAGGTTATGACGAAATTAAGGGGAGAAGCGAAATTTTAGCCGTGGATCCATCGGTTCATACTAATGAATGGGGTGTGGATGACGATGATATGCTTCGTGTGGCATGGAATGATTTTGAGCGTCTAAACAAAGCAGGTAAGCCGTTTTTGTTCTCACTTCTCACGATTGGTACGCACACTCCAAGTGGATTTATCCCGCGCTCATGTGAAGGGCTGGAATATAATGAAAATGCCGTGCCAATGCTATGCGCGGTGCATTGCAGTGACCTATTAGTGAGTAAATTTATTGAGCAAATCCGCTCAAGTCCATATGCAGCGAACACAATCATTGTACTGCAAAATGATCATCCGCTATTTTATAAAAATGCTATAGATGGTGGCTTTGGCGATGGACTTAAAGACGAGCGGGGCTTATTTGTGATACTGGATGATGATTTGGATGGAGAGTTCGAGATCAAAAAAACATGGTACTTCGTTCGATACTTTTACAACTGTGCTTGGGTATTTAGGAATCTTTGATGAGATGAATTTCGGCAGAAACCTGCTCTCGCGCGAGAGCTTACCATTTGATGCCGATGATGAATTCTTTGTAAACGCAAGTAGAATTTTGTCTAAGCTTTCTTGTGACGAAGCGGTACGAGCACAGCAAGAGTCTAGCAAATAGACTCATTTTTGTCACCTCAAGTAGTATAAACGGATATAAAACTCCCTCGTTTTAATCCTTGCCGATTGCGATTTACATTTGAGGCATTTATTTGCAACAATCATGGAATTTTGTAAATATAAGAGCTCTATATTATGTATCTAGCTAGCCGTGATATCGTAAAATTATGTTTATATTGCACCGCAAATTCGCTTTTACTAAGTGCAGCATACAGATTTAACAATTATTGCGTTTAACTGACAAAATGGATCTTGGCACTATAACCCGACCAAAATCAGCCATATCTACTTTTTGGCAGCTGCCGCATACTTTTAGCGCCACGCCGCCGCGATATAGCTCCTTTAGTTTGGCTACCAGATCGATGTCGTAATTCCCCGGTTTTTCGGTGCTGTTTCTTACGAGATCGACCGCGTCATTCATAAGAAAAATTCTTACCTCTTCGCCTTTGTTATGCAGGTTGTCCGCTAGCCTCAATGCGTTGTAGGCATTGTCCGAGCCGTTATACGGCTGATTTGCCAGGATCAGTAGGATTTTCATTTTGCGCCCCTTCGTTTAAAATTTTATTGAAAAGAATTCTATATTAAAGCGAGTTTGCATTACCTTAAATTTGAGCTTGCGGACCTGAATGGTTAAATTTGGTCTTTATAAATTTAATTTTTATCGCGACGAGCTTCATTTATAGCTTCGCTAAGACTTTTTAGTAGCTCGTCCATGGCTTTCACTTTATTGCGTGCGCTGCGACTTTTGCCGTTTGAAGCGCCGGGTCCCGCCCCGCTTACGCAGTCTTGCACGAAATACCACCAAAAATACCCGCCCACGTAATTTCTCGCGTAGTGCGGCATCGTATAATACCGCCTTATCATCGCCTTTTTGCTCGCTTGCGTAGCGCCCGACGCCGTGTTTCCGCACTCGCCGATACCGAGTTTCGAAGCGGGGAAGGCGCTTTGCAGATCGGTAAAAATTTCGCTCCAATCAGGCGCAAAGCCCTCGTTATCGTCCTCGTAGTAGCTTAAGAAAAGATAATCCAGCCCCTCTTTCATATCCTGCGGCACGAATTTTTGCAGCCACTCGCGCATCTGTGTTTTCTGCGCTCCGCTCGGCGTATAATACGCCGTAAGCGCCGTCTTGGCGCCTTTTTTGTGGATGAGCTCGAAGGCCGCGATCATCTTAGCGGCGATAAAATTCGCATCGTCCCCCAGCCAGCCTTCGCCGTTTATTTCGTTGCCGATCTCCCAGATCTGCACGTAGGGCGCGAGCGCGGCAAAGGCATCCGCGAACCTCTTTTCGTAGCTTTTCACGCTTTTGTACGAGCTCATCTCGTAGGAGTCCACGGGGCAGGCCATCACGTACGAAACCTCGCTAAGCCGCCTAAAAAGAGGCTCATACTCGCGCGGGCTAATTTCTTTTGACATCACGACGCGCACGGTCGGCTTTACGGGTAAGGCTTGCAGGGCGCGCACGATGCTTTGCAGCTTCGCGCCCGAGGCGTCTTGCGCGTCATCGTACCAGCCGTCGTCGATCGTAACGCCCCAGATAAAGTCAGATTTAAAATTTTGCTTTGAAATTTTGTTTTGATTTTCGCCGTAAAGTACGCCGCAAAACAGCGCCCCGCAAAACAGCGCGAGAAATATGTGTTTGAAATAGACCACGGCTTGCTCCTTGATTTTAAATTTTAAAAATTTAGCTCTTTGCTGGTCTTTCCACAACCGATCAAGCAATCAAAATTTATCTCTTGCCTCTAAGATCATAAGAATAATACGAACGAGAAAAGCCCTCTACGCTGAATATAGCAAAAGCGTTAAGCGCAAGAGCCGCTAAGCTTAGTAGCACCGTAGCAGGCAGCGAAAAACGTGCCAAAAACGCATTTGCAATAGCTGCAAGTACAAGCGCGATAAAGCAATATGAAAATATCGCAACTCCACTAGTATCGGCAAGCTCCTGATAAAATCTATAAAAAAACAGAAACGATGCGATGAATCCCAATGCAAGTAGTATTTGAGCGATGATGCCGCCCGCTAAAAATATAAATAGCAATACGCCTATAAATATTGCTACAAAGGCGATAGCTGCGTTACGCAAAAGGCTGCGGCTTGCGGTAAGCTTAGAGATATTATAAATGCTAAAGATAAAAAGCACGAATGCCGCTGCGCTTAGTAGCACTCCCAATCCGCCGTAAATTCCTAATAGCAATAGCACCAGTTCAGCTATAGCTTTTAAGGCGCAAGCCGCGATGAAGGTGTATTTGATAAGTGCTACTTCTTTTTCTTGCGGGTTTGAGGGCTGCTGTCCTTGAGTGTGGAGGTAGTCGTTTAAGTCCATGGTTGCTCCTTTAAAATTTAACAAAAGTATATCTAAAAAACGAATAGGTAAAAATAAATTTCAAAATTTAGCGGCGCGCCGGCAGATATGTTGTATAAAGCAGGCGCCGCAAAAAGGCGGGTCAATTTAATTAGATAAATTTTAAAATTTAGATCGGAATTTCGGCGCTGACGTGGTGGATAAATTTTAAACGGGCTGTAAATTTAAAAAAGATGTGAGATAAAATTTCGCGCAGATCTGCAAATTTAAAATTTACAAATCCGCGCAAACCGCTACAAGCGTGACTCGTAGCGACGTAGCGTGTAAAGACGTTTAAGCATCTTTTTGCGAGCTGAAATTTTTTGCTTTTTGCGGACTTCCGTCATCGGCTCAAAAAATCGTCTTGCGCGAACCTCGGTAACGACTAGGTTACGATCGGTCTGCTTTTTAAAGCGTCTGTAAGCTTCGTCAAATGATTCGTTCGGATATACCTTTACTCCAGGCACTTTCCTCACCGCCTTTCAAAAAAATGAACCGTGAGTTTAGCGAAAAATTCCTTAAATTTGCTTTTGAAGCGCTTTTTTATATTTCCACACGCTTTTGTTGTTGCGAGTATCTATCATCGAAAGCTCTAAAAGTAGGCTTTCGCTTGCTTGCGCGGTAGAATTTTTAGCTGCAGAATTTAAGCTTTTTGCTTTTTTAGATCCTGCCTTACCGTCGTTTGTCGCAGCGGGACTTTGCGGTAAAATTTTACCTACCAAGATGTAATCCGGCGCGTAGATCGAGCCGCTTTCTACGGCGTGATAGCCACGGCTTACGCCATCGTTGCTAAATACGAGTTCATCTTTACTTGGAGCGTCTGTGACGACCGCTTTGCCTGAATGCAGCAGCGAAATTCTAATTTTTTTGCTTAAAAATTCCGCATCTACGCCGTGCGCGTTCGTCCCGTCCAGTGGCTCGATGCCGACGACGCTGAATCTACCGCCTTTTTTGCCGACTATGCGCTTCGAGAGCAGATCAGCGATGCTTTCGCCTGCAATGCGCTCCAGATATGCGTTTGGATATCCTGCGTGATCTATGTCTTCGGTAAGCGCCGAATTATCCGTGCTTTTAGAGCCTTTAAGCGCAGCGCAGCCCGCTAAAAAGGCACACAGCAAGATCACGAAAAAACTTATTTTAAAATTTTTCATAGCATTTCCAAATTTTATAAAATAAACCTCGCGATTATAGCGAGATTTGGTTAAATTTCGTTTTTTATAAGCAAAATTTGTAACGGATATTCCGCTCGTTCCTTTAATTTTGAGTTAAAGATTCCTTGATATACTTTCTGCCAATTTATTCAGAAAATTCTCGGGGTGCTTATGAAAAAAATCATTAAAAGAGACGGAAGTTTTCAAGAATTTCAATCCTACAAAATAAAAGATGCTATCAAAAAAGCCTACAAAAGCGCGGGTAGCGAGTTTGACGAAAAAGTCTTCGATAACGTAATGGGCGCGATCGTTTTTAAAGATAAATTAAGCGTCGAAGATATTCAGGATCTCATCGAGAAAAAACTCTTCGAAGCGGGCGATTTCGACGTTTTGAAAAGCTTTATGATCTACCGACACACGCACAAGATGCAGCGCGAGCATATTTTGGGGCTTGAGGAGGATACGACCTATATCAACTGCACCCAGACGGTCAATGAATACATCAGCAAGCAGGATTGGCGAATTTTAGCAAATTCCAATACCAGCTACTCAAACGCAGGCCTTATCAATAACACCGCCGGCAAGGTCATCGCAAACTACTGGCTCGATAAAATTTACTCTCGAGAGGAGGGCGCGGCACACCGAAACGGCGACTATCATATCCACGATCTGGACTGCCTTACGGCGTATTGCGCGGGCTGGAGCTTGCGCGTGCTTCTAAACGAGGGCTTTAACGGCGTGCGCGGTCGCGTCGAGAGCAAGGCGCCGAAGCATTTCCGCGAAGCGCTGTATCAGATGGCAAATTTCCTTGGAATTTTCCAAAGCGAATGGGCGGGCGCACAGGCGTTTAGCAGCTTTGACACCTATCTGGCGCCATACGTTTTCCGCGACAAATTAAGCGACGATGAGGTCAAAAAGGCGATCACGAGCTTCGTGTTTAACCTAAACGTTCCAGCGCGTTGGGGTCAGAGCCCATTTACCAACGTCACCATCGATATGACCTGCCCGGACGATCTAAAGACGCAGATTCCTACGCATAATAACGAGCATCTGTTTAAAAATTTACACGACGAGGAGCTTTTGGCCGAGGCTAAAAGGCGCGGCAAGGACTCGCTTGAAGCGATGACTTACGGCGATTTCGAGCCTGAGATGAACCGCATCGTGATAGCATTTTACGAGGTTTTAACGACGGGCGATAAGTGTGGTCAGCCGTTTACCTTCCCGATTCCTACGGTAAATTTAACGGAGGAGTTTGATTGGGATACTCCTGCGGCCGACGCGGTGTTTGAAAACACCGCTAAGGTAGGTTCTAGCTATTTTCAAAATTTTATCGGCTCGCAATATATCACGAACGAAAAGGGCGAGCGCGTACCCAATCCAAAGGCGTATAAGCCTGGCGCCGTGCGCTCGATGTGCTGCCGCTTGCAGCTTGATCTGCGCGAGCTTCTTAAGCGCGGCGGAGGACTTTTCGGAAGCGCGGAGATGACGGGAAGCATCGGCGTCGTAACGATAAATTTAGCCCGCCTAGGCTATCTATATAAAAATAACGAAGAGGCGCTGTATGCGAGGCTAGACGAGCTTTTAGAGCTTGCAAAATCGACGCTTGAGAAGAAGCGAAAATTCGTTACCGAGATGTTTGAGCGCGGCTTGTATCCATACACGAAGCGCTATCTGCCGGGCTTTAACAACCATTTCAGCACTATAGGTATTAACGGCGCAAACGAGATGATTCGAAATTTCAGCGGTAACAAAGAAGATATTACGACGGAATTCGGGCGTAAATTTGCCCTTAAAATGGTCGATTATCTGCGCGAGAAGATCCGCTCGTTTCAGGAGCAGACGGGCAACCTATACAATCTCGAAGCCACGCCTGCCGAAGGCACTACGTATCGCTTCGCCAAAGAGGATAAGAAGCGCTACGCAGATATCATCCAAGCGGGATTTGATAAAAACATATACTACACCAACTCTACGCAGCTTCCTGCAAATTTCGGAAGCGATCCGTTCGAGGCGCTGGCGATGCAGGACGAGCTGCAAAGCTCCTATACCGGCGGCACGGTGCTGCATCTGTATATGAAGGAGCGCATAAGCTCGGCTCAGGCATGCAAACAGCTCGTAAAAAGCGTAGTGCAAAACTATAAGCTTCCTTATATCACGATCACGCCGATTTTCAGCGTCTGCCATAAGCACGGCTACATCAGCGGCGAGCATGAATACTGCCCGAAATGCGACGAGGAGCTGCTCGCGGAATACAAAGCCAAGCAGAGCAAGGGCGCCTAAATAGCGATTTAAATTTTAATCTTAATGAAAGGATGGAGAATGGAATTTCCAAAAGAGTTAGAAGCAAAACGCACAAAATGCGTCGTTTACACAAGAGTGATGGGCTATTTGCGCCCAGTAGAGAGCTTTAATATCGGAAAGAAGGGCGAACACAAAGAGCGCGTCTTTTTTGAAGAGAAAAAAGACAAAAAGCAGATCGCCTAGTCGCCGCTATCGGCCAAATGCAACAAACGCATACGAAGCCGCCGCAAGCCTTAAACCTGCGTAACGCGCAGATTTACGAGATCACGCCGTTTACGATGCTTGATTTTGCTGATCACATCGCCGCGATTGCGTGGTTTTGCGGCTGCAATATGCGCTGCATATACTGCTACAACCCACAAATAGTTACTTCTCATGGTAAAATTTCAAACGAAGAGTTTCTGCGCTTTTTGGATGCGCGCGCGGGCAAGCTTCAGGGCATCGTATTTAGCGGCGGCGAATGCACCTGTGCGAGCGATTTTATCCCGCTGGCACATGAAGTTAAGCGGCGCGGCTTTTTGCTCAAAGTAGATACCAACGGCTCGAATCCGCAAAAGATCGAAGAGGCGCTAAGCTTAGGGCTGATCGATTATATCGCGCTTGATTTTAAGGCGCCGCGGCAGGATTTTGAACTCATCACGAAATCAAGTTTATATGATAAATTTCTACAAACTCTTAGGCTTTTGCTGCGGCGAAATTTTAAATTTGAGGTGCGCACGACCGTGCATGCGGATTTTTTAAATGAAGCTAAGATCGAGCGGATGGCGCAAATTCTATACAGTGAGGGCTACCGCGGCGTTTATTATCTGCAAAACTTTCTACCCACCGGCGATAATTTCGGCAATTTAAGCGCGCCGCTTGCGAGCTTTGATCCGAGCAAAATCCGTACCGATCTAAAGATCGAACTTCGAAATTTTGATTAAATTTGCGCTGCCACGAGCATCTTGTCGCGATGAACGCGATGAAATTTTAATTTAGCGCGCGCATTGTCCGGCGTATATTGAGCTGCGATAAAATTTCGTTCCGTCGAAAGCTTTAAAATTTGCCTTGCCGCCGCTTGCTATGTTTAAATTTCGCTCCGCCTGCGGCGTAAAATTTTATTTTATCAAGCGCTTTAAATTTTATACCGTGCAGATTTAGCTCCCCGTAAAATTTCACGCCGTGCAGCTAGGCCGCTTCAAAACAAAAGGTAAATTTAGCTTGCTTTGGCTAAAATACGCCGAAATTTTTAAAAAGGCAAAAAATGGATAGGAAAAAAATCTACAACCCCTTCTCCGACGAGACCCTTACCGATCGCAAGATCTTTGGCGGCAATCCGCAGGGAATTTTAAATTTTACCAAGGCAAAATATCAATGGGCGCTGAAGCTTTGGGATCTGATGGAGGCCAACACCTGGTTTCCCAAAGAGGTCGATACTACCGACGATGTGCGCGATTATAACTTCAATCTCACAAGCGCCGAGAAGCGGATGTACGATCTCGTGTGGAGCCAGCTGATATCGATGGATAGCTTTCAGACCAACAATCTCGCCGATAATATCAACCCCTACATCACGGCGCCGGAGATCAACGCCGTGCTCGCGCGCCAAGCCTACGAGGAGGCCAACCACAGCAAATCCTACGCCGTCATGGTCGAGGCGATCTGTGAAAATACCGATCTGATTTACGAGATGGAGAAGCACGACGATATGCTCCGCAGGAAAAACGACTACATCTCAAGCGTCTATGAGGAGCTTGCGGGCGAGGTTAGCGACGATAAACTGCTGCTAGCGATGGTGGCGAATCAAATTTTAGAGGGGATCTACTTCTATAGCGGCTTTACGTCGATCTATGCGCTTGCGCGCGCGGGCAAGATGCTAGGCAGCGCGCAGATGATCCGCTTCATACAGCGCGACGAGATCACGCATCTTCTGCTCTTTCAAAACATGATAAATTCCGTTCGCAAAGAGCGCGCCGATCTGTTTAACAAGCGCAACGTGGATAAAATTTACGAGATGTTCGAGACGGCGGGAAACTTAGAGATCGATTGGGGCAAATACATCACGGATAACCAAATCATGGGCTTTACGGACGACATCATCGAAGAATACATCCACTACCTGGTCGATCAGCGCCTGCTTGCCATCGGGCTTGAGAAGCGATACGGCGCAAAACATCCGATAAAATGGGTCGATGATTTTTCTAAATTTAACGATCAGAAGAGCAACTTTTTCGAGAGCAAGGTCACGAACTACAGCAAAGGAAGTTTGAGTTTCGATGATTTTTAGCGGATTTTGCGGTTTGAAATTTTGTTCCGCCGTATCGCGACATGGATATTTTGCAGATACTTGTCCGGCGCGGTACGGACGTGCGATGAGCGCAAAAGGTGTATTACCTGCAAAATTTTTAAAATTTAGCCGCGCTATGTATCCAAAAAACGCAGTTCATGCTCTTTCGATACAGCGTAAGCACTTTGAAGACATTTTTAAAAATTTTATCAGCCTCAGATTTAAACAGAGCAAAAGCTTTCGCGGCTTTAAATTTAGCGCTGGGGCAGGCTGGAGCGCGCCATGGTCTCGCTAGAGCGACTTCGCTGCGAAAAGATGGCGAACGACATCGCCGAGCAGGTGAGTTTAAATCCTGCGCTTTTTGAGGCGTTTTGCAGCGTCGCTAGAAGCGAGTTCGCCCCGCTCGGCGCGCACGCTTTCAGCCTTAACGCGCAACCCATTTTAGCCAGCCAGTGGATCAGCTCGCCGCTGACGGTCGCGCGCATGACGATGGCGCTAAGCGTGGATCCGAAGGTCGAGAAAATTTTAGAGATCGGCTGCGGCAGCGGTTATCAAGCGGCGATTTTAAGCAGGATGGTTCATCGCGTCTTTGCCGTCGAGCGCGTCGAGCGGCTGGTGGGCGAGGCGAAAAGGCACTTTGCGAATCTTGGGATTTCAAACATCAGCCTGCGTCACGACGACGGCAACGCGGGGTGGAAAAATTTCGCCCCTTTCGATAGGATATTGCTCTCCGCGTGCGCCGAGCGGATCGACGAACGGCTGTTTGCGCAGCTGGCAATCGGCGGAATTTTGGTTGCTCCGATGAATAGAGGCGGCTCGCAAAAGATCGTTAGATTTAGTAAAATTTCGCCAAGCGAGATCAAAGAAGAGGAGCTTGGCGCCTGCGAGTTCGTCCCGCTGGTGCAGGGTCGCGGATAGATCTAGCGCGCAGTAAATTTTAAAATTTCCTACTGTCCTCGGCGCGTAAATTTAATAAATTTTGTATTTCGCGCTCCGTCGCAAGATCAGAGTTTTATTAATTATTTATTTAAATTCAAGTACAATACACAATTTTTAATCTTTCAAGGATGAGTCATGCAAGATTTTAGCAAGGAAAAGATAGAGTCGCTGGTCGCCAGCTGGAAAAATCACAACAAAAACCAATTCTGGCTTAAAAAACAAACCGCGATTTCAAAGTATTTAGGCGAGATAAAGCGCTGCCTCGTAAGCTTTGATGAGACCGAGAACGAGTTTTTGCAAACTCTGTATATAAATCTCAGTGACGGCAATCTTAGAAGCTGCAAAATTTTATCTTTGGGCGAGAAGTTCGCGCACGCCGAGTATTTCTTTATGGATCAGTTTTTTGATTCCAATATCAGCGCGTTTTATTATGATTTCGCTTTCAAAGACCGCATCGTCGGCAAAAAGGAGCTGTTTCCTAAAAATGCCGTAAAAAGCGTAGATAGCGTGCTTAGCGGCGAGGATAAAAACATCGTCTCGCTTTATGTTTTTATCGAAAATATCGTCAAAAATTTCAATAGTTATTCGCAGGAACGCACCGCGCGCGATATTTTTAAACAAAAGCTAGTCAATTTCTACGACGAGCTTTACAGACTTCTTACGGCGGTGGACAGCGCTTTGGCGATCGATTTTTTCGACGTCGCGCTGCATAATCAGCCCTTCGTATTGATGGAATTTTTAAAATCCGCGATAAATGCCGACAATTTCTATCTGATCGACAGCTACCTAAGCGACGACGGTATGCTAAATTTAGGACTTACCGAGGGCGGCGATTTCGCACAAATTTCGCGCGAGAAGCTCTATCTGCTAGCTAGCATATTTGCGCAGTGCAACGATGAGTTTCCGACTCTCGTTTATCGCGATGAAACCGCGCAAATTTTATCCTTGCTCTATGACGAAAAGGTTGAAATTTTTGAAGAATTTTACGAAGTAAGTTCGCGATTTATCGCGGAATTTACCCCATATCCGCAGGATGTCGTGGGTGCGGCTAGGATCGTGTATTCCTCGCTATTTTTTGAATACGTCAAAAACTACAAAAGTGAAGAGGTCGCAAAAAATACGATCTTTTACGGAGCGATCGGCACCGGCAAGACCCGCAGGCTGCGGTCTTTGATCGCCGAAAAGAAGCTTGCGGCGAAAAATTTTCGCTACGTTTGCCTGCACGAAGGCTTTGAATACCGCGATTTTATAGACGGATTTTACGGCGAAAGTTTCATCGACGGCGAGTTTAAGGTTCTTTGCAAAGAGGCGCTAAACGATCCGAAGGGTGAGTATTATTTTCTGATCGACAATGCAAGTGCTGCGAGCTTGGATAAAATTTTTGGCGAAGCCGCGGTGCTTTTGGATCGTCGCTACGACGAGAATGATGAGCTTTCACTGATCCGCACGAAAAACTCTCACGTAATCGACGGCTTTGAAGAGGGCGAGAAAGCGCGCGCCAGCGTCGTTTTGAAGGACGGTCGCTCATATTTTGCGGTGCCTAAAAATTTATACGTCCTATGCACTTTAAATGAGCACAAATGCGTTTCGCCGTCGATTGCAAAGGCGTTTAGATGGATCAGATGCGAGTGCGATTACGGCGCGCTTGAGGATTATTTAAGAGATCGCGAGATCGTAAATGCAAGCGCGGTCGTTGCGGTTTGCAAGGCGCTGAATAAATTTATCGCCGATGAGGTAAAGGGCCTCGGCGCGATCGGACATGGCATATTTATGGGACTTGCGCGCTATCAAAGTGGCGCGCAGATCATGCAGGAGGGGCTAAACGGCTTTTTTGCCGAGGTGCTTGAGCCGATCTTTAGGTGCGCGTCAAGCGGTGAAGATACCGCTACGAGCCTTGGCGAGCGCATCGCTGAAGCCAAGAGTGTGTTTAAATTTTAGTCGCCGTTTGGCAGAGATGGTTATATTTGCGATGAAATTTTAAAATTTTATCGTACTGCGTTTCATTTGTGCTCACGGATACGGCGCGCGAAATTGGGTTTAAATTTTATTTTACGCCACGCGGGTTTACAAGATGATTATAGCGCCATTTTATTTGCTGTGCAGCGCATCGACTGGATTGATTAATTTGCTATAAATTTAGACTTAAAATTTTAATCCTCGCTCGACCATACTTATCGGAGTGCAGGGGCAGGATTAGAGTAAATTTTGATCTTTAAATTTAGCCTCAGCCGCTAAATTTACACAAAATCTTTATTTTGAAATTCTGCAGTATTTTCTAAGCGGAATTTTGCTTGTCGGCGCAATCGCCGTTTTGATTAAATTTAATTGAATCGAAGCAGGCCTGTGGGGCTAAAACGGCGCGTGCTTTTAAATTTAACCCAAAAGCCCTGCGCCTTTTACCCTCTGCGAACGATCCGCCGCGTAGATCCTCTTCCCGCCTACTACTTTGCCGCCTTCGATTTTACCGCCCTTTACGTCGTATTTCCAGATCGGCGCGGCCGCCTTGAAATCCTCCACAAACTCGTTTATTAGCGCCAGAGCTACCTTGCGCTGCGGGCTTACGACGCCTGCTACGTAGGAGCTTTCGTGGATCGGCACATCCCCGTTTGCATGTGCAAAAAGAACGAATGCGCCCTGTGCCGCAGCCTTTTGCTGCCACGCTTCAAACCAAGTCCGCAAAATCGGCTCGTATATATCGAAGCTCAGCGCGCAGATGCCGCCCTCTTCGCGCACGATACCTACGAAGGTGATGAACGCGCCGCAATTTGCGTCTTTAAATTTAGCGTACCAGCGCGATAAAATCGCATCTACGTCCAAGCCGCCCTCATAAATTTCGGGCTTAGTCCCGCTTAAAATTTCTTGGTTAAATTTAGCCTCGCTCATCGCCGCCTCCTAAGCTTAGCCGCCGCAAACGGGAGGCAGAAGGCTTACGCGATCGCCGGATTTGAGCGCGAAATTCGCATCATAAATCATCTTATCATTTACCGCTACAGCGCAGTTTGAGAGCCACTCTCGCAAGCCTTCGTCCTTTTGCAGCTCCGCTTTTACCTCTTGCAAGGAGTTTGCGTTTAGGCGCAGGGGCTCGCGCCCGATCGGCCCTAAAAATTCTATCTCTACCATTTTTGTCCTTTTTTAAAGATTGGGCGATTTTAACCAAAAATTTATAAAATTTTATATAATTGCGTAAAAATTTAATGAGGGAAAACGATGAAAATCGATGAAATTTCAACTCCAGCTTACGTGTGCGAGGAGCAAAAACTGGTAAAAAATTTAGAAATTTTACGCGGCGTAGGCGAGCGAAGCGGCGCAAAAATTCTATGCGCGCTAAAAGGCTTTGCGTTTAGTTTCGCGATGCCTTACGTTGACAGATACCTCTGGGGCGCTACTTGCAGCGGCCTGCACGAGGCGAAATTTGCCGCGGAATTTATTAAAAACGGCGAAATCCACACATACTCGCCAGCGTTCAAAGAGGATGATTTGGACGAAATTTTAAAAATTTCAAATCACGTCGTATTCAATAGCGCCGCGCAGTGGCAAAAATACCGCGCAAAGGCGCTTGCTGCGGGAGCGTCGTGCGGACTGCGGCTAAATCCGCAAACCTCCTTCGCGCCCAAAGACGCTTACAATCCGTGCGGCAGCTTTAGCAGGCTCGGGATGAGCCTTGAGGCGCTGCAGCGGGCGATCTTGCAAGACGGCGATTTTTTGCGCGGCATCTCGGGGCTGCATTTTCACGCGCTGTGCGAAGAGAGCGCTCAGAGCCTAGAGCGGGTGCTCGAGGTTTTTGAGGCGAAATTCGGCAAGTATTTTAGAGCCCTAAAGTGGCTAAATTTCGGCGGCGGGCATCATATCACGCGTGCAGGCTACGACGTGGAGCTGCTGATAGAGCTGATCAAAAAATTTCGCGAAAAATACGAGGTCGAAATTTATCTCGAGCCCGGCGAAGCGGTCGGCTGGGAGTGCGGGTATTTGGTCGCTAGCGTGCTTGATATAGTAGAAAATGGCGCTAAAATCGCTATTTTAGACGCTTCCGCTGAAGCTCATATGCCCGATACCGTGCTGATGCCGTATCGTCCTGCGGTACGCGGCGAGAGTAAGAGCGGTAAATTTAGCTACCGCTTC
>NZ_CALIMY010000136.1 GCF_938045205.1 uncultured Campylobacter sp.
AGGTAAAAAATTTTAAATTAAAACCAAGCTAGGTTTTTGGGCTAAATTTTAAAATTCGAGCCTCGTTTCGGGCTTGAACTGCGCCTTTGAAATAAAGAAAGTCGCGATAAAATTTTACACGAAGCGTTAAATTTAGCCTGTGCAGTTTATAGATAATTCAGCGCGAGCCGAGCATTACGGCAAAATTTTAATTTAAAGAAATTCCGTGCCTTTTTAAGCGCTATTGCGACGCCGTCTAGTTCCTAAAGGCTGATCTCACTTGCGCTAAAAACGTCCGCTCTGCCTGCTGCGGGGATAAAATTTTGCCGGCCGATACGGCGTGTCTGCTAGCCATCTAAATCGTCGAAATATAAAATTCACCGCAGCTTGTCGTGTAGGCTGCAAAAATGCGCGGTCGCGCCGTCTGCGAATAGCATTAAGGGCACGACAATAAGCGGGCTGTAAAGCACAGGATGCGGCAAAATTTTACAACGCGCATTTTTGATCTCGCTAAACCGCGCGTTCGGTAGAGCAAAGCAAAATTTCATAGCCGCGTGAAATTCCGCTTAGTAAAGCAAAATTCCGCTTTGCTCGGCAAAATTTCGTCCGCTAGATAAAATTCCGCCCTGCAGGGTAAAATTTCGCGGCGGAATGAACGAATTAAATTTAAAGCCAAATCTGCGCGCGGAGTAGAAAGCGCCTTAGCTAAGCTCGCGCCGCCGCCAGCATTATGATCCGCTTAACCACCTCGCTCGCCGCTTTTAAAGAGCCTACGGGCAGGTATTCGTAGATCGAGTGGAAATTATGCCCGCCGGTAAAGAGGTTCGGGCACGGCAGCCCCTTTGCGGAGATGACGGCGCCGTCGTAGCCGCCTCGCATAGGCTTGATCTTGGGCTCGATATTTAAGTTTTTAAAAGCTTGCTTCGCAAATCGAATTGCAGGTGCCTCGTCGTTTTTCAAAAAGTTATAGACGTTTTTATAGCGGTCGTTTAGCGGAATTTCGATCCGATCGCCCCAGATCGCGCGAAGCCCGTCCGCCGTCTTTTGTAAAAATTCCATACGCTGCTCATATCTTTTCTCGTCAAATTCCCTCACGTCGATCTTTAGGACGGTCTTTGCGCTGTTGCCGCTAAGCTCCTTAACCCAAAAATAGCCTTCCCTGCCCTCTGTGTATTCGGGCGCCTCACCCGCGGGCAACAGCGAGATAAACTTATGCGCCAAAAGTAAGGAATTTACGAGCTTGCCTTTGGCGTTCATCGGATGAGCGGACTGACCCTTGAAGGTAACGACGCAATCGCCCGCGTTCCAATTCTCGTAGATAAACTCGCCGATGCCGCAGCAATCAAGGCAGTAGCCAAAATCCGCGCCTATCTCGCTTACATCCGTGCCTTTGCGCCCCGCAAGCCCTGCTCCTCGTCCGGTACGAAGCAAGCGATTATCTCGCCGTGCTTGATCTGCGGATTTTGGACGAAAAATTCCAGTGCATTTACGATCGCGGCGATCGCCGCCTTATCGTCGGCGCCTAGCAAGCTGGTGCCGTCCGTTACGATAATCTCATCTCCTTTATAATCTCGCAGCTCCTCATTTTCACTCTCTTTAAGATAGATCTCTAGCTCTTTATTCAGGCAAATATCGCCGCCTTCGTATCTTACGATCTGAGCTTTGGTATCATTCGTCTGCTCGGCACTGGTATCAAGGTGAGCAAAAAAAGCTACTCTCGCAGCGGGCGTGTCTAAATTTGAGGGAATTTTAGCGATTAAAATCGACTTCTCGTTAAGGCTGATATTTTCGATGCCAAGAGCTTCGAGCTCGCTTTTTATGAGGCCTGCAAGCTCGAGTTCCTTAGGATTTGAGGGCATTATGCCAGCAGCGCCCGCGACCCTATTCGTGGTAGTGTTGATCTTGGTGTAGTTTAAAAACCTCTGCACGATATCCACAAATAAGCCTTTTTACAAAATGAAAAATGCGATGACGCAGACGGATAGAAACATCCCTAAAGCCGTTCTTTTAGCGATTTGAATAGGGCTTACCATCGCAAGTCCCGCGCAAACGATGCAAGCGCCCGCGATCGGCGATGCGCTCCTGCCTAGCGCGCCGCTTATCGCAACCGCCATACCGAGTTTGTCTTGTTCAAAGCCCAGCGCATCCGCATGCACTGTCACGGCGGTGTTAAACGCCATCGACGCCGCATCTCCAGAGCCCGTTACGACGCCCATAAAAAACGGCACGAAGGTTCCGCCGAATTTTACGTAGCCCTGCTCGTTTTTAAGCCACTCGATTACGAAATCGATCGCTCCGCACGCACTAAGCCCCGCGACGAAGACGCCTGCTGCGATGATGATACCTATGATATCGGCATACGCACTACCCATTCCTTTGAAAAATTCCTTCGTAATTTTTTGAGGATCGGTTAGGGTAACGGCGATGGTGAGGATAGCGCCCAGTAGCATCGCTTCGGCGACGCCCATCTTCGTCCATTTTAGGAAAGAGACCTGATTTAGACTCGTGCCGCCGATTACCAAGATCACTAGCGGCACTAACGGCATAAGCGCGTATAAGACGTTTATCTTTTGAGGTTGCGTGTCTAAATTTGAACCGTCGGCTGAATTTGACGCAACGGAATTTGCGCCGCCCTCCTTTTGTGCGAGATAATTCACCCCCTTGGTGTAGTCTTTGCAAACTATCGCCGTTATACTCATTACGATCAAAACTACGATCAAAGCGGTAATCGCGCTATAAAACTGCACTCCGATAACGTCTTGAACCGTGTAAGATGGGTTGTGCGCCTTTACCATATCGGCTACAAATACGTTGTGCGCCGAGCCCGGGCTTAAAACGCTACCGAAAGTTCCCGCAAATACCGCAGCTCCCGCCATCTCGGGCTTAACGCCCGCAGCCATCATCACGGGGATCAGCGTAGCGCCTACCGCAGCGGAGCAACCCGCAGCGGAGGGGATAGCGATATTTATGAAATACGTAAGCGCCACGACGATAGGGATTAATAAAAATCCGATATTGCCGAGGGGTCTGGTTAGTAAATTTACAAGTGCGCGATCGCAGCCGGTAAATTTCATCACGAAGGCAAAACCCATGCTGGCGCAGATCGCCTTAATAAGACCTGCTTTAGTCATATACGAGGTAAAGGCGTTTAGCCCGTCTAGCGGCTTTAGACAAAGCACGCACAGCACCAAACCCACGCCGATAAGCACGGTTTTGGTATCCTTCTTCATGATTAGTAAAGCGACGACTGCGACGATACCCGCAAGCGCCAAAAATAGCCTAAGTGTCTGCACGATAACTCCTTTTAAATTTTAAATTTACTTCCCACGGCGATGCGCGAGATCTCTTTTTTATGCTCGAATTTCAGCACGTCCGCATGCCCCATCACCTCGCACTCGTTTCCGTTTATCAAAAACGCGCTACCCTCGGGCATAGCATAGACGCTGTCGTTTTGATTGACGATCAAAAACTCCTCCAACCGCTCCTCCCTGCTCTCGCCGTTGTGGTTTGAAATTTTACCGCTTATGAAGTGCGGATTGATCTGGTGCGGAAAGATCCCCAGAGCTACCGGCGAGGGCGGGAAGACGATCGGCATATCATTGGTAGTCATCATCGTCTTGCCCGCGACATTTGCGCCCGCAGACCAGCCGAAATACGGCGTACCGCTATCCACGGCCTCTTTGATCGCGCCTAAGAGATCAAATTTATAAAGCTCATTTAGCAGCACGAAGGTATTGCCGCCGCCGATGCAGATCGATTTGGCATTTTTAACGGCGGCTTTCATATCGGAAAAGCGGTGGATCGATCTGATATTGTTACTCTCCAAGCAGTCCGCGACCTTCTGCTCGTATTGCTCGTTCGTGCGCCTAACGCCCGCAAACGGAATGAATAAAATTTCATCCTCCCAAAGATCTCCTAAAAATTCCTTGATCCACCCCTTGCAGTGGTTCAGATAGCCGCTGTCTTTGTAACTGGAAGCGCTTAGAAGTAGTGCTCTTTTCATGCCGCTTTCCTTAAATTTTGCCGTTTAGCTTATACGCGCAGCGCAGATAAACGTCCACTCCTGCAAGCAGCGAGTCCTCGTCGAAGTCGAATTTGGCGTTGTGATGTCCCGCCGCAAGCGTCGTACCTATCATCAGATATCCGCTCTTGCCGCCCGCATCTTGCACCGAGCGCATAAAATGCGCGAAATCTTCGCACGCGCCGAAGCTTAGCTCCCTTACGATTTTATCATCGTCGATAAACGGCGATGCCTTCGCCGCATCCTCGTAAAGCTGCGTGCTATCCTCGTCGCTATCGCCGCCCGCGGTGCCGCCCGTAACCTGCACGTCGTAGCTGACGCCGTAAATTTTAGAAACGCCCTCCACTATGTCCATGCACTTGGCCTTCATAAACTCATTCAGCTCCGTGCTCTCGCCGCGCGTCTCGCACGCAAGGTAGCCGTTAGGCGCGATGACGTTGCGTCCTTCGCCTGCGCGCAGCACACCGACGTTGATACGCGTGACGCCGTCTGCGTGTCTAGTGATGCCGTGCATATCAAGCGCCATCTCGGCTGCGGCGAGCAGAGCGTTGGCTCCATTTTGCGGCGCGCCCGCGGCGTGAGCGGACTTACCCTTTAAGCTTACGTCAAATTTAGTGGTCGCAAGTAGCTTTTTGGTACCGCAGATGATGCCTCTCATCGTGTTTGCCTGAAAGCCGATATGACCGCCCAGCAAGTAATCCACGCCCTTGGTGACGCCCGCAGCTTCCATGCCTACGGCGCCTCTGGTGCCCTCCTCCGCGGTTTGGAATATAAATCTAAATTTACCGCTAAAATCGTCTAGGCTCTGCGCGATCAGCTTTGCCAAAGCAAGCCCCATCGTGATATGCCCGTCGTGTCCGCACGCGTGCGTGATGCCGCTAATGTCGGAGCGAAAGCCTTCCTTAAAAGGGCGGTGATCCGCGTCCGTGCTCTCGGTCACGTCTACGCCGTCTATGTCAAATCTAAAAGCGACCGTCTTGCCCGCGCGCCCCGTGTCTATTTCGGCCACGAGACCCGTTAGCCCATCCTCCATCGCATCAAGAAATTTTATCTGATCTGCATTTAGCAGCCCTTCGGCGCGCTGTTTCGCCTTCTCGCAGGCATCCTTGCCGCCTACGCCCTGCCTCGCTTCAGCTTTCACCACTTCGCGACCGAGCTTTATCTCATAGCCCAAGCGCTGCATACGATCTGCGATAACCGCGGTCGTAAAAAAGGTAAACCAGCCCGTCTCGGGATGCGAGTGAAAAAACCTGCGATCCCCGATCATCTCGCTTTTTAGCGCCTCTACTTTTTGTGCGATAGCATCCATTTTTTCTCCTTTATTTTTTGGCTAAGCTTAACATCGCCGCAGCTAGAACCTTCGTAGCGGCAAACGCGTCG
This sequence comes from uncultured Campylobacter sp., assembly GCF_938045205.1. GTDB lineage: Bacteria > Campylobacterota > Campylobacteria > Campylobacterales > Campylobacteraceae > Campylobacter_B. The sequence continues at coordinate 5,381 of NZ_CALIMY010000136.1, forward strand.
TGCCAGTTTATACTCTCATTTACGTTGTGGCTGATGCCGTCTTTGCACGGCACGAAAAGCATCCCCACGCGATCCGCAAGCTCCGTCATATTCATCGCGTCGTGTCCCGCGCCGCTAGGAAGCCTCAGGCTTGGAATTTTAAGCTCGCCGGCGCAGTTCTCAAGCAGAGCGATCATCTCTTCGCTTAGCTTTACGGGGCGATCTTTGATGAGATTTTTTAATTCAAATTTACACCCTCTGCGAGCGCAAATTTCATCTATCCCGGCGCAAATTTTATCATCCGCCGCCCTGAGCGCATCCTCGTCTATATCGCGTATATCAAGCCCTAGCGTGCAGGCGCCCGGGATCACGTTTAGCACGCCGGGTAGCGCGTTTGCATAGCCCGCCGTCGCGACCGTGGTTTTGCCCATCTTTGCGATCCTCTCCGCGCTTAAAACGATCTCGCTAGCGCAAGCTAGGGCATCGCAACGCATATCCATCGGCGTAGCGCCGCTGTGATCGGCTCTGCTCTCGATCCGCAGCTCGTATCGCACGGGCGCGGCGATACCCGTGACGACGCCCACTGGGATCCCTCGCCGCTGCAATACCGGTCCCTGCTCAATATGAAGCTCAATATAGCTATGAAAGCTGGATTTTGGCAGGACGCAGCTTTTTAAATTTGTGGGATTTAGCCCGAAAGCCTCCATGGCGTCAAATAGCGAAATTCCGTCCCCATCCTTTAGCTCGCCTAGCCGCTGCCGCGAGAGCTTGCCGCTGATTATCTTACTGCCTACGGTCGCCATTTTAAAGCGGCTTGATTCCTCGCAAACAAAGACGATGAGTTCCAGCGGGCGCGCAAGCTCCTCGCCGCTATCTCGAACCGCTCGGATCGCCTCCAAAGCAGCCATGACGCCTAACGTGCCGTCGTAAAAGCCGCCCTGCGGCACGCTATCGATATGCGAGCCAGCGCTAACTGGCGGCAGATCTGGATTTTTAACGCCTCCAAATTTAGCGAAAATATTGCCCGCATCGTCGATTTTGATCTTGAAATTTTCTTTTTGAAGTAGCGATATGAGGAAGTCGCGCGCCTCTTTATCCTCGCACGAAAACGCAAGCCGCGTAAGCCCGCCGCCCGCCAAAGCCCCAAAGCGGCTTATCTGCTCGAACTCGCTTTTAAGACGCCGAGTGTTTATCTCCATAAATTCTCCTTTTCTTAAAAAATTTATGTGTACGGCATTTTAATATTAAATTTATATAACAAAGCTGAAATTTACTTTTCGCGGCGGCGCATACCAACGCTAAACCGCATGGACAAAAGCGAATATTTGCGGTAGCCAAGACACGTATTCTAAATTTCAACCGTCGCGGAACGTAAAATTTAAACCGAGTCCAGCATTAATCTCGCTGTAAAACATATAAGCGGCAACAATGGCGTGCCTCGCGCCTCACCATCTAGATTTAGCGGTAAATTTAATAGCAAAATTTAAAGCATATCGCGACGGGATTTTAAAGCAAAATTTCAAGTAGATTTTTAAATGTAAAATTTCAAGCGGAATTTTAAATGCAGAATTTCAAATAAATTTTAAAATTCCAAGAGAATTTTATCCCTTGGAATTTTAAATTTAATGCTTGGCTAGGTAATTTGTGTCGTAGTTATTATCCACGAAATCGGGGTTATTCATCATCCTAAGATGAAAATCGCGCGTCGATTTTATGCCACCGATGATGAGCTCATCTAGCGCGACTTTCATCTTCGCAATCGCACGCGCGCGGTCCTTGTCGTAAACGATGAGCTTGCCGATCATGCTGTCGTAGTAAGGCGGCACCGAGTAGCCCTCATAGACGTGGCTATCCATACGGACGTTTCTGCCGCCCGGAGCGACGTATTTTGTGATTTTGCCTGGGTTTGGCATAAAGCTTTTGGAGTCCTCGGCGGTGATGCGGCACTCAAGCGCATGCCCGCTAAATTTTATCTCGCTTTGAGGTAGCAGCTTCTCGCCCTGTGCGATACGGATCATCCACTCGATCAGATCGAGCCCGCTTCGCATCTCGCTTACGGTGTGTTCGACCTGCAAGCGGGTATTCATCTCGATGAAATAGAATTTCTTGTCCTTGCTATCGTATAAAAACTCAAACGTTCCCGCGCTTGCGTATCCGATCGCCTTAGCGGCTCGAACCGCCGTTTCGTGCAGGCTCTTTCGTGTCGGCTCGTCCAAGATCACGGCCGGGCTTTCTTCGATCAGCTTTTGATGGCGGCGCTGCATCGAGCAGTCGCGCTCGCCGATATGCACGACGTGTCCGTGCTCGTCACCCAAGACCTGAACCTCGATGTGGCGTGGGTTTGTGATATATTTTTCCATATACATCGTGCCGTCGCCGAACGCGCTCATCGCTTCGCTCTCTGCCGACCAAAAGAGCTTTTCGATATCCTCTTCGCGCTCGACCACGCGCATTCCGCGCCCACCGCCACCGGCTGCGGCTTTAATGATGACCGGATAGCCGATTTCGGCGGCTAGCTTGCGTGCCTCTTCGACGCTTGCGATCGCACCGTCGCTGCCAGGCACTACAGGAATGCCCGCGCGCATCATCACTTGCTTAGCCTTGCTCTTATCGCTCATTAAAGTCATTGCCTCGACGCTCGGGCCGATAAATTTAATGCCGTGCTTAGCGCAAATTTCTACGAAATTTTGACTTTCGCTCAAAAAGCCGTATCCCGGAAATATCGCGTCAGCTTCGGTTAGCTCGCAGGCTGTGATGATCGCGGGGATATTTAGGTAACTATCGCTACTGCGCGGTCCGCCTATACAGACCGACGCGTCGGCGTATTTCACGTAAAGCGCGTCCTGATCGGCGGTGGAGTGCACGACGATGGCTTGCTTGCCCATCTCTTGGATCGTGCGAAGCGCTCTAAGCGCTATCTCGCCGCGATTTGCGATTAGAATTTTCTTAAGCTCCCTCATAGCTTCTCGACCTCAAACAGCGCCATAGCGTATTCGACGGGCTGTCCGTCTTCGACGAGAGCTTTTTTGATGCGGCAGTCGAATTCCGCTTCGATCTCGTTCATAATCTTCATCGCTTCGATGATGCCGATCGTATCGCCCTTATGCACGACCTGACCTACGCTTACGAACTCTGCCGCACCGGGACTTGGCGCTTTATAAAAAGTACCTACCATCGGGCTGTCGATCGTATCCATCGCGCCTTTTGAGGCGGGCTTATCACCCACGAGCACATTTACCGCAGGCGCAGCAAGCTGCGGGGCAGGTGCCGGTGCGGCGAGCTGAGGCGTGCTCCCACCGCATGGGCCATATTTTTTTATCTCGATCTCAAAATCTTTATCTTTAATTTTTAGCTCGTTAATGCCCTGCTTTTCGCCGAAAAAATCCATTAACTCTTTGATTTCTGCTTTTGTCATAAATTTCTCCTGAAAAAATTTGCGAAATTTTAGCTAAATTTTTATAATTGTTTCTTTAAATGGATTTTTGAGGGAGCTTTTAAAAGGCGCGGCACGGAATTTGCGGCGGATTTGCGGACTGATTTTAAATATTTATAAGGTGCGATTTGCCTAGCATATTTTAAAGCTCGGGCTTTGCGGGCAAAGCACGAAATTTTGCCGCAAGAACGCAGGATGATTTTAAATCCTTTAAAAATTTAACGCTTAATTTTACGACCGAAATTCTACGCCCAGGCTCAGAGCGCGAAAATTCCGCGCTTTGCTTTAAAATCTCGCCTCCGAGCTCATATTAAAATCCAGCGCCTTGCTTTTTTTAAAATTTCGCGCTGAAATTTTATTTTAAAGCCTTGCACCGAAATTCTATCTGCGCGAAGCCCTATGCGTTAATGTGTCGCAAAAAAGCTCTGAATTTTCGCTTTATCGCTCGTTTTGCTAAGGGCTAACATCAGCAGTACGCGCGCCTTTTGCGGATTTAGATTATCTGCGGTTAGAAAGCCAAGTTTTGCGTCGTCTACCTCCGAGCTAACGCTAGTTGAGCCGCTGCCCGTGCGGCTTGAGCGCACGACTATCACGCCCGCTTCGCTAGCTTTTGCAAGCGCAGCCTCCGTATCGGGGTATAAATTTCCGTTTCCCATGCCGGCGACTACGATGCCCTTAGCGCCCTTTTGCACCGCTGTATCGACCAAATCGCCGCTGTCTTGCGCGTGTCCATAGATGATATCGACGCGCGGCAAGGCCTTGAGGTCCTTGATATTAAACTCGCTTGCGACGGTGTGTTTGCGAAGCGGCGCCATATAAAAATTTACGACGCCATAATTTACGGTGCCGATTTTGCCGGAATTCGGCGAGGCAAAAGCCGCAACGTTAGTAGTATTTGTTTTCGTAACCTCGCGCGCGGCGTGGATCTCGTCGTTCATCACTACAAGAGCACCCTTTTCGCGAGCGTTTTTATCTGCCGCGACGGCAACGGCGTTGTATAGATTAAGCGGTCCATCAGCACTCATCGAGTCTGCGTTTCGCATCGCACCCACCAACACGATCGGTTTTTTAGATTTTACTACTAGGCTTAAAAAATACGCCGTCTCCTCCATCGTATCGGTTCCATGTACGATGACGACGCCGTCGACATCGTTTTTAGTAAGCAGTTCGCTTACGCGGTTTGCAAGCTTGAGCCAAATTTCATCATTCATCTCCTGCGAGCCGATATTTGAAATTTGCTCACTTTTAATCGTAGCTAAATCCCCCAACTGCGGTACTGTCGCTAAGATATCTTCTACGCCCTTTGAGCCTGCGGTATAGTTGCCCTCCGTGGCGCTTGAGCTGCTTCCCGCGATAGTGCCGCCGGTAGCCAAGATATAGATATTAGGTTTCGCCGCCGCTAAAGAAGATGCGATAAAAAACGTAATAAACGCAAATTTCTTGAGTAGTCCCATAATTGCTCCTTAAAAAGTGATAAAATTTTTATAATTTAAGCAAAATTCTAGCATAAAATTTTTATTATATTTTATTTTGCTGCTATAATGCGCGAAAAATTTTGATTATTTTAAGGAAATTTTATGGGACTGAAAAGCGATAAATGGATCAGACAGATGTCGCAGCAGCACGATATGATAACGCCCTTTTGCGAGGAAAATATCGGCCGCGGCGTCGTTAGCTACGGACTTTCCAGCTACGGATACGACATACGCGTGGCGCGCGAATTTAAAATTTTTACAAACGTCGGCGGAACGGTCGTCGATCCTAAAAATTTCGACGCAAAAAACGTCGTGGACTTTGAGGGCGACGTCTGCATCGTGCCGCCGAACTCCTTCGCGCTAGCGCGCACTATCGAATACTTCAAAATGCCGCGCGACGTGCTTGCGATCTGCCTAGGCAAAAGCACCTACGCGCGCTGCGGCATCATCGTAAACGTAACGCCTTTTGAGCCGGGCTTTGAAGGGCACATCACGATTGAAATTTCCAACACCACGCCGCTGCCTGCAAAAATTTACGCGAACGAAGGGATCGCGCAGGTTTTGTTTCTGCAAGGAGATGAGCCGTGCGAGGTGAGCTACTGCGACAAAAAGGGCAAATACCAAAGCCAAAAGGGCATCACGCTGCCTAGAATTCTAAAGGATTAAACAATGAAAAATTTAATCATCGTAGAATCTCCCGCAAAAGCCAAAACGATCAAAAATTTCTTAGGCGACAATTACGACGTAATCGCGTCTAAAGGCCATATCCGCGATCTGCCTCAGAAAAAATTCGGCATTAAAATCAAAGATAAAAGCTTCGAGCCCGAATACGAAATCAGCGCCGATCACGATCAGATCGTAAAGCAGATAAAGACGCTCGCCAAAAAGGCGGATCAAATTTACCTCGCGACGGATGAGGACCGCGAGGGCGAGGCGATCGCCTATCATATCGCAGCTTCGATCGGCAAGCAGGCGCAGGAGCTGCCGCGCATCGTATTTCACGAGATCACCAAAAGCGCGATCTCAAACGCGCTAAGCTCGCCGCGCAAACTCAATATCGCAAGCGTAAACGCTCAACAAGCGCGCCGCTTGCTCGATCGCATCGTGGGCTACAAGCTAAGCCCGCTTTTAAATTTAAAGATCCAGCGCGGCTTAAGCGCGGGTCGCGTCCAAAGCGCCGCGCTTAAGATCGTCGTCGATCGCGAGCGCGAAATTTTAAATTTTAAACCGGTAGAATTTCACAGCATCGACGCGGTTTTTAAGAAGGACTTAGAAGCCGAGCTCGTAGAATTTCGCGGCAAAAAGATGGAAAAGCTCTCGGTCAAAAACGCGGAGCAGGCTAGCGAGATCGTCCTGACGCTGCAAAAAGACAAATTTAGCGTAGAGAGTATCGAAAGCAAGTCGCGCAAAACAAACCCTTACCCGCCGTTTATGACCTCGACGCTGCAGCAGGCGGCGAGCACGGCTCTAAGCTTTAATCCGCGCAAGACGATGAGCCTCGCGCAGAGCCTTTACGAAGGCGTCAATACCAAAAACGGCGGTGCGATCACCTATATGCGAACCGACTCGCTAAATATCGCTAAAGAAGCGATCGCGGCGGCTCGCGAGCTAATCGGCGAGCGCTTCGGCGAAAAGTATCTGCCGAAAAGCCCAAATTTATACGCCACCAAAAGTAAAGGCGCGCAGGAAGCGCACGAAGCGATAAGACCTACCGATCTGAAGCTTACCCCCGAGCTCGCGCAAAAAATCTTGCCTCGCGACGAATACCGCCTTTACGCGCTCATCTACAACCGCTTCATAGCCTCGCAGATGAGCCCTAGCGTCTCGCAGATCCAAACGATCATCGTGCGCGGCGAAGAGGGCGCGTTTAAAATCAGCGGGCGCAAGATGGAATTTGACGGTTTTTACAAAACTTACGGCGATCTGGATAAGGATAAAATTTTACCGAGCCTTAGCGCGGGTGACGCGATGAGCCTGCAAAGTCTAAGCTCGCAGCAGCACTTCACCGAGCCGCCGGCGCGCTATTCGGAAGCAAGCCTCATCAAAAAGCTCGAAAGCCTCGGCATCGGCAGGCCCTCGACTTATGCGCCTACCATCTCGCTGCTTACGGCGCGCAACTACGTAAATATCGAGCAAAAGCACCTGGTGCCGAGCGAGATCGCCTTTAAGATCACCGAGATGCTGGAGCAAAATTTTAAAAATATCGTCGATAGCGAGTTTACCTCCAAAATGGAAGAGAAGCTCGACGACATCGCCGAAAACAAAGCGGACTGGCAGCAAATTTTGGCAGATTTTTATTATCCTTTTATGGACGAGATCGCCAAAGGAAAAACGTCGATCGCAAGCCAAAAGCTAGCCGAAAAGATCGGCGAAGTATGCCCGAACTGCGGCGGCGAGCTACTTAAGCGCCAGGGCAGATTCGGCGAGTTCATCGCTTGCTCGAACTATCCGAAATGCAAATACTCCCGCAACGCGGATGCGAGCGCCGAAGGGGCGAGCGAGGAGAAGGCGGCGCCCGAAGTGCTAGATGAAAAATGCCCGCAGTGCGGTAAAAATTTGATCAAGCGCAAGGGCAGATACGGCGAGTTTATCGCTTGCGAGGGCTATCCGAAGTGCAAATACTCGCGTAAAATCGAAGGCGCGGCAAAGGAGAAAAAACCGCTGCTCTCCACGGGCGTTAAGTGCCCGAGCTGCGGCACCGGCGAGATCGTCGAGCGCTTCTCCAAACGCGGCAAATTTTACGGCTGCACGAACTACCCAAAATGCGGCTTTGTGAGCAACTACGCGCCGATTGCGCGCGCGTGCCCGCAGTGCGGCAACTCATACATGCTCCGCAAAGAGCTGAAAAAAGGCAATTTCGCCGAGTGCCCGCAGTGCAAGCTTAAAGAAGAGATCGATTGATAATAGGCGTCATCTCGGACTCTCATCGCGAAACAAAGGTCGCTGCCAGCGCCATAGAGTGGCTGCTCGCGCGCGGAGCGGATCTGCTCGTGCACGCAGAGGGCATCGTCGAGAGCGAGACGCTGCGGCTTTTGCGACAAAGCGGCAAGCCCTACTTCGCGGTTTTAGGGAACAACGACGAAGCGCTTGCTGAGTTTAAAAATGAGTTCAACCTGCACGACGAGCCCTTTTGCACGGAGTTTGCAGGGCTGCGGCTAAAAATAATGCACCATCCGTTTTATCTTTTTGACGAGGAGCCCGCGGCGCAAAACGAAGCAGACGGGCTAAATTTAGGCGCGGGCGCGGATCGCTCGGTAAATTTAAACTCAAATTTTAATACTGCGAGTGCAGATAGAATTTTAAACGGCGCGCACAGCACAGATGTAAATTTTAAAAACATAGTTAGCGCGAGCGCAAATTTAAAAAGCGGGCAGTCCGCAAGTCTAAATGTGAACTTGGACTTGAATGCGGGCGCGGAAGTGAACTCAAATGCAAATTTAGACTTAGATTTGGACGCGGGCCTCGCTTCAAACTCAAACGCAAATTTAAACTCAAATTTAACCGCAAGTTCAGACCCTAATGCAAGCGGCGAAGGTAAAAATCGGGGTCCGTGCGGGTGCGGCGCGGATAAAATTCCAACTATCAAAATTTACGGCCATACCCACTATTTCGCCGCGGCGGTGGATAAAAACGGCGTGCTCGTGCTAAATCCGGGCGAGATTTGTGGGCGCAAAAAGCGGCTTTTCGATTTGCCTGTGTTGTGGTGCAAGAGCGAAAATTGCGCATATTTCGTCTCCGTTCGCAGCGCAAAGAACTATAAAGCGCCCGAAAGGAAGTCTTAAAATGATACGAAAAGCCCCTGGGCAGCCAGAGAAAATGCTAGAAAGATGCGAAAAAATTCTAAAACAGTGCGGAGAAAATCTAAAAGGATGCGAGGCCAAAGCTTATGAATGAAATTTACGTCCTAATCGCGCTATCGTTTTTGATCTTTGCTTCGCCCTTTTTGGCTAGCTTAGCTAGAATTCCGCTCTCGCCCATGGAGATCATGCTTGGCATCATAGCCGCAAATTTAGGGCTTTTGCCGCCAAGCGCAACCTTCGATCTGGCTGCTCAGATCGGCTTTTGCTACCTTATGTTTTTGGCGGGCTGCGAGGTGGATTTCCGCGCGCTGCTTGCGATGCCGCGCAAAATTCTACGGCTGATCATAATCTTTTTGGCGCTGCTTTATATCCTAAGCGCGCTTGCGGTTTGGATGTTTGAACTGCCGCAGATGCTTATCATCGCAGCGCCTTTGATGAGCGTCGGGCTGATTTCGGCGCTGTATAAGGAATACGGCAAGGATCAAGCGTGGCTCAATCTCGCGATGCCCGCGGGCGTGATCGGCGAGCTCATCAGCATCGCCGCCCTCACGGTGGGCGGCATCTACCTTAAAAACGGCTTCGGCGTCGAGATGGCGCTTCATATCGGCGCGCTTTTGGGCTTTTCGGTCGCCGCTCTAGCGGTTTTTAAAGGGCTTGAAATTCTATTTTGGTGGTTCCCCGCGCTAAAAACGGTCATCATGCCCAAATACGACAAGAACGAAAAGGACGTGCGATTTGCGATGGCGCTGTTTTGCCTCATCTGCGCGGGAGTGATGCTTTTGGGGCTTGAGGTCGTAATCGGCGCCTTCATCGCAGGCACCTTTCTGCCGACTTTTTTCTCGCACAAGGACGATCTCATCGAGAAGCTATCGTCGTTCGGCTTTGGCTTTTTGGTGCCGATATTTTTCATACACACCGGAGCCGTGATCAAGCTTGAGGCGCTTCTTATGCCCGGAGTGATGAGCTTTGCCGCAAGCCTAGCGGCGCTGATGTTCGGTATCAGGCTGCTTGCGAGCGCTACGTTTTTAAGCACCTTAGGGCGCAAAGGCGCGGCGCTTTTCGCACTATCGCTTTCTATGCCTCTGACGCTAGTGATCGCCACGGCGACGCTCTTTTACTCTACCGCCGCGATCTCGCAAGAGATATACTTCGCGATGATCATCGCCTCGCTCATAGAGGCGCTAGCATCGATGATTTTGATAAATTTGATTTACAAGAAATTTTAGGGCGGGAATTTAAAATTTTGAGATTATAGGATTTTGGAATTTTAGAATTTTAAAATTCTGCGAAATTCTAGAATTCTATGAAATTTGATTTTATGCGGGACTAAAATGAGGTTAAATTTAAAGCTCTATTTTGCGGCGCGATTGGTTAGGTCTTGTAGCTCCATAGTGTAGTTTGGGATTTGTTCCCGAGTAGAATAACCATACGCTTTTAATATTACATTCAACAGCTTCATTATATCGCTTGCCGACAAAAGAGGTGTTTGCTTTGGATTTAGATTAAGCAGTTTCCAAATTCTATGGAATTCTCCAGGTTTCAATGCTTCGTCGATATCATAATCAAGGGTGACTTCAATAACTTCACCATTATAATATAAAATCCAAATTCCTTTAGAATCAGTGCCATGGTCATAATCTGGATCAGGAAAACTATAAATTTTCCATAGCCAGCAATCTGTATCTCGATCAATAGTCCAACCAAGCTCGTTAATAAAAGTCTCATAGTATAGATTATATTTGTAGTAAATTTCGCTCAATCCATACTTCTCATCATCCTCTTTGGTGATGATTGCGTTTTCAAAAGCCATCTACGCTCCTTGGAATTTAAAATTTAGCGTGCAAACAGAAATTTCAAGCGCAAATTTTATGCAAAACTTCGCTACGCAGCCGAAAACGGCAAGCATAGAAATTTCAAACTCGCCGCGCTTAAAGATAGACCGACGAGCTTGCCGCGACCGCTAACTCTGCTCGCCGCGGACATATTTGCTCTCTAGCCGCGGCAAAGCAAATGCGGCTCGTTAGCAAAGCTAGCGACAAAAATTAATCGTAACCCCTCCGTAAGAAGCATAACTGCACGATTTGCGGACGGGCTAGCAAAGCCGCAATAGTCAAAAAATTTCTAATTAGAACCGATTTCGAAAGCCGATTAAAAATTTAAGCTTTAGCTTGCGGTGCTTAAAAGCTGATTAAGCTTAGACGCGGTGCGGGCGGTGTACCGCGACGCGGCGTCTAGGCTTTAGCTACATTAAGACCGGAATTTTGGTCTTTTGTAGGAAGTATTTCGACGCGCCGCCTAAGAATATTTCCTTTATGCCGCTGTCTGAGTGCAAACCTGCGACGATTAGATCGAAATCGCCCGCGTCGGCGTACTCTAGCAGCACCTGCCCCGGGATCTTGCCCTCGGCATTTAATGCCTCAAAAACATCGATTTTAACGTCATGCAAGGCTAGATAGTCGCTTATGCGGCGCTTAGTTTCGGCAAGATCATCTTGAAGGTAGTGATTTGCAGTAATGACGGTGATAGATTTGGCACGCTGCAAAAGCTCCAGCCAATTATCAAGCGCCCTTGCAGATGCCGCAGTGCCGGTAAGCGAGACCAAAATTTTATCCGCCCTAAACTCCTTCAGCTTGCGCGGTATGACGATGCAAGGCTTGCCGCTTTTGGTGACCGCCGCCTCGAATGTGCCCGTGATAGAGCCCGTAGGCGGCACCGAGACCAGCACCAAATCGCAATATTTAGAGTATTTCTCGACCAGCTCGGAGCGGATGCCTACCATATGCCTCAAAGCGGCGCTATTTGGGACGTGATCGTCGTCGTTTTGATCTAAGCCCAGCTTAGCGCATTCGGCGTCGAAGATCGCTTTAATCTCCTCGCGCTCGGCCCTCATCTCATCGCCCGCAGATTTTAAAAATTCCTCCATCAACACGCCGCCTTTTAGCGTCATACGGACATTGTAAATCATCTTAGGATCGAGCTGGCACGCCATTATGTTGATGTGCGTGCCGAAAAATTTATTCACTAGCAGCGCTCCGTGTATACGCTCTGCCAGCTCCTCGCCGCCGCCGATAGGGAAAAAAATCTTTTTAAGCTGCATCTCATACTCCTATTAAAATTTTAAGCTAATTCCAGTGAAATTTTAGTGCCCTTCTGCTCGGTCACGCGCACTCGCACCACGTCGCCCGCCTTGTAAGGCGTCGTGATAAATTTGGCGCGCAGTAGCCCGTCCACGCCGTCTCGTAGCGAGATAAAGGTACCGAAATCCAGCACGCTTTGCACCACGCCGTCAAACTCCTCGCCGATCTGAAATTTTACCTCTTTGCGTTCACTGCGCGGCTTACGAAAATCGCGAGAATTTGAGACTATCGATAAAATTTTCTCTTTCGCGCCCGATACGCCGCTAGCTTTGGCGCCTTGAATCTTGACCTCACCCTTTTCTCGATCCAGATCGATATTTACGCCGAAGCTTTCGGTGATCTCTTTGATGACCTTGCCGCCCTGGCCGATGATGTCTGGGATTTTGCTCGCCTCGACGCTAAAAATTTCAAGCTTCGGAAGCACATCTTCATTTATGACGATTGCCGCGTCCGCCTGCTCCATAAGGCCCAAAATATGCGCACGAGCCTGCTTTGCCTGCGCTAGAGCCTCTTTTAAAACCTCCAGGCTAATGCCGCCGAGCTTGATATCCATCTGAAGCGCGGTGATGCCCTCATAGGTGCCCGCGACCTTAAAATCCATATCTCCGTCGTGATCCTCAAGCCCCATTATGTCGGTTAGCACGGCGTGTTTTTCGCCCTCAAAAATCAAGCCCATCGCGACGCCCGCAACGAGCTTAAGCGTAGGTACGCCCGCTGCTCGGAGAGAAAGTGCGCCGCCGCAGACCGAAGCCATCGAGCTTGAGCCGTTGCTCTCTAAAATTTCGCTCACTACGCGAATAGACTGCGGCGAGTTTAGATCGATGCTCGGATACAGCGCTCTTTTGGCTAAATTTCCATGCCCCAGCTCGCGTCTGCCCGGGCTTCTGAGCGGACTTGCTTCGCCGACGCAAAAGCCCGGGAAGTTGTAGTTAAACATAAATCTATCGTTGATCGGCTCGAGCTGCGTTAGGCTGTCGCTTAGCTGCGCGTCGCTATCTCCGCCCAGCGTGGTGACGACCAGAGCCTGCGTCTGCCCGCGCGTAAATAGGCAGCTTCCATGCGCGCACGGCAGGATATTGGTCTCGATACTGATCGGGCGCACCTCATCAAGCGCGCGTCCGTCGGCTCTGCAATGATCCTCGATGATTTGCGTACGGATGATGCCGCGCTTATACTTGCCGATGACGCTGGAGATCACCTCTTTGCTCCATTCGTTTTGCGCAGCGGCTTCGGTAGTTAAAATTTGATCTACGATTTTGTTTAGCTCGGTAGCGCGCTCGCTCTTTGCCATCTGATTGATCGCCGCTTTGACGGCGTCTTTGTAATTTGCGTCGATGAAGTCCGCAATATCCTCATCCTCGATCTCGGGTTTATACTCTAGGCTCGCATCGGGCTTTTTAAGCGGCAAAAAAGCCTCTTCGTAGGCGCCCGAGCCTGCGCTTATCGCCTTTGCGGCAAAATCGATCGCATCCACCATCAGATCTTCGCTAAATTCATTCATCTGCTGCGCGCCGCCATTAATCTGCGGCAGGGAGCGCATCTCGATCATCAAAAGCTCATCGCCGACGCCGGCTACGTAAAGATCGAGCGCGCTATTTTTAAGCTCGGAGTTGCTCGGGTTTAAGATAAAATTTCCATTTTGATAGCCTATGCGGACGCCACAAACGGGCGCTTTAATCGGGATATCGCTAAGATATAGCGCCGCGGACGCCGCATTAAGAGCGACGACTTGCAGATCGACCTCGGGGTCTGCCGACAGCACGTAAACCACGATCTGCGTCGGATACGCATAGCCCTTTGGAAAGAGCGGGCGCAGCGAGCGGTCTATGATGCGGCTCGTTAGCGTCTCAAAATCGCCCGGCTTGGTCTCGCGCTTGATGTAGCCTCCGGGGATTCTGCCCGCTGCGTACATCTTTTCGATATATTGCACGGTAAGGGGCAAAAAGTCCTCCTGCACCTGCGTCTCTTCGCGCGCTACGGTAGCCAGCACGACAGTATTTTTTACGCGCAAAAGCGCCGCGCCCGCGGCTTGCTTTGCGACCTTATTGATATCGAAAATTTCGGTATTGCCATTTACTTCAATTTTGCACTGCATTAATTTTCTCCTTGTTTTTGTTAGTCTCGTGAAACGGCAGATAAAGCGGGCATTTGTTTAAAATTTGCATTATCTCCTCCGCGCTTGAGAGCGTTTTTTCTTTGTAATAAAAATCCACATTCACAAAATCTCTGATCTTATGAACAGCATAAATTCCATCTACTAGCATGGCGATCTCGTCCGCATTATCGCTGCCGATAACGGGAGTGGCGTAAAAGATCGCTTTGGCGTTTAAGCTTACGAGCGTCTTTATGCAAGTAAGCGCGGTCAGCCCGCTCTCACACCCCTCATCTACCAAGATGACGTTTTTTTTCTCTAAATTTCCCAAAAGCTCGCCCTTGCGAAATTTATACATATTTTTTAAAATTTTCTCCTCATAAAGTCTGTTCGCCTGTCCGTAAATGTAATCCAAGCTGATGCCGAAGCTTCGCACGAGCTCATCTACCATCACGATCTCTTGGGTCTCGCTTACGCACGCGATCGCACATTCCGGATTATTAGGCGCTAAAACGGGCTCAGTAAATAAAAACTCATAAGCAAGCCCTAATTTTAGAGCAAGATGGTTTGCGATAGGAAGCGACTCCAGGGATTGGGCGATTATTAGAAAATTTTCGTTTTTGATCACGGCAGCGGGTAAAATTTCTGAAAGCTTCATCGCGGCGTCGATTTGGTTTTCAAACATCAGCTCGGCTCTAGGCGTCATTATTTTTCGCTTCCGTATTCGCTATCTACTGAAAAATCATACCCTACTCCGCCGAACGGATAGAAATTTACGAGAAAGTAAATTCCGCGCTCCTTGCTTGCTTTGCTATAGCCCGTCGTACTGGTATTTTTAGGCTCGATATCCTCTTGATACACAAAAGAGTAATTCCAGCATTTGCGCGTATGAGAAAGTCCCACACGCCACATTTTAGAATAAGATCGCTCCAAGTCGTAATCCCAACGCCCAAAAATTTTATTATTCCTAGGCAAATTTACCGAAGCGTTTACGATGCCGTAGTTATCTTTCGTATAGCGTTTAGGCTCCATGCTTAGCTTTTCGTATTCGTAAGCGTGACTAAGTCCAAAGCTAAAGTCGTCGTTGGAGTAGTTGGCGTAGGTATAGACCTTATCGAAGCTTTTATATTTATGCGAGTAGGTAAAGCGGTTTCCGATATTTAAGCCGTTTGTGAAATACCCGTCGATGCGGTGTTCTAAATCATCAAACTCATGATCGTCGAAGTCATATCGCTGCTTGACGCTATGGCGTAAGAATTTACGTCCGTCTTCATTATAAAAAAACTGCGTCATACTTAAAGCTGCATTTTCGTGGGTGTATTCGTCACTAAGCTCGCTCAAGAAGTTATCCTCCCAATAAAGCGAGTCTTGCAAGTTACCCAGCCGCGAGCGATCTACTGCGCCGCGAGAGAGGTCGTATCTATACTGATGATACTTTAAAATTCTATCCTCTATATCGCCTTGCTGCCAGCTTGGAATTCTAAAATCCGCTCTCCAGCTCATAGTGTGATACAAGCTATCGTAAGCCCTGGCTACGTCGGTGTAGAGTGAAAGCTCGGTGTATTGATTAGCGTAGAAAGTGCTTTTATCCTCGCCAAGATCGCCGTTTGCGTAGTAGAATTTATCGTGCCAATCGATATTAGTCATATACACTCGCTCGGTAAAGGCGAAATTTAAATAATCCGCCAGTAGCGGCGTGCTTATACTAATCGGTACGTCAAACTCGTATTGGCGAGCAGTCGCGCCCTCCCATCTGGTGTAATTACGCGCCTTCGCATCAAGCGAATAGATCAAATTTGGCAGTCCCAAATCATTGCTAAATTTATGATATTGCAGCGTCGGAAGCTCTTGGACGGTATCTTCGTTGCGGAAGGTATTATCGGCGTTTAGCTTGCTTGTATCGATATAGTAGCGTCCGTAAGCGCCAAAATAGTGCTCGTCTGAGGTCAAATAATAATTCAGCCGTGAAGTTACGAGCGAGTTATCCGCATCGTCGCCAAGACCTCCCTTTTCCTTCAGATCGTAGTATTCAAGGTCGTTTAGCTGAGTAAAATCGATCCATAAATTTTCGCGCAGATCGCCATCTAGCAGATAGGTTGCAAGTTTGCTGCGATCGTATTGCACTTCAAAGCCGTGGTGACGCTCGTTCTTGTATTCGAGGCGTTTTTGCGCCCGCGAGAAGTTATCAAAAACTCCGCCTCTGATCTCGCCGTAAGAATACGGCGACTCCGTAAATCGAAATGTCCCGTATACGCCAAAGCCCCTGCGCGTGCGCACCTGCGGATCGAGCTGAAAATCCCAGCTATCGTAAGGCGCAAAATAGATCGGCTGCTTATAATAAATCCCCTCCTTGCTAATGTAGCCAGCCTCGGGAGGCAGCAAGCCCGTGCGGCGCGTACGGTCGGTCGGAAAGCCGAAATACGGCAGATAGAGCACCGGCACATCGCCCACGTAAAATCTCGGATTGAAAAGATGGAGGAATTTGCTCTCTTTATTGAGCATGCCGCTGCTAAATTTAATCCGCCAATCAGGATCGGTAACGTTGCAGCTAGATACGCTGGAGCCCTTCACGCGGTAATACTCGCTGTCGCTGCAGCTGGCGTCGTTTTGCATCCAAAGCTCGGAGTCCTTGTCCATCATAAAATTTACGTCGGCTTGCTGCTTATCGTTTTTCAGATCGATTTTGACATGCTGGGCGCGCGTGGTCTCACTGCTGCCACGCATCGCATTGACGTTACCAAAAAGCTCGATGATGCCGTTTTGCTCGTCGTATGTAGCGCGATCGGCGGTGATAAAGTAGTCCTGCGAATACACCGTTACGTTGCCACTGGCCTCCGTCAAAAAGCCGTTTTTCTCGACATTATCTGCTATAAGCTCGACGTCTTGGACCTTTGCGCTCGCACTGCTTGCTAAAAGAGCGCTAAAACTAAGCGCTAGAATTTTAAATTTTTTACTCTTTTTCAATCTCTACCACCAATGTTTTCGCCGCCATATCATGCAGGCTCTGACGCGAGTTCGTAAAAAGCGCCACCAAAAATCCCATATAAAAGATCATCTCGCTTATCAACCTAACCGCCGCGCGGATCGCTGCAGTAGTGATATCCATAGCGCTGCCGTCGGCGCGGACGCAATAAATTTTAACCGCAAGCTTGCCTAGCGTCGCGCCGTATAGATAGACAAAAATCGCCTGATATAAAAATTTTATTATCGCGTAATGCAAAATGAATTTTGAAGCGATCTTTTGTACCTCAAGATTGCTTCCGCTCTGCGCCGCTGCAACAAGCTCTGGCTCGTCGATAGCAAATAGCACGACCACAAAAAGCGTTACGCTCACCGCTTCGTCGATACTAAACGCAATTACGCGCTTGCCAAGCGGAGCGATGTTCAAATTTTATCTCTTAAGGCTTGATACGCGATATCGCGCCTATACTGCGCGCCGCTAAATTTTATATTTTCGCACAGCGCGTAAGCCGCGTCGCGCGCCTGCTTTAGGCTCTGCGCGACGCCCACGCTTACCAAAACGCGCCCGCCGCTAGCGTAAATTTGCCCCTCCCGCTCGCTCACGCCTGCGTAGCAGATATGCGCGTCCGCGGGAATTTCGCCAACCTCGATCAATGCAGGCTGCGAAGAGCCGTAAGGGTAGCGCTCGCTAGCCATCACGACGCCCACTGCGAATCGCTCTTTTAGGCTTATGCTACTTAGCTTGCCTATGGCGGCGTTGTATAAAATTTCGCTCAAATTTCCGTCGATTAGCGGCATCAAAACCTCGCACTCCGGATCGCCGAAGCGGACGTTGTACTCCAACACGTAAGGCTCGCCGCTCACGATCATAAGCCCCACGAATAGCACGCCGCAAAAGGGCGCGCCCTGCTGCCGCATCCCTTTTAGCGTAGGTGCTACGATCTCGCTCTGTACTTTTTTTATCAGCGCGGCATCCGCTAGCGGGCTTGGCGCATAAGCTCCCATGCCGCCGGTGTTCGGACCCAGATCGCCGTCAAGAAGCTTTTTGTGATCCTGCGCTACGGGCAAGCTTACGAAATTCTCCCCGTCGCAGATCGCAAAAAAGCTCAGCTCGTAACCATCTAAAAACTCCTCCACGACGACGCGCTTGCCGGCTTCGCCGAAGCTTTCGCCGCTTAGCATGTCCGTAGCGGCTTTTTTGGCTTCATCTTTGGAATTTGCGATGATGACGCCTTTGCCAGCGCATAGGCCGTCCGCTTTGACCACGACGCGGCCGTCTAGGGTATCGATAAATTTTGAAATTTCGGATAGATCGTCGCTGCTTAGAAATTTTGCGGTTTTAATATGATTTCGCGCCAGAAAGTCCTTCATATAGGCTTTAGAGCCCTCGAGCTTCGCTGCAGCGGCGCTGGGGCCGAATATCGCGAGACCTTGCGCTTTAAAAATATCCACGATACCTTTTGTAAGCGGCTCTTCGGCGCCCACAATGGTAAGAGCTACGTCGTTGTTTTTGGCAAAGAGCGCGAGCTCATTAAAATCTTTTAAATCTAAATTTTTACCGAGCGCCTTTGTAGCGCCGTTTCCCGGAGCAAAATACAGATTTAAAACGTTTTTATCCTCGCGAAGTCTTAGCCCGATCGCGTATTCTCTACCGCCGCCGCCGATTATTAGGATATTCAATGAAGCCTCCGTAACGTAAAAAACCCAAGTGAGCGTTGCGTAAAAAGAATCGGCTCAAACAAAGCCAATCTTGCAACTAGGAAAAATCTCTAGGTCGCAACCCGTAACTTTAAAAAAGCTCGAGCCGAGCCGCGTCACACGGACCTCTCACGTCGTCGCTTATACAAATATGTTGAACCCTCATATAAAACGCTCTCGCTTCACCCAGGCTTGGGCAAAATTATAGTCTAAATTTGCTTAAACTATGGCAAAAGCGCTAGATCGACGCAGGATTTTATCGACACTCTTTCGCAGATTATCGGCTCGCAAAACTCGCTCAAAACGCTCGCCGTCGTCCTGCCGATACAGATCGCCTTGTAGCCACCGTCCCAGCCGAAATTTTCGGTAAAGCCGCGAACGTTTTTAGGCGAGGTAAAAATCAGCGTGCTGCCTTGCGGCGGCTTTGCGGCGGCGGGCAGGCTAAGGACGCAATTTTCGTAGGCGATCACGCTTTGCAGCCGCACGCCGGCGCTAGATAGAATTTGCTCCAGCTTCGATACCGTTTCGCGCGCGCGCAGATACAGCGCGTCTCTGCCCTGCAATAGCGGCGCGATCTCGGCGGCAAACTCATTTCCGTGCCCGTGCCGCGCCACAAAAATATCGCGAAATCCAAACTCGCGCGCAGCCGCAGCGCACGGCTCGCCGATAGCGTAAACGGGCGTATCTAAATCAAGTGAAATTTCATTAAATTTTATCGCCGCCACCGCGTTTTTGGAGGTGAAAATTAGCGCGCTGATCTGCGCAGGCAGGCTAAATTTGAGGAATTTTATCTCGCAAACCGCAAGCTGCCTCACCTGTGGATGATCAAATTTCGTATTGGACACCAGATATATCAAAACGCCCTCCATGTTTAAATTTGCTTCGATCAAATTCCGCTCTCGAAAAAATCCGATCTGTCGTCATTAGCGTTTGAGTTTAAATTTAATTCTACTCCGTACCGCCCTCGACGCCGATTAAAACCCGCGCGCAAAGCCCCTCTGCTTTTCAGTCGCGTTTAGGCAGCTTAGCTGCGGCGCGCTTTTTAAAATTTTATCTCGCAAGCGAAGCGTCAAATTTAAATTCATCGCTTTGTGCGAGCCCCGCTTTTTAAATTTTACTTCGCAGTCTGCGGCGGGCACTTAATAACGCCGCCGCAAAGCTCAATCTGCGCGCGGCAGACGTATTACATAGCTCGCCAGCCCCGCGCAGCCTGTGTATGCATCCACACAGATCGTCAAGCTCGCCAAATTTTAAAATTTAAAACCGCGGCTACGAAATTTCAAAACTACGAGCGCTAAATTTTAAAATTTCGCCGCTCTT
>NZ_CALIMY010000137.1 GCF_938045205.1 uncultured Campylobacter sp.
CCGTATGTCTCGCTCGCCAGGTGCCGCGTAAAATTGCCGCTCGGCGAGCTTTGCTATCCAAATTTCGCCCGCAGATGCCGTCAAAATCGCTCATAAATTCCGCGTCGTTATGCCGCCAAAATTTTATCGCTAAGGCAACCGTTTAAATTCCAACTCGCCGCGCCTGATAGCTTTGGGCGTTGTGCCGCGATAAAATTCCATCCGTAGTATTCCTGCCACCCGTACCGCGTTTTAAATTTCGCCCTTGCTAGCGATGCTTATGCGCTGCCCCCGTCAAAATTCCACGCTGATCGGCTGACCTAAGCGAAACTGCCCATCTTCGTCGCTAAAATCGGCGCGCGCCTCCCACACGAGATCGGCGCGCAGCTCCTCGGTCTGCACCGTGCGGGGCGTGTACATCGCGGTTTGGCTCACGTAGGCGACCTTTGCGCTCGCGCTAGAGCCGTCCGCAGCGATGATCCGCACGCTCTGCCCGGCATGCAGGAAGCGGAGCTGATTTTCGCTTAGATAAAATTTCGCGCGCTTGTTTTTTACTTCGCTGAGCTCAAAAACGCCCACGCTGGGTATGCTGATGTCACCAAGCTCCTTAAGGCGCGCTCTGATCTGCCCGCTAAAGGGCGCTTTTAGCACGCTTTGCGTCTCGATTTGGTAGTTCAGATATTTCAGATTTTCCTCGCAGCTTGCCAAGTTTGCCCGCGCGGCGCCGACATCCTCGCCGCGATAGCCGCTTTGAAGCTGGCGCAGATTAGCCTGCGCGCTTTGCAGCTGGGCTTGCGTGCGCTTCATAGAATAAAACGCCTCGTCGATCTGCTGCTTGGACGCGGAGTTGGTTTTGCCCAGGCTCTTGAAGCGCTCGTTCGTCAAAGTAGCGAGCTGTAGGGCGTTTTGCAGCGCGCTTACGTTCGCCGCCGCCATCTCGATCTCCTCGCTACGAAAGCCGCTTTGCAGCTTTTGCAAGCTAAATTTAAGCCCTTCACACCTCGCGATCTGGATCTGTCTTTGAAAGCTCAGATCCGCCGTATCCAGAGCCGCCAAAACATCGCCAGCCTGCACGAAATCGCCCTCGTCGCGATAAAGCGCGCTAATGCGGCCGCTACGCTCGAAGCTAAGCGAACTCTGCCTGATGTCGATGATGCCGTAGGCCTTGTGCGCGACCTCCTCGCGCCTATCGAGATTGAAGTAGATCGCCGCGGCGAGAGCGACCAGCGCAAAAACGACGAAAATTAGAAGCCTTTTCATAGATCGCCTTAAATTTTGATATGCGGTTATTATAAAATAACTTTTCTAATGCGGCGCTGATATTTGAAGTTCGGGCGGTGATTTTATAAGTCGATCGCATTAAATTTGCCGTATTGAATTGGTCGCCGCGAGCGGGCTAGATTTTGAGCTTGGGAGGATAAAAT
>NZ_CALIMY010000138.1 GCF_938045205.1 uncultured Campylobacter sp.
TGTGTTGGCAGTTGCCGTTGCGCCGGTTGGAGGCGTGGGAAGAGCGGTTAAAATTTCTTCAAATTTAACGATGTCGTCCGCAACCTTGATCGGCTCCCAAGAGCCGGCGCCGTGATAGGCAAAATACACCGGCGAGGCGTCCCCAAGAGCAAAATCTACGAAAAACGGATCGTCCATGCCGTTACGCGCGATGACCCGCCAGCTCTTGCGCCACTGGCCTGGCGTATCGTCTGCTAGCTCCTCGCCCGTTTTGCGGCTAGCAAGCCTATATCCGTCCTGAAAACTCTCAAACCCGCCCTCCTCTGGATAGTAAAACGGCAGCAAAACGGACTCTGAAACGATGCGTTTGCGGATAAAATTTCGGATCAAATTCGGAATTTGCACGGCGCAACCTTTGGGTTAAAATTGAGCGAATTTTAGCAGAATTTTAAATCCGCGCAAAATTTACGCCCAAATTTGTTGAATTGCAAATTTGAGCACAAAAAGACAAGCGGAAGTAATCGCGAGATAATTTTGAGAGTTGTGCAGAAATTTTAAGTCAAGGCTAGACAAGTAGTCTGCCGCAGACTTAAAATTTCAAATCTCTCTCAAAAGCACTCGCGAGACGACGCGTTAAATTCTACAAAGATTGTAGGATTTTAGGTTTTGAAAACGCTGTTATGGGTTTAATCTCTCCCTTAAATTTCTCAATCTGCGCTAGCACGGTGTGAGCCGAGTTGCTCTGCGCGAGACTTGACGTGCCTTTATCAAACGTAAGCACGTTTACGCAGCCGTGCTGGCAGAGGCTCTTCTCGCCCCAAACCTCGGGATCGTACCAAGCGCCCTCGCAGATCGCTGCGACGCGCTCGGGCACGATATCGGTAACGAGTACGCCTGCCAAAATTTCGCCGCGGTCATTGAAAACGCGCACGATGTCGCCGTTCGCAAGCCCGCGCGCTTCGGCGTCTTTTGGATTTATCAGCACCGGCTCTCTGCCGCTAACTTCGGCAAAATTCCTGATGATCGAGTTGTTTAGCTGGCTGTGCAGGCGGTAGCGAGAGTGCGGGCTTACGACGTGAATCGGATACTTCGCCGTCTTTTTCGCGTCCCCCAGCCACTCTTTTGGCTCGATCCAAGTAGGCATCGGCGGGCAGTCGGCATAGCCCATCTTAGCAATGGTCGGCGAGTAAAGCTCGATCTTGCCAGACGGCGTGCCGAGGCGGTTTTTGGCGGGATTTTCGCGAAATGCCGCAAGGCGCGTATATAGCGCGCTACTCTCGTCGTCCTTTTCAAAGCGCACGAAGCCTTTATCGTAAAATTCCTCGAAGCTAGGCATCGTTATATTTAGACCTTTGGCTTGCTCTACGGCATCGGCGTAGAATTCTTTCATCCAGCCTAACTCGTCCTTGCCCTCGCTAAAGACCTCGCCGTATCCCCAGCGCTTGCAGATCTGCTCGCAGATCCAAAAGTCGCTCTTACTCTCGCCCATCGGCTCGATTGCAGGTCTGTAAGCAACTATATATTCGCCCGTAGCGCCCGTTTGGTTGATGTCGTTGCGTTCGATCTCGATCGCGACGGGAAGCACGATGTCGCTAAGCTTCGCCGTGCTCGTCCAGTAAGGCTCGGCGGTGATAACGGTATCAAATTTACGCCACTGCCTCACAATATTATTCACGTCTTGGTGACGCGTAAACATCGACCCGCACGCCATATATGCGACTCTCATATGCGGAAGCTTGATCTTGGTACCGTCGTAGTCGATCTGCTTGCCCGGATGCTCCAGCGCCTCGATGCTGCGAGAGGACGGGATGGTGATGTTTTTCGCGTTTTTCCAAGGCGCAGAACCCGTGTTTTCGTATTTTTCATCTATGCGCGTGCTAAGCCCCTTTAAAATCGGAGCCACTTTATTCGTAGCGCCCGCAGAGCCGTAGCCCAGGCTAAATTCAAAGCCGAGACCCTCCTTACCGATATATCCCAGCATCGCATTGAGCGCCACTAGCGCCCAGAAAGGCTGCTCGCCGTGATCTGCGCGCTGCAAACCGCGACCGATCAGGATCGTGGTCGGCTCCTTTGCGAGTGCCGTAGCAAATTTCGCAATAGCATCCTCGCTAAGCCCGCAAATTTTGCTCGCCCAAGCGGCGTCCTTTACGATTTTATCGCTCTCGCCTAGAAAATACGCTTTAAATTTATTAAATCCGACGGTGTATTTTTTGATAAATTCCTCGTCGTAGAGGTTGTTCGTAAACAGATAATGGCACATGCCGATGATGAGCGCGGTGTCGGTATTTGGGCGCACGATGATATCTTCGCTGCCGAAGTAGCGCGCGGTGTCGTTTCTCATTACGTTTACGCTATAAGTTTTGATGCCCGATTTCTTAAGCTCTTGCATGCCGATATAACCGTCGTGCGTAGGCGGAATGGATGAAATTTGATTGGTTACCGCAGGATCGGTGCCCCAAAATACGACGTTTTTGGCGTTTTTGACGATCGCTTTCCACGTAGTAGGCGCGTCGTAAACGGCGCTTGAGCCAAGCACGTGAGGCATGATGACGAGCCCTGCGCCGGTGGAGTAGTCGCCACTTTCCTCTACGTAGCCGCCTAAAATTTTAAGCATTCGGTGCGCTACGGTGCGTCCCCAGCCTATCTTGCCGCTGCCGCCCCACCAGTAGCACTCGCCGTAGATCGCCTCGGCGCCGTATTTGTCGAAATTTTCTTTCAAAGCTTTCGCCGCTAGATCAAGCGCGATGTCCCAGCTAACGCGCACGAACTCCTCTTTGCCGCGCAGTTCGCTCTTTGCCGCGCCTTTTGCCTTTAGATAGCTTTTGCGCACCATCGGATAGAGCACGCGGTTTTCGTTCTGTACGGAATCGGGCAAGCTGTAATTCATCGTATTTGGAAATTTATCGCCCTCAAATTCACTTACCGAAACGATCTGCGACGAGTTTAAATTTAGCCAAAAGGTGCCGAATCTGTTCGCGCCGAATACCTTTTTGTTATCAAAAATCGTCTGCGTAACACCCTCGATCCTGCTAGCGCTTGCCGCGCTTGCGCCTAAAATCCCTGCCTTTAAAAAGTCTCGCCTTTTCATCTGATCTCCTTTATTATTCAGGTTTTTTTGCGTTGTGTTGTAGGTATTTTATAATCAAATTTAGCTCGTCGCCCTCGAGCGCTACGTAGTTTGCATTGATCATCTCTTGTAAATTTGCAGGCCACTGATTTGCCGTGAAGCTCTTTGGCTCATGCAGGCGGTGACACGCTGAGCAGATCTGTTCGTAGTTCGTCTTTGCCTCCGCATAAAGCGACTTAGCGTCCTTAGCTACGGCATCCGAGCCGATTTCGTAAATCCCCTCGGCTTCGTACCAGATCTCGCCGTAATCGTCCTCTAGCTTTTTGCCCTTTTTAAAATTTGCTTCGGCTTCATTCGTAAAAATCGCGTAAATTTCAGCCTCTTTCATATTTTTTTGGATCTGAAGCTGATAATTTTCGCTCACGACGCCTTTAATTTTAATCTTGGTAACGTTACCCTCGCTGGATATCACCTCGATCGGCGTTAAAATTTCAGCCTCACCGATTGCTTTGCCGTCTTGCGAGATCGTAGCGGTTTTGGAGATTACCTCGCCGCCGAAAAGCGAACACGCACAGATAAATGAGATAAAAATTTTCCTCATAAAGTATCCTTTCTAGGTTGTCTTTAACGCGAATTATAAATCAAAGATAAATTTAAATTTGTCGCGATTGCGACGAATTTATCCTTTTTATGTAAAATTTACGTGAAATTTTATGCAAAGAGCTGCTATGATAGATAGACTAAATAACGATTACAGCGAGAAATTCGACTTTTTAAGCAGGGAGCGGATTGCTAAATTTAGGCGCGAAAGCTACGCTCGCGGCGACGTGATCTACGCGCAGAAGTTTAAATTTATCATTCTGCTGCGTGGCAGGGCGAAGCTAAACTGCTACGAAAACGGCAAGGAATTTATCTTTAGCTTCGTAAAAAGCGGCGCCTACGTCTGCTTGGATAAAAACACGAGCCTTGAAATTTTAAGCGACTGCGAGACGCTGCAGATCAACATCTCGGAGCTTTTCGAGCTGCTAGGAGATGAGTTTGCAAGCTCGATCATAAACGCGCTTATTAAAAACCTCCACTCGCAGCGGATTTTAATAAAAGAGATCGTCTTTGCGAAAATCCAGACGCGGATTTTAAATTTTCTAAATCGCATCGCAAACGCCGATAAGATTGCGGAGCTTCCCTTTAATATAATGACGCTGGCAAGCCTACTCGGCGCGCCTCGCCAAAACGTCTCTCAGGCGATTACGAAGCTAGTAAATGACAAAAAGATCGTGAAATTAAAGGGCAATAGGATTAAAATTTTATAGTCTGAATCTGCGCAGGGGATCTAAATTTAGACGAAAAGGATTATTTTAAGCGGAACCGCCTCATAAGACAAAGGGCTAAAACCAAAATGGGATTAGCCCTAAATTTAGCTTATTTGCAAAGCTTATGTGTGCTACAAAGCTACGTTTAAAAAATCGAGCCTCTGCTTGCGGGTCGCAACGGATCGTCTCCAAAGCGGTTGCCTCCGTTAGTGCCTTGCTGGATAAAAAATACGATCAATACTATCGAGCCTATTATCGGGACAAAAATTAACAGATAAAACCAGCCGCTTCTATCTGTGTCGTGCAGACGCCTTACCGCCACGGCGATAGAAGGTAAAAGTATTGCCAATAAAAAGATTGAGTTAATGAAACCGATCATTCTACCGGAACTCGTAACGGCATAGGTGCCTAAAAAGCCATCCAATACTAACGTTACGATTCCTAAAAGTGCCGCAAATAATGCAAACCACCAGTACTCTGAACGTGGTGCACGCCCCTCAAAATTGCAATAATTCTCTTTGAGACAAGTGCGAACAGACTCTATAAAAGTCATCTCAAACTCCTTTTTAAAAATAAGATAAATTATATAATAATGGCACTTAAATTTGTCCTTTATATTGATTAAATTTTAAAATTTACCTTCGCAGCCGCGCTGTCTGGTAAATACATTAAAATTTATCTCGAATGAACTTAATAGCGAGCTGTTTGATAAGCGGAGGAGGGTAGGTTAGGCGGAAGAAATTTTGCTTTTTCGCTCGCGCTAAATAACAAAGTAGGGCGGCTGCGACTAGCACAATTATAATAGCGATTTTATCTGCTTTGCCATGCCATAGCCGTATAAATTTTAAAATTTAGCCCTTTTGACGGCTTAAAATTTTAGAAATTTTTGCGGCGTCGTAAGTTTTCGCCTGCGCTTTTAGAAACTCGCAAAGCTCTTTCTGCTTGCAAAGGCCGTGAACGAGCAAAAACTCCACCGTGTCTGTATCATCCAGTACTGCGGCTAGCTTAATCAAGCCCGTTAGCTCATTTTGCGGTAGCTCGCGCAAGCTTTGAAATTTTAAAATTTCCTCTACATAGCGTAGCCTTCCGTCGCGGAATTTTTTAAATCTCGCGCTATTTATGAACTCACGAGCGCTTGGGTCAGGCAGATTTTTATATGCCGAAACGATAAAACCTGCATCTCGTAAAAATAGCAGCTCTCCGCCTGCAACCGAGCTTACCACGCCGCTAATATCTGTAGCGCCCAGCTCAAGAAGTAATGAAAACGTCTCAAAATCTCCGCACGATGTGGCTAGATGTAACGACCCGCGTGCATGTATATTTGCACCGTGCTCTACCAAAAATCGCACTAATCGCAACACATCCGCATTTTTTAAAATTGTGCGACGTCCTAACTTTTCGCTTGAAGTTATCAAATTCTTTTCGTCTGCACCCAAATTAGCGCTGCTTGGCGCATCAATACCCGCACCAAAATCAAGCGGACAGCCGTAAGAAATCGTAGTTTGCAACGGCGAGCCGATATATCCTTCATTGTAGTTCAAATCAGGCTTAAACGCAAGTATTCGAGTAATTCGTGTAAAATCAAGCTTTCCGCTTCGCATTAGTTTCATATTTGCAATAAATGGCGTAAAAATTCTATCTTTAAACTCCCCGAAATCCTCGTCGATCCTGCCCCTGTTTTGCGCCGCGAATTCCAAAAGCGCGTCCAAGCCCGCATCTATCTGCGCATCGCTAGCATTTTCATCGTAAAAAATTTCAAAATTTGGCTGCGATAAATTTGACTCTGCTTGCTGTGAAGCAGAAACTCTCGGGTCATCCTTATCGGCGCCGAAAGCGCAGCCCGCAAGTAAAAGCCACAAAAAGATAAAATTTTTCATATCGCCCTTCCCATAAATTTTGCCCGATTATATCAAATCTAAGGCTAAATTTAACGGCGCCTTGAAATTTCATAAAAAGCAAACGGCAAATAAATTTAGCCTAAAAAAGCGCCTTTTGATTTTAATTTCGCTAGAATTAGTCATAAATAACCTAAACAAAGGAGCAGCAAATGAAACTACTTTTTACTTTGATCTTGCTTTGTGCGGGGCTTTTTGCAAACACGCTGCAAGAGATCAGAAATAGCGGCGTCATTAGAGTAGGCGTCAGAGACGGCAGACCGCCTTTTAGCGAGATTAGCGGTGGTAAATTTGAAGGCTTTGAGATCGAGCTTGCCAATGCGATCGCAAAGGCGATTTTCGGTGCCAAACAAGGCGAAGTGCAGTTCGTCTCTCTAAGCGCCGCCGATCGCGTCTCGTATCTAGTCAATAATAAAGTTGATATGGTCGCAGCTACCTTCGTCATCGATTCGGCGCGCAAAAATCATGTAGACTTCTCGATGCCGTATTTTTCGACCAATCTCGGCGTGCTAACTCGCAAAGCGGACGCCATCAAAGATATATCGCGTTTGCGCGATATGAGGCTCATAACCGAAGAGGGCACGACCGTAGATAATTACCTCAAAAAAGAGAAATTTAGCAACGTAAGCTACTGCAAAAGCACTAGCGAATGCTACGCGATGATCCGTGACGGCAAAGCCGATGGATACATCAACCTTAATATCACGGTGCTAGCCTACGCCGTCGTGGACGATACGCTCGAAGTGCCGTTTCAAAACTTCGGCAAGCCCGATTTCATCGGTATTGGCGTGCAAAAAGGGAATAAGGAGCTACTTGATTTTATCAACGCAGAGCTTGTAAAACTAAGCAAAGAGGGCTTTTTCAAAAAGGCTTATCAGGACACTTTCGAGCCTTTTTACCGCGGCACGGCGGATAAAAAATACTTCCTTTTAGATGGAATTTATGATTTGCTATAAAAGCGAGCTAGGAATCAAAATATAAAATTTATCGCAGGTAGCTTGTATAACTAAAATCTTGGGATTTAAAATTTTTCAAATTCATTAAATTTTTAAATCCCCACTTCGCCCCTAAATTTCAAACTTGCATACGCGCGGTGATTGAATTTTAAACCGCTTGCATTTATTTTCTCTAAAATATATAGTGCTATAATTATTCCAAAAACTAAAAAGTAGGGGGCTTTTTATGAGATTACTTTTTATTTTAGCCTTATTTTGCGCTAGCATTTTTGCAAATACACTAGATGAAATCAGGCAGGCAGGTGTTATCAGAGTGGGCGTGCGCGAAGGTCGTCCGCCACTAAGCGAGTCTAATAATGGCAAGTTTGAGGGTTTTGAAATCGAGCTTGCTAGCTCGATCGCCAAAGACATTTTCGGCGATAAAAAGGGCGAAGTGCAGTTCGTAGCCGTAACCGCAGGCGATAGAATCCCGTTTTTGAAAAATAACAAGGTCGATATGGTCATCGGCACCTTTATGATTACGCAAGAGCGTAAGAAGCAGGTGGATTTCTCACTTCCGTATCTATCGGTAAATTTTGGCATCGTAACGCGTAAAGAGGATCAAGTGAAGGACTTCGCACAGGTTCGTGATATGAGAATTTCAATCGAAAAAAATCCCAACGGCTCGATGACCGAGCGCTATCTACGCAAAGAGAAATTTAGCAATTTAGTTTACTGCAAAAATACCTCCGAGTGCTATGCGATGATAAAGGACGGCAGAGCCGACGGTTACGCCAATGACAACATCATCGTCCTAGCCTATGCTGTCGTGGACGATACGCTCGAAGTGCCGTTTAAAAACCTAGGCGCGGCGGAATTCTTAGGCGTCGGCGTGCAAAAAGGCAATCAAAGCCTGCTTGATTTCATCAATGCCGATCTAATCAAGCTAAGCAAAGAGGGCTTTTTCAAAAAGGCTTATGAGGACACTTTCGAGCCGTTTTATCGCGGCACGGCGGATAAAAAATACTTCCTGCTAGACGGAATTTATAATATGCTTTAGACCTTAGAATTCTAAGGCGCGGGATTTTTAAATTTTAAAATTCCGCTTCGCACGCGGCGAGTGGAATTCCGCGATCTGCAAATTTTGGAATTTTAGTAAGCGAGAAATTCCGCAAAATTTCAAAATTTAAAATTTTATCTCACGCTCGGTTTAAAAACATCTATTCCATTCGGAGCAAAATTTCACGCTATGATAGAATTTTAAAATTTTATGCATGACGGAATTTTAGAATTTTACCCGCACCGAGAATTTTAAAATCCCATTCTGCAACATAATTTCGTAGTTCAGGGCTTTTGCACTGCGATAAAATATAAAAATTTATCATGCGGTGTAATTCCACAGATAAGCGCGATAAATTTAAAAGGATAAAATTCTGCGTGAGCTAAATTATGACTCACGGCAAAAGCGCAGTCGCCGCAGATGCTATTTTAAGCTTTCAGCGTTAAATTTTACTCAAACGCCTTGTAGTGCGCCTCGTCGGCGAATTCTAACATCTCGCGATCGCCCCTGCTGTCGCCGTAAGCGATGACACGATCGAAAGCCTGCACGTCGTATGCTGCGCGCACGCGAGCGACCTTTTGCGCGCCGTAGCAGTTCTGCCCCTCGATCTCGCCCGTGATGATGCCTCCTTTGCGCCGTATTTTGGTGCCTAAAAGCTCCAAGCCCTGCGCATCGCACCACGGACGCAGCCAGTCTTCGAGCGAGGCGGTGACGATGACAACCCTATCGCCCGCGGCTTTATAGCTTGCGATCTTATCCATCGCGCTTTGTTTTAGGATATCTTCGATGTGAGTGGTGGAGTATTTTTTGCAAATTTTATCGAATTTATCGGCGCTCATACCCGCAAAAAAGTAGCCTAGAAGCTTTCTGCGCGTAAAATTATTGCTCGCAAGGCCTAGCTTATATGCCGCTAAAATGGGCGATAGCACCAAAATCCCGCGAAAAAATTTCTTAAATCCGACTACGTAGGCGACGAACTCGAGCAGGGAATCATCGCGCGTGATCGTGCCGTCAAAGTCGAATAAAACAAGATTCATTACCTCTCCTAGCAAAATTTTAGAAGCGTAAATTTTAAAATTTGCCTATAAAAAAGGCGTGAAATTTAAAGCTAAATTTCACGCCGAATTTTAAAATTTCATTTTGAAATTCTATTTTTTAGCCATTCGTCTGCGCGTCGTAGGGTCCAGGTATCGCTTGCGCACGCGGATATTTACTGGCGTAACCTCCACAAGCTCGTCCTCCTCGATCCACTCCAGCGCACGCTCTAAATTTAGCGCACGAGGCGGCACGAGCTTGATCGCATCGTCGCTACCGCTCGCGCGGACGTTGGTTAAATTTTTACCCTTGATTGGATTGACGTCCAGATCGTTCGGACGGCTGTGCTCGCCGATGATCATACCCAGATAAACCTTTGCCTGCGGAGCGATAAAAAGCACGCCGCGATCTTGCAGGTTCCACAGGCTGTATCCTAGCGCCACTCCGTTTTCCATACTCACGAGCGCGCCGTTTTGTCGCTTCTCGACCGCGCCGATGAAAGGGCGGAATTCCAAAAAGCTATGGTTCATCACCCCTTCGCCTCGAGTATCGGTCAAAAACTGCGAGCGAAAGCCGATAAGACCGCGCGCCGGGATCTCAAACTCCATACGCGTCTGCCCGTCGCCGGTAGGGTTCATCACCTTCATCTCGGCCTTTTTGCGACCGAGCTTTTCGATGACGGTACCGGTGCAATCATCGGGCGCGTCGATAACTAGATGCTCGAAAGGTTCGCATTTGATGCCGTCGATCTCTTTAATGATGACTTCCGGGCGCCCGAGGCAAAACTCAAAACCCTCGCGGCGCATATTTTCAGCCAAAATCGTGATCTGCAGCTCGCCGCGGCCGCTTACTTTAAATTTACCCTCGCCCGCGTTTTCATAGCGCATCGCGATGTTAGTTTTCATCTCCGCTTCCAAGCGCTCGTCGATCTTGTTTGAGGTTACAAATTTACCCTCTGTGCCAGCTAGCGGTCCGTCATTTACGCTGAAAATTACGCTAAGGGTGGGCTCTTCGATATGTAGCGCATCAAGCGGAATCGGATTATTGGGATCGACGATGCTGTCGCCTACGTCAAGTGCGTCAAAGCCCGCAATCGCCACGATGTCGCCCGTGCCCGCCGCATCAATGTCAGCGCGCTCAAGCCCGCTAAAGCCGATGAGTTTTGAAATTCTACCGTTGATGTGCGTGCCGTCGGCTTTAGCTAGCATAACGCTTTGGTTTTTGTTTATCGTACCGTTAAAAATTCTAGCGATACCGATTTTGCCTACGTAGTTGTCGTAATCGAGCGTGAAAACCTGCAGCTGCAGCGGATTGTCGTCGCTACCGCTCGGAGTAGGGACGTGAGAGATGATCGTCTCAAAAAGCGGCTTCATATCGGCGCTTTCGTCGCTTAGATCGTATTTTGCGTAGCCGTTTTTAGCGGCGGCGTAGATGACGGGGAACTCAAGCTGCTCGTCGTTTGCATCAAGCGCTACGAAAAGATCGAAAATTTCATTTACCACGCGGTCCGGATCGGCTGCGGGCTTGTCGATTTTATTTACGACTACGATAGGTCTGAGCCCTAAAGATAGTGCCTTTTTTACGACAAATTTTGTCTGCGGCATGACGCCTTCTTGCGCATCGACGAGTAAAAGCACGCCGTCTACCATCTTTAGCACGCGCTCGACCTCGCCGCCGAAATCGGCGTGGCCCGGAGTGTCAATTATGTTGATTTTAACGCCGCCGTAGTGGATGGCGGTATTTTTGGATAGTATCGTAATGCCTCGCTCACGCTCGATGTCGTTGCTATCCATCACGCGCTCGCCGACTTCTTGGTGATTACCAAACGTGCCGGACTGTTTTAAAAGCTCATCTACGATAGTGGTCTTGCCGTGATCGACGTGCGCGATAACCGCAATATTTCTGATATTTTCCAAATTTTTCTCCGTTTGCTATTTTAAAGGCTGACGATTATACTAAAAAAATTCTTAAGATAAAAATTTACGAATACTCTTTGACTTCGCAGACAAAAAACTCATAAACGCGCTGTTGGATTAGTGCATCCTCGTCATCATCTCCGATCAGACGGCGCAGATGCGAAAAATCGATCTTTTTGATATATTTTTTGTTGTTTTTGATATCTCTGTCGATCTCTTTTAAAAGCGAGTCTAAATTTAGGCCTTTATAGGTCTTCGCCTTTAAGATATACTCTTTTACAATGGAAACTAGCACGCCGATGCGCTGTTCATCGCCCGGATAAATTTCGCCCGCTATATCTTTGATCACGTCGTAGTCCTCGTCGGTCTGCTTCTTTTTGGCAAGTAGCATCGCGGCAAAAATTTTAGCTCTGAACTCGATAGAGCGATGATGAGGGATAAAAACCTCGCGAAATACGGATAAAAGATGATTTTTAAAATTCATTTATAACCTTACTTTAAGAAACATTTCCATATAATCCCGTTTGCCCTTTCTTAGACCTGTGCAATGCTTTTTTTAGGCACCGCTTCAGGGTAGGAATACAGCAGAGCACTTAGATCTCGCATGTGCCGCAGCCATCTGGGAAGGGGTTTTACAAATCGATCCTATTAAGTCCGAAATGCTCTTTGAAATCCTCGCAAACACTCTGAAAATCGACGCCTTCAATTTTCGGCTTAGCTTTGAAAAACTCTAACATCGAATTATACCCGCTAAGTAGCTCCTTGCTCTTTACGCCGTAGCTTATTGAAATTCCGGCCTCAAAAAACGCCGCGAGTTTGTCGCAATACTTAAGCGCCTTGCCGTCGATTGCGCGAAATTTGTCTTCATTAAACATCTTTAGGCTGCCTTCTGCAAATTTAGGCTCCTTGCCTAGCTCGAAGGTGCGGTTTTCAAACTCGTCTTTTATAAATTTACTGCCCTCTTTACGGATACCCAAAATATAACTAAAATCATCTCGCATATGTTCCGGCACAAAGGGTAAAATTTTATCGTCTATTAGCCGCATCTCATATTCGCTGATGATGTCGCTAAGGCCCTTGACGCCGTATTTTACGGGGCTAATAATGTCGCGAGTGAGGCTTTCGGGTAGATCGTGAAATAACGCGCAGAAAAAATTATACGCCGTGCGCGAGCGGCACGCACCAACTTCAAGCGAGAAAAAGTAGCTTAAAATCGCGACTACCAGCATATGTCCCAGCACCGATGTCTCAGGAATGCGCGGCGTCTGAGCCCAGCGTTTTTGAAAACGAAGTCTGCCACTAAGATCAACTATGCGGGCAAGTTTTTTATTCATCACGATCTTTCGCACGCCGATTAGCTCATAATAATCCTCGAGCTCCTCCTCGACCTTGGATTTTAGCTCCTCGATATCGTTTAAAAACTGGCTAGTTTGATATACGATATTAAATTCCCACCGCGTAGAAAGGTAGCTTGCCGCCTTTAAGATCACCGCTTCTTTCTTATGATCCTTGGAATTTAGATATTTTTTAAATCGCTCGAAAAAGGCGCCGTTTTGAATAGGCAAAAGATCTCTTTCTAGGACGCTTAAGACCCATTCGTTGATCTTTTTTTTCTTGGTTTTTTGTATCTGATGAAAAACGTCCGGACGGATGTCGGTCACGACGATGCGCGCTAAAAACTCGAAAATCCCCGCTTCGATGACGTAGTTGATATCCACGTCGCGCTCAAAGCTAGCGATAAAATAAGCGATAATAAATTTATGCGCCTGCTTGTCGAGCTCGACTAAACTCACCATCTTTGGGTAATCATTCCAGCGACTAATGCTTGCGGATTTAAAAATTTGTTCGACTAAATTTGAGCTTATCATCGGTAAATTTGATCCGAGTTTATTTCGATTACGGTGTGGACGTTGCCGCGCGGATTAAAATCGCCCCTGATTTTCATAAATTTAGGCTTTAACTTACTTTGCAGCGCGCCGTAAATTTCATTTATGCTATCTTCGTGGCTGATGTAGCGGTTCATAAAGGAATTTATGTAAAGTTTGATAGCTTTAAGTTCGACTACTAGCTTATCGGGGATATATTCCAAATAGATCGTCGCAAAGTCCGGATAGCCAGAGCGTGGGCAGCGGCAGCAAAACTCGGGCAGGGTAATTTTTATCAGATAATCGCGCTTCTGTTTATTGGGCCAAACTTCTAAATTTTCAATGTTAAAATTTTTTATCTCCTCTTCGCCGTATCTCACTGCACTCTCCTTAAATTAGATATATCATTCGGTTTTTCGACGCAAAATCCCTGAATATAATCGATACCCATTTTATAAAGTTGCATTTGAAATTCCTCTTTGTCGATGAAACGCATCACGGTTTCAACGCCCGATTTCGCGCAAGCTTCGTTAATGCCTATAAAGATATTTTTAATCTTTTCATCGTCTAAATTTTTATTAAATTCTATATCATAAACTATAAAATCGACGTTTAGAAACTTTAAATACTCAAAGCTAGCGTTTGAGCCGCCAAACTGCGACAGCGCGAAGCTAAATCCGAGTTCGCGGAATTTAATTAAAATTTCGTCAAAGCGCTTGATCTCCGGGTAGATGAGCTTTTCGTTAAACTCAAACACAATCTTTTTCGGATCAATTAGATTATTATCAATGAGTTTTAAAATTTCATTGCGAAACTCGTTATTTCGCAGGGTCTGAGGCATGATCTCGATAAAAATTTTAGCGTCAATATCCTTAAAATAGATGATTCTAGAAATTTGCCTCATCATTGAAATATCGTATTTAATATCGTAATGATTTAGAAGCAAAATATCTAAAATTCTACTTTTCGTGATCTTTTCACCGCTCCGCAGATCAAGCTTCGGGATCAAATTTATATGAAATTTTACTCCGTTTTTATCTGCAACGCGCTGATATTTAAAGCTGAAATTTTCGCTATCGATCGCTTCCATAACGTCGGCGGAAAATACGTCGATTAATACCTTTTCTACGTCAATAGCCTTCTCGCCGTGCTCTTCGTCGTCCAGGTGATTTATCTTATAAAATAGCGCATTTACGATATTATGCAGATTGCGATCATAAGAGCTTGGAAGCATCGTAAATTCGCTTTTTATCTCTACATTTTTGATCGTTTGACTTGAAATTTTATGCTCAAACATCCGCAAAATATGGCTTAAATTTGTAGCTTTTGATTCCACTCCGAATACGAAGTAGCCGTTTATAAAGCGACCGATCGGAAGGTCTTTAAAACCTTGCTCCGCCATAAAATTTGAAAGTTCCTTACAATACTCGTATAAAATTTCATCGCCGTTTTTATAACCGTACCGATCATTTATGTCGATGATATTTTTAATTCGCAAAAGAACGATATTTATTTGACGATTTTTAGCTAAATCGTTACTTAAAATTTTCTCGATCTCCTCTCGCACAAATACGTGAGTAACGGGATCGATCAGAGTCTTTTGAAAGCCAAAGTAAATTTGATAGATGACATAATAAACATAGCAGATTAAAAGTATTAAAAATAAAATTACGTCGTCAAATTTAAACTCGCCGTTTCGAAACAAAATAATTCCAAAAACAATCAAAACGCAGGTAAACGGCACCGAAATTTTAAGCGCCGTTATGAAGCGGTTTTCGCGCTCTTTGGTCTCACTAAATAGAACAGACATTATATATCCAAGTGTTTAACGTCTTTGGCATGGTCTTGAATGTAATTCCTACGCGGTTCAACCTCGTCGCCCATGAAGAGATTAAAGGTATCGCTAGCACTTTGTGCGTCTGCAATGCTAATTTTTAAAAGCCTTCTATTTTCAGGGCTCATAGTGGTTTCCCAAAGCTGCTCCGGATTCATCTCTCCAAGACCTTTATAGCGCTGAATATAAGCGCCTTTTTTCGAGCTTTTTTCGATTTCGTCTAAAATTTCAATAAAATCCTTGCCAAAGCTTACATCCCGCTCTTTGATCTTTGAATAAATTCTGATCGCCTCTTCAAAGATATAATTGCCGAATAAATTCTCATCTATCACAAGCTGTTCTAAGCCGCTTGGCGTCTGGACGTAAATTCTAATCCCTTCATCATTTACGTAGGAATTCAAAATATTAAATCCTTCACTTTCTAGGCGCGGTTTTAAAATTTTAAATAGCTCCTCGTAGCCTAGGCTTCGCGCTTCGTCGTTTTCTATCAAAAATCTGATCGCGCTAAGCACGCTGAAGCGCTTTTTAAGCTCATTAAGAAGCGAGCGGTAGTTTGAGACGATTTTTAGATAATCAATCAGATCCTCGTTGCCGATGCCTTCAAACTCGCCCATATCGATGCCCGTTTCGATCAAAAACTCGCTCAGCGCCTTTTCGTCTTTTAGATAAATTTCTTTTTTGCCCTTTTTATACCTAAAAAGCGGCGGCTGTGCCAGATAAACATAGCCGTTTTCGACAACAGGGCGCAAAAATCTAAAGAAAAAGGTTAGAAGCAGCGTCTGAATGTGGCTGCCGTCAACGTCCGCATCGGTCATAATGATGATTTTGTGATAGCGGAGTTTTTCTTCGTTAAATTCCTCGCCGATGCCGCAGCCAAAGGCCGTGATCATATTTTTAATCTCTTCGGATTGTAAAATTCTATCCAGGCGCGCCTTTTCTACGTTTAAAATTTTACCTCTAAGCGGCAGGATCGCTTGAAACAAGCGGTCTCTTCCCTGCTTCGCCGAACCGCCCGCGCTATCGCCCTCAACCAGATAAATTTCGCTGATGCTTGCATCCTTACTCTGACAATCGGCTAGCTTTCCGGGAAGGGTACCGACGGAATTTATATTATCTTTTTTGCGCGTTAGATCGCGCGCCTTTTTTGCCGCTTCGCGACCGCGCGCGGCTAAAAGAGCCTTATTCATAATGGCGCGCGCTTCGATCGGATTTTCTTCAAAATACTTGCTAAGCACCTCAAACGCCATCTTTTGCACGATCGGCTTAACGTAGCTGGAGCCCAGCTTTCCTTTAGTCTGTCCTTCAAACTGCGGCTCGGGAACTTTTACGCTAATTACCGCGATAAGTCCCTCGCGAACGTCGTCGCCGGTGATCTTCGTATCTTTTTCACGCGCAGCCGCATTTGCCGCGACGTAATTTGTTATCGCGCGCGTAAGACCCGCTCTAAAACCAGCCTCGTGAGTACCGCCGTCCGGAGTTTTGATATTATTTACGAAGCTTAATAAATTTTCGCTATATGTTTCGTTATACATCAGCGCAAAATCCACCATAACATCTTCCGCGCCGTCACTAAACGATACAGCTTTGGATATGGCAGGCGCTTTATTCATATCGTTTACGAAGCTCTCCAAACCGCCTTCAAAGTGAAAGTGCTCGTCCCTGCCCGTGCGATTATCTTTAAAATTTATCGTAATTTTTGGATTTAGATACGCTAGCTCGCGAAATCTTTTTGATAAAATTTCATCGTCAAATTCTAAAATTTCAAAAATTTCGCCGTCGGGCCAAAACTCGATCGTCGTGCCCG
This sequence comes from uncultured Campylobacter sp., assembly GCF_938045205.1. GTDB lineage: Bacteria > Campylobacterota > Campylobacteria > Campylobacterales > Campylobacteraceae > Campylobacter_B. The sequence goes on from NZ_CALIMY010000138.1 coordinate 16,701, forward strand.
TGCGGTTAGTAGTTTTTATCTTTTCAAGCTCTGTAGTAGGAATTCCTTTGGCAAATTCTTGTCTATAAATATTTCCGTCACGTTTGATTGTAGCAACGAGCTTTTTTGAGAGCGCATTTACGACGCTAACGCCTACGCCGTGCAGACCGCCGGAGACTTTATAAGTGTCTTTGTCAAATTTACCGCCTGCGTGAAGCACCGTAAGAACCACCGTCGCGGCAGGAATTTTTTCAGTCGGATGTATATCGACGGGAATCCCACGACCATTATCGCTAACGATACAGCTTCCTTCGCTAGTGATCTCAACATCGATTGTGTCGCAGTAACCTGCCATCGCCTCGTCGATCGAGTTATCCACTACCTCGTAAATCATATGGTGAAGTCCGCCGATATTGGTATCTCCAATATACATTCCGGGGCGCTTTCTAACAGCCTCAAGACCTTTTAAAACTTTAATATTACTAGCGCCGTAATTTTGCTTCATAATTTTCCTTTAAATATTATTTATCGGCATGACGACCGTTTTTAAGCCATCCACGCTAAGCACAAACGCCGTATCGGAGCTGTTAAAATCAAGCTCAAAAATTTCACTCTCGATATTACTTAAAAAATCAAGCAGAAAGCGATTTTTAACGCCAAAAACTATTTCTCCATTTATATCGATTGGCGCTTCGATTTCGGTCTTTGCCTCAGAATTATCCTCATTAATGCTCTCAAAAATCATTCCGTCCTTTTTAATGGTAACCTTCATCTCCTCGCACATCGCGTTTATCGCTCGCACGCCGCTTACCATCTTATCGCGTGGGATTAAAATTTTATACGCCGTATCGCTTGGGATCACGCGCTCGTAGTTTGGAAATTTGCCGTTTATAAGTTTTGTAAAAAACTCAAAATTTTCACTAACTGCTAGCAACACGTTTTCGTCGTAGTAAATTTTAATTTTATCAGAAAATAACTTTTGAATTTCGCCTATTGCCTTTTTAGGGATTAAAATTTTAGTATCTAGCTCGCCCGCTTTTGATTGAGTTATTAGCTTATAAATGCTAAGTCGCTTCGTATCGGTTCCGACTAAATTTATAAAGCCCTCTTTTACGTCGATTAAAGCGCCATTAAGCTCATATTTTGGATTGTTCGTATCAATCGATGGATATATTTTTTTAAGGCTTCTGCCTAAAATTCCTGCATTTACGTCAAAGCTGTTTTTACCATCTATCGTAGGGAAGCTTGGAAAATCCCTCGTCTCAAACATTGGAAGCTTGTACTTAGATTTTTTTTGCTTTACGAATAGCGCTCCGTTGACAGTTTCTAAAGTAACGCTATCGTCGCTTAGACCTTTAATAACGCTAAGGAGCTTGCCTCCATTTGCTGTAGCTTCTCCATCTGTTTCTATTGAGATATTTTGTAGGTTATAGCTTAGTCCTATTTCATGATCGGTAGCTTTTATACTAAAAATTCCATCTTTTGCACTCATTAAAAGATGCGAAGTTATCGAGCTTAGATCTTTTTTATCAAGATAGGAGCTAGTATTTGAAACTATCTCTTCTAGAAGTTTTTTAGTGATTAACACTTTCATATTTTTATCCTTTTAAATTTTTATCGTTGTAGTAGTTGGCAAGTGGTTTTTGTGAAAAACTTATCCTAAAGCTTGTCTTTAGGTAGTTTATCCAGTGAGTAGGTAACCTTGTTTTATTCACTTTCATTCACCCTTTTTGCTTTATTTTCATAAAGTCTAAATTTCATTCTTATCCTTTTTGGTTATTTTGTTTTTTAGTTCTTCGATCTTTATCTTTAACATCTCGTCGGTTTGAATGAGTTCGTTGATTTTTTTGATATTTTTGCTGATGGCGCTGTGATCTTTTAGATTAAAAAATGCGGCGATTTTAGGCATTGAGTTTTGAGTTAACTGTTTGGTTAAATATATGCAAATTTGGCGCGCTTCGACGACGTTTTTAGCTCGCGTTTTGCTTTTTAGCTCGCTAGGTTTTACGTTTAGCTCTTTTGAAATGACTTCGATGACGTGCTCTAGGCTCACGCTTGAATATTTTTGATGGATCTGATCTTGAAGCGTACTTTTGGTAAATTCCAGCGTGATCTTTGTGCGAAGTATTGAGGAGTAGGCGTTTAGTTTGTTTATTGCGCCTTCGATTTCGCGGATATTGTCACCCATATTTGCAGCGATATATTCTACGACATCGTGTGAAATTCTAACGCGATTTTCCTCGCTCTTTTTATTGATAATGGCAATTTTAGTTTCGAGATCTGGCGGGGTAATGTTTGCTATTATGCCGCTTTCAAATCGCGTTGTGAGGCGACTTTCAAAGCCTTTTAGAAATTTTGGCGGCAGGTCGTTGGTTAGCACGATTTGGCAGTTTTTGTCTTTCAGCTCGTTAAACGTATAAAAAAGCTCCTCTTGAGCTTTATCGCGTCCGATTAAAAACTGAATGTCGTCGATAAGCAAAACGTCGCAGTTGCGGTATTTTTGTTTAAATTTATCGATTGAGTTGTTTTTGAGATTAAAGACGAAATCATTAGCAAACTGCTCGCTGGTAACGCAAATGACGGTCTTTCCCTTTTTGATGCAGTAATTTCCGATCGATTGAAGCAGGTGAGTTTTTCCTAGCCCGCTAGGCCCGTAGATAAAGAGCGGATTAAAGCGAATTCCGGGCTCTTTTGCGACGGATATCGAACATTCGAAGGCAAATTTATTTGAATCGCCGATGATAAAATTTTCGAAGTTATAATTTTCGCTTAAAATCGTGCTCTTTGGCTTTTCCGAGATGATTTTTACCTTTTCTTTCGGCGAAATTTTAGCCTTTGAGGTGATTTTAACGATCACGTCATTAAGCCCGAACTGTTTTTTGATAAGCTCTTTTATTTTAGTGCCGTATTTTGTCTGAGCGTATTTAGCGATAAACTCGTTAGTTGCGTTGTATATGAAAAATTCTGGTGTCGAGTTTTTATCGTTAAATTTCAAATTTTTAATGTATCTAGAGTATTCGGTAGGCAAAATTTCCTTCTCTAGGTTTGATAAAATTTCTTGTGCTTGTGACGTCGCCATTGAATTCCCTTATAAATTAAGCCGCTATTTTAGCTAAATTTCACTAAATTTGCGGTAAATTTCAGTTTATTCACCGGTGATTAAGCCGTGAATAAGTGTGAAAGGTGGCTATGAAAATTTTAGGAATTGATCCAGGAACTAGAAATTTAGGCTATGCGATTTTGGAAAAAGATGTGAATAAAATCACTCTCATAGAGGCAGGACTTGTGAAAATGAAGGCCGAAAACGTGCAATTTCAAATGACGCAGATGAGTGAGGCGATCGATCAAATTTTTAGCGCTCATAAGATTGATGAGGTCGCGATAGAATCGATGTTTTACGCCTATAATCCGCAGTCTGTTTTAAAGCTCGCTCAGTTTCGCGGCGCGCTGGCTCTTAAAATTTTACAAATTTTTGGAAATTTTGCCGAATATACGCCGCTTCAGGTAAAAAAATCGGTCACGGGCAAAGCAAAGGCAGCGAAGGAACAGGTCGCCTTCATGGTAAAGCGAATTTTGGGGATTAATAAGGAGATTAAGCCGCTTGATATCACCGATGCCATAGCTATTGCGCTTACGCATGCAAATGTAATGCGGCTAGCGCCTAAATAGGAGGGTTTTATGAAAATTGCTATTTTGCAAATGGACGCGAAAATAGCTCAAAATTTCGCAGATTGTGAGCAAAATTTTATTCGCGCACGTGAGCTGATAGATCGTGCGTTAAAGCGCGGTGCGGACGTAGCGGTGCTGCCCGAGGCATTTAATATCAGCTTTAATACGGCTAAATTTAAAGAGCTTGCCGATACGAACGCTGCTTATACGAAAAAATTTTTAAGCGAAATTTCGCAAAACTGCGGCGCTGTTTTAATAGGCGGATCGATAAGCTCCGAGCGAGATAAAATTTACAATTCCGCTTTTATCTATCAAAACGGAGCCGAAATTTTACGCTACGACAAGATCCACGCTTTCTCACTCGCTCGCGAAAACGAGATCGTAAGCGGCGGCGATAGGTTGGGCCTTTGTGAGATTAAATTTAAAAATCGCGCAGTTAAAATCGGCGTCGCGGTCTGTTATGATCTGCGCTTTTGTGAAATTTTTCGCGCCTTGGCGCTTCGCGGCGCGCAGGTGGTTTTTGTAATCGCGCAGTTCGCGCAAAGCCGCATAGAACATTTTATCACGCTTGCGAAAGCCCGCGCGATCGAAAATCAAATTTTTATCTGCGCGGTAAATGGCTGCGGCGATACGGGGCAGAGCGAGAGTTTCGGCGGAAATTCCATGCTGATTAGTCCCGGCGGCGAGATCGTCGCGCGCCTAGGCAAAAAAGAGGCCGTAAAGATTGCTCGGGCGGATTTAGATGAAATTTTAAAATTTCGCGCTAAAATGGATATTCTAAAAGATATGAAACCTGAAATTTATAAGGAGTTTTGATGAAAACTTTGGTGTTTGTGATCGATATGGTAAACGGCTTCGTAAAATTCGGCGCGATGGCCGATCCTAGCATAGCAAAGATCGCTCCTGCGGTGCTTAAACAGATTGAGGCGGCGAAAAACGTGCATTTTATCTGCGACGCCCACGCCGAGCGGGATTTGGAGATGAAGCGCTACCCGATCCACTGTCTAGTTGGCTCGCCCGAAGCGGAGGTGATCGAGGAGCTCACGCCTTACGTAAGCGAGCAAAACGTCACTTTTAAGCGCAGCACGAACGGCTTTCATAATTTGGATAAGAAAATTTTGGACGGCTTCGATCGCTTTGTGATTACGGGCTGTTGCACCGACATCTGCGTGATGCAGTTTGCGCTTAGCCTGCGCACCTATCTCAACGAAACTGGCGAGGATAAGGACGTCATCGTTCCGCGAGGTGCGGTAGCTACCTACGATGCGCCGAACCATGAGCGCGGCTACTACGACGAATGCGCGCTAAGCCTAATGCAAAATGCGGGAATTTTGGTAATTTAAGCTGCGCTTGGATCAGACAGAATTTTAAGTTAAATTTTCTAGCTTATAAATTTTAAAATTTAGAGCCGCTCTTAAAATTTTGAAATTCTTTGGGCGGTAGAATTTTGAAATTTTAATCTTTTTATAGATTTTAGCTTTGTTTTACCGCGACTGCTTTTGCGACGAAAAATCCCACTACTCCGGAAATTATCGAGCCTAAAAATACCGCGAGCTTGTCTGTGTAATGATACATATCGCTGCCGCCGTATGCGAGGCCATCGACGAAAAGTGCCATCGTAAAGCCGATACCACAGATAATTGCTACTGCGTAAAGCTGCGGCCAGCCTGCGTTTTCGGGCATGTAGGCGATTTTGGCTTTGATTAAGATCCAGCTAAAGGCAAAAATTCCGATCTGTTTACCGAAAAATAGTCCGAGCATTATACCCATAGGCACCGGGCCGAAAAGAAAGCTAGGACTGATGCCTGCTAGCGAAACGCCTGCGTTTGTAAAGGCAAAAATCGGCAAGATGAAGAAATTTACTGGGTAAGCTAGTCCGTGCTCCATATCCTTTAACATCGAGCCCGAGCGGGTCTTAAGCGGGATACAAAAACCCGCAAGCACTCCCGCGATAGTCGCGTGGATGCCGGAGTTTAGTACCATCACCCACAGCACGACGGCTACTATGATAAACGGAAGCTTTTTATCGACGCCAAGTCTGCTCATCGCTAGCATTATTGCGACACAGGCAGCTGCGCCGCCTAGATAGATTGCGTTTATGGTAGAGGAATAAAACAAAGCGATGATTAAAATTGCACACAGATCGTCCATTATCGCAAGCGTCAAAACAAAAATTTTAAGGCTAGCCGGGATTTTTTTACCCAAAAGTGCCATAACGCCCACGGCAAAGGCTATATCTGTCGCCGTAGGGATTGCCCAGCCCTTCATCGCGACGGCATCGCCCCAGTTAATGATCGAAAATATAATCGCGGGCATCATTACTCCGCCCAAAGCCGCGAAGCTAGGAAGTAAAATTTGAGAGAAATGGCGCAGTTGTCCTTCGATCTTTTCGCGCTTTAGCTCAAGTCCGATAGCGAAGAAAAATATCGCCATGAGCACGTCGTTTACTAAAAAATGCATCGATTCATCGAGCTTTGCAGGGCCGACGCCTATGGTGAAGTTTAGATGTAAAAACGCCTCATAGTATTTTGATAAAAAACCTACGTTTTGAGCTACGATTGCAAAGACCGCGGATAAAAGCAGTATAATTCCCGCGCTACTTTCGCTCGATAAAATTTTTCTTATGATCTGCCGCACATGCTTCCTTTAAAATTTTGTCCTAATTTTATGCAAATTTTAATTAAATTTTTATCAAAGCGCTTAGTTGCTCGGTAAATTCGGCATTATTAGCATCGCATAAAGTATTATAAACATTATGATCGTAGGGCCTTCGTTGATCGCACGGAAGTATTTTCCGCTCCTGTGGCACTCATTTTTTTCAAATTTATACATATAATAATACAGCCACAAATGATAACAGATTAGCAAAACCCCGGCTAGTAATTTTATATGAAAATATCCCATTTTCATAAGCCCCGGATTTAAAACGATAAGCATCACGCCGCTAAAAACCGTCACCGCCATTGCTATCCAACCGATCGCGTGATACAGCATCCGCTCCATCTTTTTAACGACCTTTACGAAATCCGGCTTGTCTAAATTTTCAGCGTGATATACATACAAGCGCGGCATGTAAAACAGCATCGCCATCCATGAAATAAAGCCTGCAAAATGGATAAATTTAAACCAATAGTAACTCATTTTAGCCTCCTTAATCTCTCATTAAAATTTCTTTTCGCGCTTCGAATTCCTCTTTGGAAATCGCGCCTTTTTGATACAGCTCATAAAGCGCATTGACCTTTTTCAGACGCCCCTCGTAGTCGTCCTCCTCTGTCTCGCTTGCAAAAGCATTTAAATCTTCTACCCAAATTCCTACGAAAAATATGTCTAGCAAAATCCAAATTCCCCAAATCGCCCAAAACAAAAAGCCCACCAAAAACCATAGTGTAAAGCTCCCTAGCCAAAATAGCGCGATTTGAGCAAATCCGCTGATAAATTTACCGCAATAAATTCTATGCAGTCCGCCTCCGATCGGCATAGCTGCTATCCACGAAAACGCACCTAAAAACCAAAGCGCGTAAGCGATGTAATTATTTCTCTTCATTTTTCTCCTTTTTTGCGGCGCGTAAGCCCTGAAAAATAAAAATCACGACGGCTAGATCTATCATCACATCGGCGAAATTAAACACCGCAAACTCAAACCATTTATGCCACGCGACGTAATCGACCACGCCGCCGCGAATGAAGCGATCGAGCAGGTTCGAACAGCCTCCCGCGAGCATCAGCGCAAACGGCATCCAGTGCTCGTAAAAGAGCTTTTTATGACAAAATACATACGCTGCAAGCGCTGAGATCAGCGCGATCTGGATAAATTTTAAATTTTCACCCAAAAAGGCAAGCATCGAAAACGCAACGCCGCGATTAAGCGTAAGCTCTAGCGAAAAAAACTCCCCCTGCCACGAAAAGCCGTTTAAAAACAGAAGTTTGATCGCTTGATCGATTGCAAAGATCGCCGCGAAAAGCAGGATAAATTTAATACAGGTCTTAGCCATCTCGCAGCCTAAATTTAAATATGTAAAGCCTGCGTTTTTTGCCCGCGCTTTTCGTGTACAGCCGATAGCTTGTCGTGCTATAAAATTTTATCAAATCGCTACTCATTTAGGGCTTTGATGAAAAATTTTTCCACTTCGTCCATTCGCTTTTGCAGCAGTTTTTCGTTTTTGCCCTCGAGCAAGAGGCGGATAACGTTTTCGGTGCCGGAGTAGCGAAAGAGCGAGCGGGTTTTGTCCGCTTTAAGGCTTGCTTCAAGCTCCTTTAGCCCTTTTAATTTTTCAAGCGGTTTTTTATCTGAAATTTTTAAATTCTTTAAAATTTGCGGATAGGGCTTAATCATCCCCGAAAATTCGCTTGCCTTCTTTTTCATATCCAGCATGCAGGCGGCGAATTGCAGCGCGCTTGCGATGCCGTCGCCCGTTTTGGCGTAATCGCCAAAGATCACGTGCCCGCTCTGCTCGCCGCCGAAATTTGCGCCTAGTTCGTGCATCGTCTCAAGTACAAATTTATCGCCGACGTTGCAGCGATGAAGCGCGATGTCGTGTTTAGCTAAAAAATCCTCCAGCGCAGAATTACTCATCACTGTGGCTACCATTTTATTGCCTGCTAAGCGATTTTTTCCTTTCAAATAGACTGCTAAAATTCCAAGTAGCGCGTCGCCATGGATGATCTCGCCGTTTTCGTCCACGACCACGAGTCTGTCGGCGTCGCCATCAAAGGCAAAGCCAACGTCGGCGCGTAGGCGTCTTACCTCCCCGGCCAGACCTTGCGGGCTCAGCGCACCGCAGGCGTCGTTGATGTTTTTTCCGTTAGGTTCGTCGCCGATGACGATAGTTTCGGCTCCCAGCTCATTAAATACGGTAGGTGCGACCCTGTAGCTTGCCCCGTTTGCGCAATCAAGGACGACGCGAAGCCCGTGCAGGGTCTTTTGCTTTGGGAAGGAGTTTTTAATATGCACGATATATCTGCCGATGACGTCGTCTACGCGCTTTGCAGCGCCGATCTGCATCATTTTGGTGCGCGCTTCGGCGATGAGCTCGTCGTTAAAATAAATTTTTTCGATCTGCGCTTCCTCTTTTTCGTCGAGTTTAAAGCCTTCGCTGTTGAAAAATTTAATGCCATTGTCGTAGTATGGATTGTGGCTCGCGCTTATCATGATGCCCGCGTCGCAGCGCATATCCTCCGTAAGAAAGGCAATCGCAGGAGTAGGCATCGGTCCGATCTGGCGGACGTTGTAGCCCACCGAGGTAAGGCCCGCTACGATCGCGGTTTCTATCATATAGCCGCTTCTGCGGGTATCTTTGCCGACTAAGATCATATTCGTAACGGAATTTTTCCTAAAGTAAATCCCCGCCGCCATCGCTACGCGCATCGCAAGCTCGGCGGTCAGAAATTCCCCTGCCTTGCCTCGTACGCCGTCCGTTCCGAAAAGTTTCATTATCAAATCCTTGTATAAAAATCGGGAAATTCTACCAGAAAAAGTTTAATCTTAATAAATTTAAACTATATTTAAATTTTACTTAAATTAAGCGTCGATTAAATATTTTTTACGTATAATCGCAGGTTCAAATTTAACCGAAAAGGAACGTTATGGCAAATCACAAATCCGCCGAAAAACGCGCGAGACAAACCATAAAAAGAACGGAGCGAAATAGATTTTATCGCACCAGAGTAAAAAATATCACAAAAGCCGTAAGAGAGGCGGTCGAGAGCAAGGATCTAGACGCAGCGACTCAGGCTCTAAAAACGGCTAATGAAAGCTTCCATAGCTTCGTAAGCAGGGGCTTTTTGAAAAAACAGACCGCGAGCAGAAAAGTAAGCCGCCTAGCCAAACTCGTAAATTCTTTAAAAACCGCCGCGTAAGCGCTCCTTACGCATAAAATTTAAATGCTAGCCGATAAACTAAAGCCTTTTTTAGATCGCTATGACGAGCTTTCGCGCATGCTTAGCGATCCCGCTGTTACCGCAGATATCGCTAATATGACGGCGCTATCTAAGGAGCAGCGCAATATCGAGCCGATCAAAGAGGCGGCTAGCGAGTATCTTAAAATTTTAAATCAGATCGAAGAAAACAAAGCCTTGCTAAGCGATGCCGATCTCGGCGAGCTAGCCAAAGAGGAGCTTAAAAGCTTAGAGGCGCAAAAGCCGCAGCTCGAAGAAAAAATCAAAATTTTACTGCTTCCGAAAGACCCCAACGACGATAAAAATATCTTTCTTGAGATCCGCGCCGGTACGGGCGGCGACGAAGCGGCGCTGTTCGCGGGCGATCTACTCGGCGCGTATTTGCGCTATGCCGATCTTCGCGGCTATAAATGCGAGATCGTAAGCACTAGCGAAGGCAGCGTCGGCGGCTACAAAGAAGCGATCTTGCTCGTAAAGGGCGCGGGAGCGTATTCGCGGCTGAAATTTGAAGGCGGCACTCACCGCGTGCAGCGCGTCCCCGAAACGGAGAGCCAGGGCAGGGTGCATACCTCTGCAATCACCGTCGCTGTCATGCCCGAGATCGAGGATAGCGAGATACAGATCAACCCAAACGACCTTCGCATCGACGTTATGCGCAGCTCCGGCCACGGCGGGCAATCCGTAAATACCACCGATAGCGCCGTTCGCATCACTCACATCCCGACCGGTTTAGTCGTCACCAACCAAGACGGCAAAGATCAGCACAAAAACAAAGAGGCGGCAATGAAGGTGCTGAAGGCGCGCCTTTACGATATGCAGGAGCAGGAGCGGCTCGAAAAAGAGCGCAAAGATCGCAAGGATCAGGTAGGCACCGGTGACCGCTCGGGGCGAATTCGTACCTACAACTATCCGCAAAACCGCATCAGCGACCACCGCATAAATTTAACGCTCTACCGCCTGGACGCGATAATGGCGGGGGGGTTGTTCGACGAGATCATCGATCCGCTCATCGCGCACTCTCAAGCCGAAGCGATCGCAAACGCGGGCTATTAAGTCTTTTAAAATTTAATTTTAATCCACATATATTTTCAAAATTTCGCCGTAATTTGGCTGCAAAATTTTATTTCAAATTTAGCTGCAAACTCCGCTTGAAATTCCGCCTTTTTAAATTTAAAATATATTCGTTGCGCCGCATCGCCGCGCTGCCTGGCGTTTTAAATTTCGCCGTTTTAAAATGTGTACCTCAAGCGCCGTTTTAAAATTTACGCAGACGCGAGCAGGCAAGAGGGCGCTGTTATAAATCTAAAGCCAAATTTTATTTCTAGCCATTTTTTAATTCGTTTCTTATTTTTAATATATTAAAATCTCATTTCGTTTTATTCATAAATTTGAAATGTATTTTAAAAATGAGGAAAATAAATGAGTGAAAGAAATTTATAAATTTTAGGTTGGGCGGGCACATATCTGTAGGTCATCATGTATGTATCCTATGTGCCGAATATAATGGCAAATTTAGACGGCAACAAAGTCCCGTTTCTCCAGCCGCTAGCAGCTGCGATAAACTGCACGATATAACTTAGCTACGGTCTTTTAAAGCCTAAAAAGGACTATCCGCTCGCCGCAGCGAATTTCCCGGGGATCATCTTTGGGCTACTAACCGCAATAACGGCGCTTTAAACCGTGCTTTTAGCGGCTTGATAAATTTAAAATCGCCCGCGCCGTATCTTGCCTGCCGCGTCCGCAACGCTTTTTAGTCGCCTACTACGCTGCAACTACTCGATCGCTGTCAGCTGAGCCTGAGCTAGCTTACCACAAGCGCGCCCGCACCTCACAAATCCATTACGACGCGGCTTGATAAATTTCAAAATTGCCCGCGCCGCATTCAAATCCGCCGAATTTAAATAACTTTTATACAAAATTTGATAAGCTTATTTTGATTAAAATTTTATCTTTAAAAGGACGAAAAATGAAAAAGGTCATCACTTGCGTCGATCAAAATGCGCTTGCCCCAGCGGTTAGAGATTACGGAATTTACGTCGCTAAAACCTTGGGTGCCGAGCTCGTGTTTATTCACGTGGTTGAAATCCCGGAGCTTGGCGAGAATTTTTATGGGCTAGCCGCAGGCGGAATCGTCCTAGGAGAGAATGATATCCTTGCAAATAGCTACGGAAGTCCCACACTAGGCGGCGTGGATGCGGAGAAAGACCACGAAGAAGCCGAAGCGATGCTGGATGAATATATCTGCGCCGCGACTACTGCGGGCGTAAAGGCGAGTAAGATCATCAAAGATGGCGATTTCATCGACGTTATCGCTGAGTACAAGGAGGAAGCTGAAATTTTTGTACTCGGTATCAAGGGCTCGAATAACGAGGACGTAGGCTTTAACGCAAGCGTGCTAATAAAGGAGCTTCACGTGCCGTCGCTGCTCGTGAATAAGGAATTTTCACCTATTAACTCCGTGCTCATTGCGTTTGACGGCACTGACGCGGCGAAACGCACGCTTGAGTTTATAAAGAGCTCAAAGCTTCTTGCGAGCGCACATAAGCATGTCTTGCACATCAATCTCGATGCCGCAGAGGGTGAGCGGATGCTGGATCTAGCGCGCGAAATTTTAGGCACTCAAAACGCCACTTTCAAATTCATCCAAGCCGAAGTTCCCGCCGATGAGATCATCAAATATCGCCGCGCTAATAACCTCGATCTGATCGCTACCGGTGCCTTTACGAAGGGCTTTTTCAAAAAGCTCTTTTTAGGCAGCGTTTCCGAGGATATATTACACAATGCGCTTGTACCGGTGCTAGTGCTATCGTAATCGCAAGACCAAACACCGATAAACGCTAAATTCCGTCGCTTACGTTATTTTAAAGCGGCGGAATTTTAGAATTTTAAATTTTTCAATCCTACGTTTTTCAAATTCATATACTTTTTAAAATTCATAGAAATTTTGCTTAATAATTCGTCAATAGATCTTATTAAATTCCGTTAAATTAGTAATTGCATATAAAATTTTATGATTTAGTTTATTAAAAATTTTATTATTATTTAAGAGGAATTGTAAGATAATCCCGCCAGTAAATTGATATAGATTATAAAATCTAAAAAGGATTTTTATGAAAAAGGGTAAAATTTTACTCTCTTTGGCGCTACTTTGCTCGCCGTTTTGGCTTACTGCGGCGCAAAATAGCGGCGCTTCTCAAAACTCATCCGCCGCAAGCTCCACCTCTAAAATTTCGTCGTCGCAAAGCTCTGCGCAAAATCCTGGAAGCCCTACCGCTGTAAATTCTGCGCCGCAGGGCAACGCTGTCGTAAGCCCCGCCACTAAAGACATTGCACAAAATTCCGCGCCGCAAAGCGGTAGCGCGGCAAATTCTACGCTGCAGGGTTTGGACGACGATAATCTCGGCACCATAAACGTCACGGGCAAGGCCGATCTGTCCACTACCGAGGGCACCGGCTCTTATACGACGGGCAATATGAGCACCGCGACGGGGCTAAATTTAAGCATAAGAGAGACGCCGCAGTCCATAAGCGTCATCTCCAATCAGCTTTTAAAAGATCTGAGTTTACACAACGCCGAAGAGGCTCTTTCAAAATACGCCACCGGTATTTCGCTAAATAACGACGCGGGCGGCAATCGCATCGTCTCGCGCGGCTTTTATGTCGATAATATCCAAGAAGACGGCATCGCAAGCTCGGTTTCCAGCTCCGTGTTCGGGCCGCTGGGCTCATCGAAGGAATTTACCGATTTGGAATTCTACGATCGCGTCGAGGTTCTGCGCGGCGTAGCAGGCCTTACGCAAAGCAACGGCGAGCCCGGCGGCACGATAAATTTAATCCGAAAGCGCCCGAGCGATCAGTTCGGCTTTAACGCAAGTCTAAGCGGCGGTAGCTGGGATAATTATCGCGGTATGATCGACGTTACGGATGCGATAAATCAAAGCGGTACGGCACGCGCGCGGCTGATCGGAATTTTAAGTAAAACGGGTTCGTTTAAGGACTATCCGCGCAACGGCTATCGCGAAGGTATCGGCGTTTCGACGGAATTTGACGTGGCCGATAAGACGCTTCTTAGCGCGGGATTTTTGTGGCAAAAAACCGTCGGCATCTATGACATTTACGGCGTGCCCGTTTTAGATAATCATGGAAATTTACTGAATTTACCGCGCAGAAGCTACTTCGGCTCAGACTGGGATGAGAGCGAATATAAAAAATTTAACGCCTACAGCGAACTTTCGCACGAATTTAGCGATGATCTAAAAGCCTATGCGAGGCTCAATTATACCGATAGCGACAGCATGTTAAAATTCGGAGCGCTCGGCGGGGCAGATCCTTACAACGGCACTACGTCGCATACGGTGCGATATAGAATTTACGATAACGACTCCAAAGAGATCGGGTTTCAAACGGGGCTAGACGGCAAATTCGAAGCATTTGGGCAGAAGCACGACTTTTTCTTAAACGGCTCGCTTAGCAACGAAAAGCTTAATTGGCGCGAGACTAGGACGAGAGATTCGTCTCTGGCGTCACTGGGGATGAATATTTATAATTGGGACCGCTCAAGGATTGCCCAGCCTGATTGGAGCAGTGCCGCTATGTTTAAAGACCGAAGCTCCACTACCATAAAGCAGCGCGCGATCTCGCTCGGGACTAGATTAAACTTAACCGACGATTTTCACTTTTTGCTCGGCGGGCGCTTTTCGAAGGTAACTTACAGCAGGTATTATTATAATATTTTGCGCGGTACGGCTTCGCATAGAGCGAGCCCGAGCAAATCGGATTTCACGCCGTATGCGGGGGTAGTCTGGGACTTTGCGGATAATTTTTCGTGGTACGCAAGCTATGCCGAAATTTTTAAGCCGCAAGCCGCGCGCGACAAGGATGGTAAAATTTTAGATCCCGTCGTCGGCTATAATTTAGAAACCGGCGTGAAGGGAGAATTTTTTGACGGCGCGCTTAATACGAATGTCGCGCTATTTCAGATCATTCAGAAAAATAGGGCGATGAGCGATCCTCTTAATACGAACTACTCCATCGCCGAGGGCAAAGTGCGAAGCCGCGGCGTGGATGCCGAGGTGCAAGGCTCGCTCACTGAGAATTGGAAATTATTCGCGGGATATACTTTCAACCGCAGCGTATATTTAAAGATGGAAAGAACCTCCGCAGCGGTCGATTATAGCAAGGGCGCAAACGCCAAACGCTACATTCCGAAGCATCTGTTTAAGCTCTATACGAACTATGAAATTCCGCTCGGCGAAAATCGTAAGATCACCCTGGGTACGGGCGTGCGCTATCAGAGCAAAACCGCTTCGATATATCGCGAAAACGTTGCGTACTACGCCGCGCCGCAGAAAGCTTACACGCTGTGGGACGCAAATGTCGGCTATCATTTTGACAAGCACTTTAGCGTAAATTTTGCGGTCAAAAACATCACGGATAAGAAGTATTTTCAAAATACGCAAAATCGCGTCGCAGGGATGAATAATTACTACGGCGAGCCGCGGAATTTTATGTTGACGCTAAATTATACGTATTAGGTGTGGATGGAATTTTGCGCTTATGCGAACTTGGACTGACTGAGCTCGCACGCGGCCTTGGATAAATTCCGCGCTTTATAAGAGCGCGGATAAAGCGAGCGTAGAGGCGAGAGGCAAGCTTTGTCGCAAGTAGCACGTAGCGAGGCGGGTAAAATTTGAACGAAGCCGCGGGATTAAAATTTAACTCGCGATTTGGTTGATTAGCGATTGATTGGCGCAGGCAATGCGGGCGATAAATTTAATCTCGTGATTTAATCCCGCGATCTCGCCGCAACTAGCGCTAAATTTTAAAATTTAAAGAGAAAATTTGAAAACGCTAAAGCATTTTTTTGAAATTCTACGTCCGCACTGGTTCGGCAAGGGCGCGGCGAAGCTATGGGCGCTGCTACTACTAGCGCTCGGTTTTAGTCTCGCTATCATCAAAATCAGCGTGCTGATGAACGCGTGGGATAAGCGCTTTTACGACGCGCTAAGCGAGCTTAAGGGCGAGCTCATTCCTGCGCTCGTGGGCGAGTTTTTGCTCTACACGGCGCTCATCGTGCTTTTCATCGTCTGCGGCAGCTGGCTTCGCAAACTGCTCGTAATCGTCTGGCGCGAGCGGCTAAGCGCGATGATGGAGCGCAAATGGCTACATAACGCAAACTTCTACCGTACGAGCCTTGAGGGGAATTTCAGCGCCAGGGGCGGATCAAATTTAGAAAAACCTGGCGACGTAAATTTAGATAAAAATTTAAACGAGCGTGCAGAGTGTTCCGTAGTCGAAGCGGACAGCGCGGCTTTGCATGGAGACGTAAAGGGGCTTGAAATTTACCGAGCACGGCAGAGTAAAATGCAGCAGGGCAAAGCGGCGCAAGCGAGAATAAAAATTTAAACGATCGTAGCGACGAGAATTTTAAAAATTCAAAAAACGCCGAGAATACTAAAGCATATTTGGAGCAGGATACGGATGGCTTAAACGAATACGTGGACTCTGCGAGCGATCGCGCAGAGTATCTTGCAAGCGAGGCGAGTGGCACCGATGTGAACGAAAATTTAAACCAGCAGCGTGAGGAAGATTTTAAAGAATATTGGGGACGAGATACGGGTAATTTAAACGAACGTGCGGCGTCCGTGAGGGCGCGGGCTGGGTGCCCCGCAACCGAAGCGGATGTCAAAGGTTCGTTTAAAGCTTCCGAAGACCGGGGAATTGCAAAGCTAGACAACCCCGATCAGCGTATCGTCGAGGACAGCTTGCTGCTCGTGCAAAAAAGCGTCGATCTCGTAAAATCGCTCGTCTATAATCTCGCCAAGCTCATCGCCTTCGTCGCGATCTTGTGGCAGGTCTCGAAGGTATTGAAATTTGAAATTTTTAGCATGCACTTTGAGATCGAGGGCTTTTTGCTCTACGTCGCGCTCCTCTATACGCTGCTTTGTTCGCTGATTACGCATCTCATCGGGCGCAGGCTTAGGGGGTTAAATTTTGCTAAGCAGCGCGCCGAAGCCGACTACCGCTCGGATCTGTTGCTCGTGCGCGAAAACGCAGAAGCCGTAGCCTTTATGCGCGGAGAGGATGCCGAGCGCGGCCGCTTCCGCGCGAGCTTCGGCGAGATCGCTAAAAACTGGCGCAGCATCATGAATACGGAATTTCGCCTCGAATGCTTTTCGGCAAGCTACCTAAAAATCACGAATTTAATCCCGATCTTTGCCTACTTGCCGCTGTATTTGTCGCGCGCGATGAGCTTCGGCGATATGATGCAGGCGCGCTCGGCGTTTTACAGCGTGCAGGACGGATTTGCGTGGTTTATGGACTATTATAAGCAGATCATGGAGTGGGCGGCGAGCGTGCAGAGGATCTATGAGTTCATCTCGCGCATGGACGGCGAGAGCGCAAATCTGCGTACTTGCGTCAAACAAAGCGACGAAAATTCCGCTCGCTGCGAGGGCTTGTCGGTCTTCACGCCTGCGGGCGAGCCGCTGATCGAGGATCTACGCTTCGAGCTTGCGCCCGCGCAGTTTATAATGCTGCGAGGCAAGAGCGGTACGGGCAAAAGCACGGCTCTGCGCTACGCGGCGGGGCTTTGGCGATACGGCTGCGGCGAGATCAGTCTGCCGCGCATGGGCGTGATATTTATCCCGCAAAAGCCCTATCTGGCGCCGCTTAGCCTAAAAGAGCTCATTTCCTATCCGCAGCCGCCGCGCGCAGACGACGCGGAATTTTTAGAAATTTTATGCCGCGTAGGGCTTGAGAAATTTGCCCGCATGCTAAACTCGCGCGCCGATTACGTTAAAATTTTAAGCGGCGGGGAGGCACAGCGGCTTAGTTTCGCACGTATTTATTGCCACAAGCCGAGCTTTGTTTTTGCCGACGAGATCACGTCCGCGCTAGATCCCACCTCGGCGCGCGAGCTGCTACTTGGTCTGCGCGCGGATCTGCCGAACCTCGGCATGCTAGCGATCGTGCATCAAACGGGCCTTGAGGACATATTTGAGCGGACTATAGAGCTTTAAATTCGGCCGTTGAAATTTCACGCCGCAGGGATTTCGCCTTTAAATTCATATCTTTTTAAATCCGGATTTATTAAAATTACTCGTTTATATTAAGCGGCGATAAAATTTAGCCGAAGCGCAAGTGTTCGCATATATGGGCATCGGCACCCGCGCGGCTAGGCGCTCGCACACAGTCGGCGGCGGGCAGGCACTACGGCGCGGCGAGCGGCTTGGAGGTCGATAGCCAGCGCGCGATCGTGATTTTGCGCGAAATTAAGTCCGTAGAATTTAAACGCAAAATGATCTGCCAAGAAGACGGCGCCTAGATAAAATTTTAAACCGAGCCGCGATCGGTAGCATAACGGCGTGCTAAATGAACGGGCTACGGCAGCGGCGCGATGCGCGGGCGTCGCGATAAGTCAGTAGCGCGTCGGATGGCGCGTAACACATCGGCGGCGCAGACGGCACGCCGTAGTCGAGAAGCGGAGCGACAATACGTGCCTACTCGGCATCGTATGACATAACCTTCGCTTGGGCAAATCATCATCATAACGGCGCTACGATCGAAGCGAGTAGCGCGGCCGTGACGGCGGATCGGCAGCACAAGGGCGCGGCGTGATTGCGGCGGCGACAGCATAAAATGCCGCAATATGGCAACCGCGATCGACAGCATGCGTATATAGGTAAAGCGCAGTGCAAGTAGCGCAAACGCCGCGATACGACGATGGCGACCTGCAGAGCGTATAAGTGAAGCAGCGGTGCGGGCGGCGCAACAACGCCGAGGCGATACGATAGCGGCGACCGATGGGATGTAGCGCCGCCGTAGCGTTCGCGGGCGCTACGCCTAAGCCGATAAATTTTAAAACGAAGCAAGGAGATTTTATGTTTAAAGCGGGGATTGTCTATAAATTTGCGCTCATCGTGTTGCTAGGCTGCGCGCTTTGCATTTTGGGCTTTTCTGGCGCTAATTTCGCGCGCGGCGAATATGACGAGACGTGGATGAGCCTGCATAAGATCGCGGGATTGGGTCTGCTTTGCGTCGCGATCTTGCATATAATCACAAGGCGAAAGAAGCTCGTAAAGCTCTGGGGCGAGTTTTTAGACGTGGTTTTGAGCCGCAAAAATCCCGGCTTTTGTAATATGGACCGCATCATAGGCGCGATCGAGCACTATAATATCAGAGAAATCGCTGGTAAAATGGGCTTTGAGCCGGACGAGCTCGCTGAGATTTTGAAATCAAACGGTATCAAGCTCATAAGCGCAGATCAAGGCCTGCGCGAGCTTGCGAAGTTTAACGACGAAAAAATTTTCTTCATCTTGGTGCTTTTGATCGAGGCAAAATTCGGCAAAGCGGGCAGCTGCAAGGTCTAAATTTTAAAATTCCGATCCGAATTTACTCCATAAACTTGCCGCTTTAGGAAATAAAAACCGCTAAAGAATCTAAATTTAAAACCGAAATTTTACCGCGCCCAGCGAAACGCTCAAAATCAAAATTTCATCCAATCTCTGCCTAAATTTTAAAAACCTATCTTTAATCTTTGAAATTTATTATTATTTAATCAAGAGAAATTATAATATAGCATTTGCAAATCATTTGCAAAATTATAATTTTGAATAGGGGAGAGTGATGTTTAAGAAATTTTATCTTTCAAATGCCGCGATTGCGCTAAGTTTGTGCGCCGCATTGCAACTAAACGGAGCCGAAAACAACGCTACGTCCGCAAATATCGGCGCGCCTAGCGCGGGGGCGGTAAATCCCGCAGTTCCTAAAAGTGCTTCCGGCACGAACGCCACAAAGCTGGGCACCATCGTAGTTACCGCGACGGGCTTTGAGGATACGCTTAAAAACGAGGTTCGCAACGTCTCGGTCATCACCGCGGAGGATATGGAAAACCGTGGCTACCGCGATCTGCGCGAAATTTTAGAAAAGGCGCCGGGGGTTAGCTTTCACGGCGATACGGTTGATCTGCGCGGACAGGGTCAGAAGGCAAATACCTCCGTAAAGGTCCTTCTTAACGGAGTCGCGCTCAATATGATCGACACGACGCCGACGAGCATTCCGATCGATCTAGTTCCGATCGAAGATATTGAGCGCGTGGAGATCATCCCCGGCGGCGGTAGCGTGCTTTACGGCAGCGGCACCAGCGGCGGCGTGATAAATATCATCACGAAAAAGGGAGCCAGATACCCGTACGCCAATATCTCGACCAAGATCGCATCGTATAATTACAATGATCTAAATTTAGGGCTAGGCGGCGGCGTGAGCGATAATCTGTTTCTAAAAACCGCCGTTAAGGGCTTTAAGCATCGCGGATATCGCAAGGGCGAGAAAAATACCGGCTACTACGGCTCACTCGGGATGCATTATAAAATTTCGGACGATCAAAGCATCTCTTTCGATCCGAGTTTTTATCGCGCCAGAACCTATTCCGTGCCCACTCTTGGCCTTGCCGAGCTTAAAGCGGATCGCCGCCAGCAGGGAGGCGAGAGAACCTTTACCAAAAGTACGCGACTAAATTTTGACTTGGATTATGCGGTAAAATTTGGCGATAGATTTGAAGCAAATTTACAGCCTTATTATCAAGATATTAGAATTTTACAAAAGGGCTTTGTGATGAAAGATCGCAAAGAAGGTGCAAATTTAAAAGGCAAGCTCGACTACGACAGCGGCGAGTTCATAGCGGGATATGATTATCTCAAAAACAAGGGCTTCCGCAGGATAAATTTTGATGCCGCGATGAATCCTATGATGAGCCTTTCGCAGCTTACGATCTTTGATATGCAAAAGCTTACCCACTCGGTCTATGCTTTAGAAAAGCACAATTTCACCGATCTGTTTTCGCTTAGCGCGGGCGGGCGGTTTGAGCGCGCCGAATACAAAGTAAATCGCAGGGTTTCGACTACTATAAAAAGGATGGGAAACATAATCTCGCAGACGCAAGATAGCACCCGAGTAAGCGATCATAAAAACAACTACGCTTTTGAGATCACGCCGAATTTTAATTATTCCAAAGATGGCAATCTATATTTTAAATTTGAGCGCGGCTATATCTCGCCGGGTCCTAATCAGCTCATTGATAAGCTCGGTCGCAACGGGCCCTATGTGCTTAATAACCTCAAATCCGAAACTTTTAAAACCTACGAGATCGGTCTTAAAGATCTGATCTACGGGCAGTACGTAAGCGCTACGATCTTTTGGACCGATACGAAAAACGAGATCATAAACGAAACTTTGGGCAGCTCGATCACCGACGGTTGGCATTTTATAAATATCGACGAGACGCGCCGCAAGGGCGTGGAGCTGTATGCGGAGCAAAGCCTGCTTTCAAATTTAAAGCTCAGCGAGACCTTTTCATATGTCGACGCCAAGATCCAATCCGGCGCGAATAAAGGCAAGCAGGTTCCGCTGGTGGAGCGCTCGAAGTTCGTTTTGGGCGTCGATTACGAGCCGATTAGAAATTTGACGCTGATGAGCGATTTTAAATATTTCTCATCATCGCACGACGCCAACCACGATAGGATCGATTCGCGCACGATCGTGGATCTGGGCGCTGCGTACCGCTTCGCAAGCGGATTTTTGATAAGCGCCGGAGTCAAAAACGTCTTTGACGAGGAGTATAATTACAACCAAAATTTACGCTCGGATGTCTATACTCCGGCTCCCGGGCGCAATTACTACGCGGAGTTTAAATACACCTATTAGCGTGCGTTTAAATTTAAGCGAGGTTTGAGCTGCGAAATTTAAAATTTACGGGCGAAATTTAAAATTTCGCCGCCGCGCGCTTTGCCGCCGCGGGATTAAATTTAATAAAAGGAGCAAAGATGAAACCGGACTATAAAAACTGGGTGCCTAAGGGCATGATCGCGAGCTTTGCCGCAGGTGCGGGCATAGCGTTAGTTTTGTTTTTGATTTTCGGCGTTTGCGGCGCTTTTGTTGGCGGCGTGCTGAGGTGGTTTCTTGCGGGGCTTTTCGGCGCAGCGGCGCTGGTTTTGATCGGCTTTACGATCTACTGCGTCGTGTGGTACCGCGCGTTTGATTACGGCGGCAAGCGTCAGCTCTCTCGCGCGATCGTAGAGGGCACGGCAAAATACGTAGATCTACCTGAGGGCGGGCGCGGGCTAGACGTAGGCTGCGGCAGCGGCGCGCTAACGATCGCCGTGGCTAAGCGCAACCCGCACGCATCGGTGCTAGGCGTCGATCGCTGGGGCTTTGAGTATGCGTCTTTTAAGAAGCAGCTGTGCGAATCCAACGCACGCGCCGAAGGGGTGCAAAATACTAGCTTCGAGCAGGCCGACGCCACGCAGCTGCCCTTTGAGGACGGCAGCTTCGATGCGGTTGCAAGCAACTACGTCTATCACAACATCATGCGCAAGGACCGCCAGGCGCTGCTTTTAGAGACGCTCCGCGTGCTTAAAAAAGGCGGCAGCTTCGCGATCCATGATCTTTTTTCGCGCGGAAACTACGGCGATATGGATGCTTTCATCGCGCGACTTAAGGAGCAGGGCTATGAGCAGCTCGAGCTCATAGATACGACGCAGGGGCTTTTTATGGGCCCGCGCGAAGCCAAATGGCTGATGCTAGGCAGCTCAAAGCTTCTGGTTGGTAGAAAATAGAAAGTCTTTATTCGATTTAAAATCGGTAGCTAACGCGAATAAAATTTTAAAGTTATTAAAAATCTTGAAATTCTAAGATTATGAAATTTTAGAATTTTGCAAAATTTTAAGAAAACACAATGTAGCAAATTTTAGAATTCTGCCTAATTTTAAATTTTGAAATTCCATCTGACGCACTACTGCGTTAGTATCGCGACAAATACCTTGAGCTGCGCTTTAGCCATATTTGCAGTATTGAAGCGGCGCATTTTTGTTCCCGCCGCGTGCCCAATCGGATTTAAATCCCACCGCTTAGAAAATCCGCGAAATTTTTTATAATTCTATAAATCTCAAATTTTATAAATTTTAAAATTACGTATCGTTACGCCACTATCGCGGCAGAGTACTTTAACCGCGCCTACCTCATCTGCCCGCTGAATATCCGCGCCGCTAAATATCGATAATGCCGAGGTGCGAGAGTAAAATTTTAACCCCGATTAGGATCAAAATCACGCCGCCTAAAACTAGCGCCTTTGAGTGCAGATATTCGCCCGTTAGCTTGCCTACGTAGCACGCCGCGACGCACAGCGCGAAGCAGACGAGTCCGATTACGCAACAGGCGTAGAGGATGTTTATTTCGCCGAACGCAAAGGTCACGCCCACGGCCATCGCATCGATGCTGGTAGCGATCGCACCCAGCGCCAGCTCCTTCGTGCTTAGGCGTAGAGCTGGCTCGTCCTGCTCGCGGCAGGATTCTGCGATCATCTTAACGCCTAAAAACGATAAAATTCCAAACGCGACGAAGTGATCAATCTGCGCGATAAATTTGACGAAGTTTATCCCCAAAGCGTAGCCTGCAAGCGGCATTATAAACTGAGCCGCCGCGTAGAAAAATGCGACGCGCGCGATCTGCGCAAATTTGAAATTCGGATATTTCGCGCCGTTTGAGATACTAAGCGCGACGCTGTCCATCGCAAGCGCGAAAGCGATGAGTAAAAGCTCCATATTTAGCCCTTTTGGTATTATAAAAGCGTTGATTATACATTAAAATTTTCGAAATAAAATAATCAATCTTTAATTAGGGAAAAACTTTGCTTAAAAAATTAATCTTTTGTTTATTGCCGCTATTTGCGACTGCTAGCTGGGAAGAGGTCGCCGTAAAGGGGCTGGACGTGATGCTTAGTGCGGGCGCGGGCGATAGCGAAAATTTCAAAAGCTCGCTAAGCACCCTGATAGAGCGTGCCGCAAATGAATACGAACGCACTGGCGTGCAGGATTACGAGCTCGATCTGCCTAGCTACATTACCGAGCGCGCGGGCAAAAAAAGCATCGCCGTGCAGAATATGCAAAGGCTGGCGAGCAAGAAGCTAAGTCTTGCCGTAGAGCCGATCAAAAAGCTCGTACTTGCTAAAATAAAAGATATGTCCGAAGCCGATACTAAGGCGGTAATGAGCGGCGAGGTGCTATTCAGCCACTATCTGCGCACCAACGCCTTTGATGAAATTTACGAAATCATTCGCCCTTTGGCACGCGAACTAGGAGCCGACGCGAGCTTTGCTAAAAGCTTTAAAAGTGCCGTTGGACGCGAGCCTGGAGACGATTTTAGTAGCGAATTCAGTAGCGCCTTCATCAACGAAAGCTTCGATTTTTTAAGCAAAAACGAAAGGGAGTTTCGCAAAAACTCGGGCGCGATTTTAAACGCGATAAAGACGGTCAGATAGGCGCGACCGCACTAAAATCTCGGCGAAATTTTACTTCAAATTATGAAAAATTCTATCTCTGAGCTCGCGGAAAATTTTAATTCAAAATCCGCTTTAAATTTTATCTCAAATCAGACGTGCAAGCGTGTGAAAGACACAGCGCCTGGCGGTGTGATAAATTTCGCTCCAGCTTCCCGCTTCAAAAGAAATTTTAAATTTAAAGATGCGACTGCCGAGTTAAATTTTATCAGCGTGCGAAATTTAAAATTTTATCCCACTTCGGCTGGTTTCGCCGCACGCAATCGTGCCTCGGTCGGTTTTGCCGTGCACAGTCTCGTAGCGCCCTATTCCGCTCCGCGCGTCAGAAATATCGAAAAAAAAGTTACTTTAAATTTTGCGGCTCTTGTGCCAAATTTAAACTCTGCGCAAATTCTGAACTGCGCCGAAAATAAAGCTTTAAATTCCGCAAAAGCCCCCACAATAAATCCTTGCGAAAATTCCGCAAGAAATTTCAAACGAAATTTTATATTAAATTGTGCGGAAAATTTTACTTGCAACGGCGCAAATAGCGCGAGTTCGCTAAGCCGTGCAAGCGTCGTAGACGATCCAAATTTAAGCTCCGCAAAAAGCCATGTCGCCGCTCACATGCGACGCTCAAAGAAAAATTTTACCGATATCATTGCAAAGGGCCACGGCTTCGCTCAAGCGCTGCAGGGGTTTGGATTGAAAAATTTTGAGGCGCGGAATTTCGCGAAGAAATCTAATTCGGCAGAGAATTCTAGCTCTGCTCGAAGCTTAAATTCCGCGCAGAATTTCGATTTCGCGCAAAGCTCGAATTCTACGCAGAGCCCTGCTGCCGCGCAAAATTCTGCCTTTACGCAAAGCTCGAATTCCGCGCAGAGTTTCGGGCAAAATTCTAGTTCCGCGCAAAACCGCGCGCAAAACCCCGTTCCGCCTAGCAGGCTGTGGGATCTGGGGCTGCTTTTCGTAGCGATCGTTTGGGGCTGTACCTTCGTGCCGGTTCAGCGCGCGCTGCATAGCGGCGACGTTTTTAGCTTTTTGTTTTGGCGCTTTTTGGCGGCGAGCATTTTTACCTACCTCGCCTGCCTGCGCTTCGGCATCAAATTTGACCGCGGCACGATAGGGCGGGGCGTGTTTTGCGGGCTGATGCTATTTTGCGATTTTTCGTGCCAGACCATAGCGCTTGATTATGCGCTATCATCGACGGTGGCGTTTATTTTGGGGCTCAACGTCGTCATCGTGCCCTTTTTGATGCTTGTGTTTTTCGGTAAAAAGGTCGGTGCGAGCGCCTTTGGCGGCGCAGTCGTGGCGCTTTTTGGGTTGTATTTTTTAAGCGGAGCAAGCGGCGCGGTGGGATTTGGCATAGGCGAGCGGCTGACGCTAGTTTCGGCGTTTGCATACGCGCTTCACATCGTCTTTACCGGCGTCTGCGCGCGCAAAAGCAATCTCTACGGCTTTGTGATCGTGCAGTTTATCTGCGTCTGCGTCTGCGCGCTGATCGCGGCGGTTTTCACTCCTCACGCGCAGTTTGAAGGCGAGATAAGAGTACTTGGAAATTTGATCTTTTCGCCGAGTTTTGATTTCGTTTTCGCGCTGGTTTTGACCTCGATCTTTGCTACCGTCGCGGCGTTTGTGATCCAAACGATGGCGCAAAACCGCGGCGTAAGCGAGATAAAAACGGTGCTTATTTTCGCGCTGGAGCCCGTAAGCGCTGGCATAATGGGGTATGCTTTCGGCGAAAAGCTAAGCGCGCTTCAAATTTTAGGCGCGACGCTGATACTCGCAGGTATCCTGCTTAGCGAGCTGGGTTGGCTTTTAGGCGCGAAGTTTGCTAAAGATCGAGCTTGCGAAAAAACAGACCGAGGCGACTAGGATTATCGAGGCGCCGCTGGTTAGATTGAGCTTAAAGCTCAAAACAAGCCCCGCCGCGCAGAAAAGCGCCGATAGCGCGCAGCTTATCGCCATCATCGAGCCTAAGTTTTTTGAAATTTTTTCGGCGATGAAAGGCGGGATCGTCATCAGCGAGATCACCAAGATTAGTCCTACGATCTGAATCGATGCGACCACCGCGAGGCTCGCCATCACTACGAGGACGTAGTAAAAGACGCTCGTATTCACTCCGCGCAGCAGGGCGAATTCCTTATCGAAGCTGATCGCCAAAAACTGTCTGTAAAAGCATGCCGTAAGCGCCGCAAATGCCGCGCCGCAAATGCCGATGAAGATTAAATTTTCATGATTTATCGCTAAGATCGAGCCGAATAAAAAGCTCATCAGATCGGATTTGTATCCGGGCGTGAGATCGGCGAAGATTATCCCCAGCGCCATTCCAAACGCCCATATCGCGCCGATTACGGCGTCGAAGCGCTCGGTATTTCGTAGCGTGACGTAGGCGATTAGCAGCCCCAAAAACAGCGCAAATACGCTAGCTCCCAGTACGGGCGAGATGCCTAAAAATAGCGCGATGCCGATGCCGCCGTATGCGCCGTGCGCGATGCCGCCTGCTATGAAGCTCATGCGATTTATCACGACTAAAGAGCCTACGACGCCGCAGACTATACTGACCAAAAGTCCGCCAAGTAGGGCGTTTCGCATGAAATCGTAAGATAAAATTTCAGCCATTTTCGCCCTCCTTGCAGCAGCATTCGTTAAGCGCGAGATCGACGGCGCAGAAGTGTCCGTGCTCGCGTCGCAGGTGATCTAAAAATTCCGCTCTGCCTCCCGGATCGATCTCATGAGTGTGCGCCGAGCCGTTTGCGACGTAAAGCGCGCGGTTTGCGTAGTTTAGCGCAAGCTGCACATCGTGGCTGATTAGAATTATGCCGCAGCCGCTCTCGTTTAGGGATTTTAAAAGCTCGTAAATTTGAACCTGCCCCATCGTATCGATGCTCGCTAACGGCTCATCGAGAAGTAAAATTTTAGCCTTCGCGCACAGCGCCCGCGCGATGTAAACGCGCTGTCTTTGTCCGCCGCTAAGCTCGCTGATACGGCAGCCTGCTAAGCTCTGCATGCCTACGCGCTCCAGGGCTTGCATGGCTTGCTCGCGCTCGGATTTAGAGTAAAAGCCGAAAATTTTCTTATCTATCAGCCCCATTAAAACGACTTCGAGCACGCTTATGGGAAAGCTTTTGTTTATCGCGATGAATTGCGGCACGTAGCCCATTTGCGCCCTGGCAAGCGCGGGCGATCTGCCTAAAATTTCGATCGTGCCCGAGCTTGGTCGCAGCAGCCCCAAAAGCAGCTTCAAAAGGGTGCTTTTGCCGCCGCCGTTGGGCCCGAAAATCGCTAAAAAATCGCGCAGCTCGTAGCTTAGGTTTATATCTTTTAAAATTTCGCGTTTTTCGTAAGCAAAGTTTAAATTTCTTATCGTCACGTCCGCCATGAACGCCCTTTCGCCTAGATTTTGAAAGTATTTATTATAGCCCAAATTCGGAAAAATTGCCAAATTTTGCTATTATTACAAAAAATTTAAAGGCTAGCGGTGGAGAAAATCGGCGAAAAATCAGATGAAAATAACTGGGATAAAAAGTCCGAAAGTTACGCTAAATTTAGCGGCGAGCTAGGGGATTTTGGCAAGCGGGTGTTTGAGATATTGCGCGGCTGGGGCGTGAGCTTTGCTGGCAAAAGCGTGCTAGACGTGGGCGCCGGCACGGGGGTTTACTCGCTGTATCTCGCGTCGCTGGGCGCCAAGGTTACGGCGATCGATAGCTCGGAGGGGATGCTGCGCGAGCTAAGGCGTAGCGCGCAGGAGTTTGGCATTAGCTTGCAAAACGTATTAAATTTAAGCTTTGCGGAGTTTTGCGAGCGGCTTAGCCGCGATGGTTTTGCAGACGCGGTGGGCGAAAATTTTAAAATTTATCCGCGTTCGCAGAGTAAAATTTCAAACGCGCAAACCCAAGAAAGCGCCGCACAGGCTTTAAATTTTAAAAATTCTGCGAGCAAAACCCGCGAGAGCGAAAATTTTAAAATTCCCGCAGTTTTTGATATCGCGTTTCTTACGATGAGCCCTGCACTGAAGAGCACGGAGGATTTTGAGGCGTTTTTGGCTTTAGGCGAGCGAAAAATTTATCTAAACTGGGCGAGCGAGCGCAATTCATCGATGCTTGCGCCGCTTTTTGAGCGCTTTGGCACGGGGCATAAAAGACTTGCTACCGCCGCCGAAAAGTTCGAGGCGCTACTAAAGACGCGCGACATCAAATTTAAAAGCGAAATTTTAACTGAAAAGCGCGAGCAAAAACGCAGCCTGCAAGAAGCTGTGCAAAACGCCGCATGGCACCTACATATGGACGGCGCGAAGGCCAGTGAGCGCGAGATCGAGGAGCTTTTAAAAAAGCGGGCTAAAGGCGGGATGATAAGCGATGAGATCGAAGCGAGTTTTAAGCTGTTTTATATTTAGCCTGGCGCCGCTTTTGGGGCTTTGCGGCAATCTTTTCTCGCCGCTTGAGATGCCTAAATACGACCCGCAAAAGGCGCGGCTGGGCGCAAAAATTTTTACTGACGTAAGATTTAGCAGCAAAGGCCGCTCCTGCGAAAGTTGCCACAACTTCTATCTAAACGATTCGGGTGCTTCGGTGCGCGATGGACGCGTGCCTACGCTCATAAATTCTTATTATTTTGACCGCTACTTAGGCGATTATAATTTCGCGGGCTTTGAAGCGCGGATCGCAGCGTCGGTCTTTGGCACGAACGAGCTTAATGCGAGCGAAGATAAAATTTTAGAGCTTATTAGGAAGAATTTAGCCTACAAGCAGGCTTTTGAAAGTGCTTACGGCGAGGCGAATATGGCGAACTTCATTGATGCGCTGGCGGAATTTTTAAAGTCCAAAACGGCGATAAATTCCAAATTTGACCGATTTTTGCGCGGCGAGGTTAAGCTAAATGATGCCGAATATAACGGATATGTGCTTTTTGTGCGGCTGTGCTCGGCATGTCATAACGGCGTTAGCCTAGGCACCGGCAGCTTTACTAAAATTCGCCCAAGCGTAGAAGAGGAGGATGCGCCTAGACACAGGCTCACTTCCGATGGATTTGAGTTGCGCCGCGTGCCTAGCTTGCGCAATATCACGCAAACCGCGCCTTACGTAAACGGGCAGACGGATTTGCGTCTTGCGGTGCGGCAGATTGCAAAGGATCTGCTAAAATACGATCTTAGCGATGGGGAGCTTGATGCTTTGATGAGCTTTTTAGCTACACTTAAGGGCGAGATGACGGAGGCGCAGGATGAAAGATAAGATAATGTGGACTTTGATGGTGGGGATTATGATATTAGGCATAATCATCGCCGGGAATTATTTCTCGTCGCTAAGAGATGTAGCGAGATTTAGCACGATTTCGCGCGAGCTAGCTTTGATCGATAACGCCGATAACCGCTTAAATATATTATTTGATGCAAAGATCGCAAGAAGGGACTTTTCGATTGCAAATGCCGATATGCGCGGCATCTATCAGGTGCTGCAAGCTCTACAAAAAGACAAAATCATCGATAAAATTGGACTTAGCAGCGATGTGCGCGCGATCGGAAGCGCTTTTAGCGATAAAATTTCACTTTTGGACGAGCTTGGGGCTTTAAATTCGCAGAATTTAATCCTTTTTCAAAGTCTGCAGCAAAAATTTTTATCCAGTGGCGCAAATGCGCAAAGAGCAAATCTCTACTCTCAAATTTTAGGGCTTAACTATAAAAATCGCTCCGAGATCTCTGCTTTAAAAAGTGCGCTAGAAAGCGCAGATGCGTCAAGCCCCGACGAAGCTGCGTTTATAGGAATTGCGCGGCAAATTTTAAGGAATTTCGAGCGGCAAAATATCATTGTAAGCGATAATCTCTCGTTGCTCAACGAGCGCTTCGCAAGCCTGCGCGAGCGATTTTCTTACGCTAGCGAGGAATTTTACGGCTCGTTTATGCAAATGACGATGCTTTACACGGCGGTGTTTTTGTCGTTTTTACTGCTTACTTACATCATAAATTCCGATGCTTTGCGTAGTAAACGCGCCCTCGCGCCCTATCACGCACTATGCGAACAAGCAGGCGAAGCGATAGTTTTAGCAGATCAAAACTTTAAAATTTTATACGCTAATAAAAGCGCGCTTAGCTTAAGCGGCTACGAACAAAGCGAGCTGGAAGGAAGCGATCTTGGAGTTTTGATGCCCAAAGATAAAGGGATCGAACTTCCTGCGATGGTAAATAAAAGCGCCAAAGATACGCGCCTGCTTCGTAAAAACGGCGAACTAGCCGATGTGAGCCTAAGGCTAGCAAATATCGCCGCTGCATCCAAGCCGCCGCTATATGCGCTTTACGCTCATGATATCGGCGAGCGCGAGATTATGAAGCTAGCTCTTGCGAGCGCGAAGGAGAGCTTAAACAATCAAGTCTATATCGATCATCTTACGGGCCAGGGCAACGAAGCAGCGCTATACGAGCTAATAAACGCCGAAAAAACGGGCGTAGCGATCTACATCACTATCGTAAATTTTGCAAATTTACGGCTTTTTTACAAGGCGGAGACGACGAATGAAATTCTGCGCTCCTTTGCGCGTACGCTTGCGATGTGTATCGAATCGCACGAGATCAAAGCCAGTATCTTTCGCATCCAATCGGATGAGTTTTGCCTATTTTACGAGGGACTAAATGTCGCGCGCGACGTGGAGATCATAAACAAATATTTCACCGACAAGGTTTTTAATCTCCATACGACCGAGGGCTTTGCCTCCGCGCCTTTAAATATCACGATGGGCGTAAGCGAGCGTGCCGACGTAGCGGGCGGCGCAAATAGGGTCTTTCAGGCGGTTATGGCGATGTATGAGGCGCAGAGCAAAAACGAGCACGTGGGCTTTTACTCGCGCCCAAATGCGATTGAGGAAAAATATCTGCAAAACCAGATTATGATCAACACCATTCAAAACGCGATCAAGAAAAATCAAGTCTTTGTACTCGTTCAGCCCATATTTGATATTACTCACCGCGATCCTACCGGCAACACATACGGCACCGAGGGCGGTGATTATGTTCCCTTAGTATATGAAATTCTAATCCGCCTAATCGACCGCTCGGGCAAGACGCGCTGCCCGGGTGAGTTTATCGACATCGCAAAGCAAACCTCGCTCTACATCCCGCTAACTCAGGTCGTAATAAACGAAGCCTTTCGCTTGCTAGACCGCTTCGCAGGGACTTGCTTTAGCATAAATCTTTCATATTTTGACATCGCAAACGAAGGTATCAAGGAACTTTTAGAGCGCAAGCTCGCATCCAGCCCAAATGCTTCAAATTTATTTATTGAAATTTTAGAAAGCGAGGAATTCGACGATTACGAGAGTCTACGCAGCTTCATCGCCGTAGCCAAAAACTACGGCTGCAAGGTCGCGATAGACGATTTTGGCAGCGGATACTCCAACTACTATAGAATTTTAACGCTCGACGTGGATTATATAAAGATCGACGGAGCGCTCATCAAAAACATCGCAAACGACAAAAACTCGCGCGCCATCGTCGAAACGATCGCTAACTTCGCGCGCAAGCAGGGCTACGAGCTCATCGCCGAATACGTAGAAAACCACGAAATTTCAATCATCTTAGAAGAGATGGGAATTAAATATATGCAGGGCTACTTCTACAGCAGGCCGATGGAGCCTTCGAGGATAAAATTCTAATCTCATCTCGCCGCAGCCTTATGACCCGCCTTTTTAAATTTACGAGCCAAAGATCGTCTTCGTAAGGCGATAAATTCTGTTTTAGCAAGCCGCCGCTTTAATTCATACGAAATTTATCTTGGCAAATACTACGCGGTTTTATCGCGAACTTATGGTGCGCCTTATAGCTAAATTGCCAAAAAAGCTTACGCGTGGCAAATGAAGTGAGAGCTAAATTTAAAATTTAATAGCGGATTTATGGATGAAATTTTGCGAAGTTCAAAATTTTAAAATTCTAAGCCGTAGAATTTTAAAATTTAAAATGCGCGAACTGCAAATTTAGGGCTAAATTTTAAAATTCCGTAGCGATAAAATTTTAAATTCCGCACCTTAAATCCGCCTGCAAATTTTAAAATTTTACGGCGCAAATTTCGATCTATTCGTTTTATAACATTTCGCGCGAGCTTTACAAAATAAAATTTTAGTGCGCCTCGCTCTAAATAACGATAGAGCTTTCAAATGCAGGCGGAATTTTTAAGTGCAAACTTCCCGCTTCAGCAAAAATGGGTTTAAGCTTTAGGCTTTAGCGCATTAGCTCAAGC
Source organism: uncultured Campylobacter sp. (assembly GCF_938045205.1). GTDB lineage: Bacteria > Campylobacterota > Campylobacteria > Campylobacterales > Campylobacteraceae > Campylobacter_B. The sequence continues at coordinate 48,777 of NZ_CALIMY010000138.1, forward strand.
AAATTCGCTCCAAGCCTTCATGCTCCCCGTATCCTTAAATCTTTGATGCCACGACAGCGCCTCGCTTAGGATGTGCGGAGTATGCCCAGCACAGGGCTGCGCACATGCCCGCTCGAAATAATCTTTCAGTGCGTCTTGGTAAGTGGGATGTGCGATACTTATCATCGCGCGAGCCCGCTCACGAGGGCATTTACCACGCAGATCGGCGATGCCGTATTCGGTGATGATGACTTGAGTGTCGTGCTCAGTATGATCGACGTGGCTCACGAATGGCACGATAGCGCTGATTGCGCCGCCTTTAGCGAGCGATGGGCTCAAAAATAGCGACAAATATCCGTTGCGAGCGAAGTCACCGCTACCGCCAATACCGTTTTTCATCTGCGAACCCATGACGTTAGTGGAGTTTACGTTGCCGTAGATGTCCGCCTCTAGCATGCCATTCATCGATACGACGCCGAGCTTTCTGATGAGCGCTGGCGAGTTGGAGACATCTTGCGAACGCAGTATAATGTGCTTGCGGTAGAAATCGATGTTTTTTTGAAATTCCTCGACACCTGCGGGGCTAAGCGATAGCGCCGTGGCACTTGCAGTGCCTACGACGCCTCTTTTGATGAGATCTAGCATGCCGTCTTGGATCACCTCGGAGTAGCACTGCAGCCCTTGGTAGCCAGCATTTTGTAGTGAGCTAAGCACGGCGTTAGCGACGTTGCCGATGCCCGATTGTAGCGGCAGTAGCTTCTTTGCGGGAAGTCTGCCGCAAGCTTCCTCGTTTTTTAAGAATTTTACGACGTTGCGCCCGATCGCACTTGAAATTTCATCCACGGCGGTAAAATTATTGACGCGATCATGCGTCCTAGCCTCTATGACAGCGATTACTTTGGCAGGATCTACATGCATATAGAGGCTGCCTACGCGATCGCCTACGTGCTTGATCGGCAGATCCGCAGCGTGCGGAGGTAGGCGCAGATCCGTAACGTCGTGAATACCCTCCAGCTCAAGCGGCTGATAGTAATTCACTTCTAAAATAACGCGATCGGCGATATCGAGCCAGGCTTGGTTGTTGCCTAGCGATGTGGACGGCACGAGCTCGCCGCTTTCTTTAATCGCCACTACTTCGATCACGGCAAAGTTTAGATGTGGAAAAAAGCCAGCTTTAAGCTGCGCGGCAAGGCTTGATAGATGCACGTCCGTGTATCGTACGGCGCCGCTATTTATCGCACGGCGCATATCGGCATCCGTAAAAAACGGCGCGCGAAAGCTCACGGCACCTGCTTTTGCCAAAACTCCGTCTAAAAGCAGATCGGTCGATGCGCCCGTAAAAATTTCGATTTGATAGGGCTCGCCTTTTTTGTGCAGCGTTGTCGCTCGTTGCGCCAGAGCCTGCGGCAGCGCTAGTGCGCAGCCCGCCCCAACAAAGCCGCTAAAGCCCACCGATGCGCCATTTGGGATCAGTTCGCAGGCTTTCTCGGCGCTCATAATTTTTGATTTTAGATATTCGTTTTGCACGCGTGAGTTCATTTTCCGTCCTAGCCGTGATTTGGGCAAAATTATAATATTTTTGCGCTAAATTTCAAAATCTAAAATTTCGTGCACGAGCTAGGCTATAGAGCAAAATATGGGGGGTGCGGTCGGTTGGGATACGCCGCAAACGCTTCCGATTAGGCTTTTTTTGCTTCGGCGGTTTGCAATACCCGCTTGCGCGAGCGCTCGGTAAATAGGATTTTAAGCGTGATTGAAGCTTGGTTAATGATCTAGCTACGATATCATTAAACGCTTATCTCACACCAAATCTTGCGGAATTTAGGCGCAAAATTTACGCATAATTTATGAGCTGCGATATTTAAATTTAAGCTTCCTTTTGCAATTTAATCGCTCGCCGCACTCAAATTTAAATCCCCAACTTGTAATTTTAAAATAGATGTTTTGAAATTTATCGCTCGTGGCGTTCAAATTCCGCGTCTAGCGAGCCTTGAACTCATATTTGAAATTGCATCACTTGCGGTGCACGCCTTTGCACGCCGCGCTTGGATTTTAATTCCGCATTAATTGAAATTCCCCCTGTCTGGAATTCTTGCCTCTTCGCACAAGACGGCGGTTTAAAATTTCAGATTTCGCGCTTTTTTTGGGGGCGACTCGACGTAGATACGCAAAATTTTGATATTTTACGCTTGCAAAATTCTAAAAATTATATCATCGTCACGGATAGATTGCAGATTTTGTTTAAATTCTAGTTCTTAAAATTGTAGCTTCAGCCGTTACACGAGATTTTTAATTCAAAGAGCATTGCCGCGCAAATTCTAATCTCTGCTGAGCCCAAAAATTGACAACGCTTAAGACACAAATTTAAACGCGTTTTAGAATTTAAAATTTAGCCCGCCTTGTTACCATTTTCGGTCGAGCTTTATAAAATTTCGGCAAATTTTATACTTGCAAAATTTTAAACTCTATCGCCGCAAAATAGGGCAAAATTTCATCTCTGCGGCTTGCCGTCGCCGAATTTTGCGACTATCTCATCGCTGCAGCTCTCCTTGGGCGCCCAGCCTTCGCGCTTCATCCGCGCCAGATTGTCGCATGCCTCCTGCGAGCCGCCTTCGCAAAGCTCGTCGTATATCACGAGGCTACGGCACTGCCCGCTCGCAAAGCTCTCCAGCGCCGCGGCGTTGCCTAGACAGGCTCGCTCGCGCAGATCGCTCATCGCGCGCCCGCCTGCGCCGCCCATTTTATCTCCCTGCTTCCGCTCGGCGAGGGTGGCGAGCTCGCACGCATCTGCGAAAAAGCCCTGCGCTTTGAGGCGGTTTCGCACGACGCCGCGACCGCCCAGCTCGTATCTCATCGCCGCTTCGTAGCATGCGGCGGCGTCCTTTTTGCTGCATTTTGCTAAAAGCGCGCTGGTTTTTGCGCCGCTAAATTTAAACTCTTTGGCTTCGCTGCCCGCGCTTGCCAAACTAAGCGCCAGCGCCGCAGCCAGCGCAAGCTTTAAAGCTTTCATCTTTACTCCTTTTTCGTTTATCCGCTCGCACGCTTCGATTTACCGCCTCATCGCGCTGTACCCGTTGCCCGCTAAAATTTAAAAGGCTCACGCGCCTTATTTGCGATCGAAGCTTGGAATTTTATCGCCTCTGCCGCGCTAATTTTTCGGCAGCAGATCGAGCACCGCGCAGGCGCGCTTGTTGTGCATTTTACACGCTTTATCTAGCGCTTTCCCCGAGAGCTCAAAGCTTTGAGGGGTGCCGATTCCTTGTAGATATTTGACCGACAGCTCGTAGCAAGCTTCGCTACTGCCGGCATCGCACTGCTCGCGAAAAAGTTCAAACGACGCCACGACGTCCTTCTCCACGCCCAAGCCCCGCCCTAGCGCATCTGCGTAGAAAAAGCACGACAGCTGATCTTTTCGTTCGCAGCCGCTTTTCAGACCACGCGTGACGCGCTCGCAGGAGCCTTCGTCGCTTTTTACGATGCAGCTTTGCAGATCCGCCCGTGAAATTCCGTCCGTTTGGATGACCGCATCGGCGCTGCTTTGCGAGCCGGCGCTTGCTCCGCCGCTCTTTATAAAGCGCGCGTTTTGCGTGGCAGTTTCGCCGATACTCGTTGTTTTGTCCGTTTTGCCCGCCGCAGAAGCTTTATCCGCTGGCGCGCTCTCGCCGCAGTTTGCCGCAAGTGCGCAAAGTAGCGCCAAAAATAGAAATTTTTTCATACCAGCCTCCGTTAAATTTCGCGCCATTTTAATTAAAAATGCTGAATTTAAGAGAAATACGCTTCGCCTTAAATTTCAGCTCTATGTCGCAACGCGTTTAAAGCGCGAAATTTAAAGTGCGGCGCCGAAGCGATCGATCACAGGCTCTTTAGCGCCGCGAGTACGTTTTGTGCGTCCTGCTCGGGTTCAGCGATGCGGCTAAAGCGCTTTATCTCTTTGCCGCCTCGAAAAATCAGGGTTTGGCGGTGGTAAAATTTCTTCCCATCGCCGGTAGTGAAGGTTTCGAGCCCAAGCGGCGCTTCAAGCTCGAATTTTTTGTCGTTTATGAACTCAAACGAGGCGCCCGTAGCGCGCTTAAACTCGCTCGTGCCCGCCTCGCCCATGCTGCCTACGGCGATAAGCTCAAAGCCGAGGGCTTTTATCTGCGCAAGCGCGCTCTCATAGGCCTTGCATTGAAGCGTGCAGCCCGTAAGCCCCGCCGCATCACGCAACTCTGCGGGCAGAAATTTGCCGCTGTCGCCCATTTTCGGATAGGTAAAAACCACGCAATTTTTCGGTAAATTTATCATCTCTCGCCTTTTGATCGAAATAGGTCGCAAAAATAGCATAAAAAATCTTAAACCCGCTTAACGGATGAAATTTTAATAAAATTTATCCCACATTTCGGGCTTTTACTCGTTGTTTCCCGCGATCGTTTCGATTAGTTTGCGTTTGTTGCGGCGGTTGTAAAGCACCGACGAAAGGAGCGATAGCGCGATGAATAAGATCCCCACGGTGCCCGTTATGATCTCGCTTACTTCAAATTTCAGCTTGGCAAACATTATAAACGCCAAACACGCGATAGCATAGTGCGCGCCGTGCTCCAGATACGCGAAGTGCGACAGCGTGCCGCGAGCGATGAGATACAGCGTGATGGAGCGCACGAACATCGCGCCAGCACCTAGCCCCAGCATAATGATGAAGATATTATCGCTTAGCGCAAACGCGCCGATCACGCCGTCGAAGCTAAAGCTCGCGTCCAGAGTTTCTAAATACAAAAAGCCCGCGAGACCGTTTTTTACGCCGTCCGTGCCGAAAAGGCGGTCGAAGCAGGAGATGAGCAGATAGAGCAGGATCGCGCCGAAATACGCCGCGCCGAGCGTAGCCGAGCCCATTTTAGCAAGCAGCACGAGCCCCGCGGCTAGAGCGATCAGCGTGGGCACGTTTGGAATGCGCTTTAAAAATCGCACGAGCCCGTTATTTTCGATTATGCCCAGCCAGTGTAGCTCGCGCTGCGCATCGAAGAAAAAATCGCAAAAGACCATCAGCAAAAAAGCGCCCCCGAAAACATAAATTTGCGCCTCGTTCTCGCTTAAAATTTCATGGTAGCGGTGCGGCTGCTTAAGCGCTAGCACGAGGGTTTCCCAAAGACCCAGATGCGCGCTAGCCGCGACTATTAGCACGGGGAATAAAAACCTCATGCCAAAAACCGCGATCGGAATGCCCCAGAGGATAAATCTGCTCTGCCACACCGGCGCCATATCTTTTAGCACCTTGGCATTGACTACGGCGTTGTCGAAGCTAAGGCTGATTTCGAGTGCGCACAAAAGTGCGCAGATATAAGCGGCACCCGCACCGCCGATATAAAACGCGATAGCAAGCGCAATTAGGCTTACTACAAAAGAGGAGTAAAAATATTTCATCGCTGTCCTAGCCGATTTTTTGCGCGATTTTAGCAAAATTTAGCCCTAAATTCTATATAATTGCAAAAATTCCAAAAAAGGCAAACGATGCTTACCAATCCCGTATTTATCAGTATCTGTGTGATGTGCGCGCTATGCTTGCTGAGGTGCAACGTAATGCTCGCGATCCTAATCGGCACGATATGCGCCGTGCTCTCAAGCAATATCCCGCTGGGCGATGCCATAAATTTATTCATAAACGGCAACCCTGAAAACGCCGGTAGCCTCGGTATGGGCGGAAATTTAGAAACCGCGCTTTCATATCTGCTGTTAGGCGTCATCGCAAGCGCGATCTCAAAGACGAACTTAACGGCGATCTTGGTGCGCGCGGTGGCAAATTTAATCAGCGACAAAAAATACGTCTTTATCTTTTCGATCGCCTTTTTTGCGTGCTTCTCACAAAATTTAATCCCCGTGCATATCGCCTTTATCCCGATTTTGATCCCGCCGTTAGTCAAGATCATGAACTCGCTAAAGATCGACCGCCGCGCCGTAGCGTGCGCGCTGACGTTCGGCTTGCAGACGCCGTATATGGCGCTGCCGCTGGGATTTGGACTTATCTTTATGGGGCTAATCGAAAAAAATATGAACGCAAACGGCATCGCGGTAAGCCTTGGCGACATATCAAGCGTGATGTGGCTAAGCGCCGTGCCGATGCTCGTGGGCCTCATCCTGGCCGTGATCTACTACCGCAAGCCGAGGGAGTATGCCGAAACCAAACAGAGCCTGGACGCACATTTTAGCGAGCTTAGGATGGGTATGCGCGAATGGGGTGCGCTAGCGGGTATCGCGGTGTGCTTCGCGGTGCAAATTTGGATCAAATCCCTTCCGTTTGCCGCGCTTAGCGGAATTTTAGTAATGCTTGTGAGCAAAGGCATCGAGTGGAAGAAGCTCGATAATGTATTTGACGAGGGCGTGCATATGATGGGCTATATCGCGTTTTTGATGCTGATCGCCGCAGGATACGGCACGATCTTAAAAGAAACCGGCGGCGTGAACGAGCTGGTGCACGTAGCGAGCACTTTAAGCGGCGGCAAGCTAGGCGGTGCGCTGCTGATGATCGGCATCGGACTGCTGGTGACGATGGGTATCGGCTCGAGCTTCGGCACGATCCCTATCATCGCTACGATATATTGCCCGCTAGCCGCGCAGCTTGGCTTTAGCACGGCGGCGACGATCTTTATCATCGGCGTGGCTGCGGGTATCGGCGATGCAGGCTCGCCTGCGAGCGATAGCACGCTCGGGCCTACCGTGGGGCTGAATATCGACGGCGAGCATAGCCATATGTGGGATACCTGCGTGCCGACCTTTATTTTCTTTAATATCCCGCTGATCATATTCGGCATAATCTTTTCGATGATGCTTTGAAATTTTATAAAATTTAGCCGCGCGGCTTTGCTTTTAAATTTGCCTGCGCGATTTTGCCAAAATTTATCTGCGTCGCTCGCACGATCGGCTTAAATTTAACCGCTCGCGGCGCGTTGATGAAAATCATTGCTAAAATTTGAAATTTCGCATAAAATGGGCGAAATTTCATAGCAAGGAGCGGCGGTGGAACGAATTTATCCTTACGTGCAGATCGTGCATCTCATCTGCGCCATTATCTTTTTGGGCTACATATTTTTCGACGTCGTGATTTTTTCACGGCTTAAAGGCACGCTGGGCGCGGATTTTGAGCGCGTTAAAAAGGCGATTGGCTCGCGCGCGATTAAGATCATGCCGGTTTGCCTTTTTACGCTGATAATCACCGGCGGAATGATGATGAGCCGTTGGGTCGGAAGCGCTAACGGCGGGTATTTCGGCACGCCGCTTCAAAAAATCTTTATGCTAAAAGTCACGCTCGCGCTCATCATCGCCGTGTGCGTAGCGATAAATTTGAGCTGCCGCGCGATGGGAAGGCCCGCGCCTGAGTTTTTACGAGCGAACATCCACAAAATCGCCTTTGTATTCGGCTTCATCATCGTGCTTTGCGCTAAGCTTATGTTTGTAGTATGATTTATAGCGCAAAATTTAGCGCTGGCGGCACGCTTTTATCGCGAAATTCTGTAGCGTGGCACAGATTTAATTTTGCTTGCTTTTAAAATACGACGCTTGCTAAAAATTTTAAAATTCCAATTTATCGAGCGGGCATAGGGATTTAAGAATTTTAAATTCCGCCGCGTCTGCACCAAAGCACGAAATTTTAAAATTTCACTCCTTTCTTGTGCTGTTTTGTCAAACGCAATCTGCAAAATTTAATCTCATAAAATTTTAAAATTTCATCGCAAGCTTTAAAGTGCTCGTAAAATTTCTCGCTCAATCCTACGCTGAAAATTTTGTAAAATTCTGTGGCTTTAAAATTTTGCAAAATTTTAAAAATTTTAAATTCTATCGCTAGGATGCGGATGAAAACTCTAAAAAAAGCTCGCGTGGAATCGAAGCAAACAATGAAAAAGCGAATTTATTTAGCGACTTTACTTACTATTTAATAATCATTAAAGATATAAAAAGCTAAAATTGCTTTTCGCCTGCGGGCGAATTTAATGTCTGCTTGCCATTCGGGCGGGATTTTGAGGTTTTCCGTAGCCGTGGCAATGGTTTTGAAATTATTTATGAGAAAGGAAAAAGGATGAAGAAATTTCTCTTAAGTCTGCTCGTCGCAGCTTTGGCTAGTAGCGCGCTTTGCGCTAGGTCGCTCTCCGAGATCAAAAGTAGCGGAGTGCTTAGAATAGGCGTTTATGACGCGCAACCACCATTTAGCAAGATAGAAGACGGCGTGCATCAGGGCTTTGAGGTCGATATGGCAAACGCCATCGCTAAAGATATGCTTCCATCAGGCGGAAAAGTGGAGTTTACCTCCGTGCTTGCAAATCAGCGTATAAAATTCCTACAAGAAGATAAGGTGGATGCGGTTATCGCAACTCTTACCGTAACTCCGGAGCGCGAGAAGCAGGTAGATTTTACGACCCCGTATTTTAGCGTCAATATAGGCATTTTAACCCGCGTCGAAGATAAGATTAAATCTTTAAACGAATTGCAAGATAAAACTATTTTGGTTCTTAGCGGCGGTACTGCAGAAACATACTTTGAAAAGCAAGGCTATAATATCGCCAGATGCGATAACGCAAATGCCTGCTATAAGGCGCTAAAAGCTGGGCAGGGCGACGGGTATGCCGACGATAACCTAGTCGTGCTGGCTTATCCGGTATTAGATAAAAAGGTTGAAGTAAATATCAAAAATTTAGGCACTTCGGATTTCTTAGCCATCGGCGTAAAAAAGGGCAATTCGGAGCTTTTGGATTTTCTAAACGGCGAGCTAATCAAGCTAAGCAAAGAGGGCTTTTTCAAAAATTCGTTCGATAATTTCATCGAGCCTTACTACAAAGGAACTGCAGAGAAAAAGTATTTCTTGCTGGATGATCTTTATAGCTTGCTGTAATTTTAAAAAAGGGGGACGCTATGAAAAAGATAATCTTGGCGTTAATGCTGGCTGCGTGTTCGCTTCTTAGCAACACTTTGACTCAAATCAAAGAAAAAGGGGTTATTCGAATCGGTATAGATGGCTCATCTCCGCCGTTTAGTGTCGCTAAAGCTGGCGAATATAGCGGCTTTGAGATACTCTTAATCGAAGGGCTTGTTAAAGAAATTTTCGGTGATAAAGGCAGCAAGATACAATATGTCGTAACGGTAGGCGATGATCGTATAAAAGCGGTGCAGGATAACAGAGTTGATTTGGATATCGCACTAATCTCGGTTACAAAAGAGCGCGAGAAGCTGGTAGATTTCTCCGATCCATACTTTAGCGTAAATATCGGCGTGCTAACTCGTAGCGACGATAATATCAGAAAGGTCTCCGATCTAAACGGAAAGACTATACTGGCGCAGCCCGGTACTACTGTGTTTGATTACTTTACGAAACAGGGCTATAACGTAGTACCGTGTGCGAGCGCGAATGAATGCTTTAATGATCTAAAATCGGGTAAGGGCGACGGATACGGCGATGATAATCTACTTGTATTTGCTTACGCTGTAGTCGACCGCAAAGTCGAAGTAAATATCAAGAATTTAGGCTCGACGGACTTCCTGGCCATCGCGGTGCAAAAGGGCAATACCGAGCTGCTTAACGCGGTAAATGCGGGACTAATTGAGCTAAGTAAAAAGGGTTTTTTTACAAAAATTTTTGATGAGAGTATTGAGCCTTTTTATAAAGGCACCATTGATAAAAAGTATTTCTTGCTGGACGATCTTTACAGCTTGTTTTAATTTAAAGTGGCGATGGACGGAATTCTATTCGCCGGCAAATTTTAGTAAAATTTAAAGGAATTTTATGAAAAAGATTATATTTGCATTATTAATCGCTTCATGTTCGTTATTTGCTAACTCTTTAGCGCAGATCAAAGAAAAAGGGCTCATTCGTATCGGAATAGACGGCTCACTGCCGCCGCTTAGCGTCTCCGAGGACGGCAAATACAGCGGTTTTGAAATTTCGCTTATCGAAGAGCTCGTGAAAGAAATTTTCGGCGATAAGGGCGGCAAAATCGAATATGTCGTAACTCTGGGCAATGATCGTATCACAGCCGTGCAAGATAACAAGGTCGATTTGGATATCGCGGCGATTACGGTTACGAAAGAGCGCGAGAAACTAGTGGATTTTTCAAACCCTTACTTTAGCGTAAATATCGGCGTACTAACCCGTAGCGATGACAATATCAAGACAATAAACGACCTGCAGGATAAAGAAATTTTAGCAGAGCCCGGCACTACGGCGTTTGATTATTTTAATAAGGAAGGCTTTAAAGTTATCTCATGCGCTAGTTCTAGTGAATGTTTCCGAGCGCTAAAATCCGGTCGCGGCAGCGGCTATGCAGACGATAATATGGTAGTTTTGGGTTATTCGGTTGTAGATCGCAAGGTAGAGGTAAATATCAAGAATTTAGGCACGACGGACTTTTTAGCTATCGCGGTGCAAAAAGGTAACGATGACTTGCTAAACGCCTTAAACGACGGGCTTGTCAAGCTCAGCAAAAACGGCTTTTTCAAGAAAATTTTTAACGACAGCATCGATCCTTTTTACAAGGGCAAGGCTGAGAAAAAATATTTCTTGTTAGATGATCTTTATAAAATGTTTTAATTCAAAGGACAAAATATGAAAAAAATTCTACTAAGTATTTTGCTGGGTGCTGGCGCGCTTTGCGCTAATTCCCTAGCAGATATCAAGCAAGCAGGCGAAATTCGCATAGGCTTGCAAGATTCCCAGCCTCCGTTTAGCTTCGATGATAACGGCACGCTGAAGGGCTTTGAGGTTGACTTGGCAAACGAGCTAGTCAAAAATCTATTTGGCAATAAAAAGATCAAAATCGACTTTATCGCCGTAGCATCTAAAGATCGCGTCCCCTCGCTAGAGCAAAATAAAGTAGATCTCATCATATCCAAGCTTACCGTCACAAAAGATCGCGTTCAGAAAGTCGATTTTTCTTACCCGTATTATTCAGTGCAAATTGGCGTGCTAAGCCGTAAGGATGATAATATTTCAAGAATCGATCAGATCGCGCATAAAAAAATTCTAAGCGTTAAAGGCACAACTGCCGAGGAGCACTTCAAAAACGCGGGCTATGAGATTGCGACATGTGCCGACGCGAATGAGTGCGTCGCTAGGCTAAAGGCTGGCGAGGGCATAGGCTTTGCCGACGATAATACGGTCGTACTCGGATACGCTAGAAACGACGCCACACTTGATGCAAAAATCATCAACCTCGGCAAGGTAGATTATATCGCTGTTGCCCTATCTAAGGGCAATACCGAGCTACTTGATGCGGTTAATAGCAGCCTGGTAAAAATGTATAAAGCGAAATTTTTCCATAAGGCTTTTGACGAGGATATCAAGCCATACTACGGCGGCAAGATCGATAAAAAGCACTTTACGCTAGACGAGGTTTATAGCCTGTTTTAATTTAGACGTATTTAAAATTTTAAGGCGTCCTTTGACGTACAAACATACGCGCAGCTGCGATATTTGATCGCAGCTCGCTTTTGCCGCCAAGGCTTCGGCGGCAATTTATAATTTAAATTCCGTATTTTTACGGATCCCGGTTGCGATATAAAATTTTATGAGATTTTGATATGCAGTTACGAAAGATTGTGGCTTATAAAAGATAGCCGGTCGCAAGAAATTCTAATCCGAGTAGTAAAATTTTATATCCTTTTTCAGTTGCATCGGCAATATATTAAATTTAGCCCTAAAAATTTTAGAAAAATGCGATAAATTATTGTATCCGACCATTTTAGCAGCTTCGTTTACGCTGATTTGATCTAGACTTAATAGCTCTTTTGCAATTCCAAGCCGCTCATTTGTCAGCATTGCATAAACGCTCGTGCCAAAATATGCTTTAAAATCCCTTTTTAGTGCAAATTCGTTCGTGGCGCAAAGATGAGCAAGCTCTTTAATGCTAGGTGGATTTTGCATATTTTCGAGTAATATTTTCTTTGCTTTTTGGACTGTTTTTATGCGATTTTCATCAAGATTAAGCGCATTTTCGGGCTCATTAAATTTATGAAAACTTCTATAAAGCATCTCTAAAATTTTACTTTCCATAAAAATTTCGCGCATTTTGCCGTCGTATATCGCGGCATTTTCGATTTCTTTAAGGATGATATTTTGCACGGCGCTTGTTTTAAATTTCTTCATGCAAACGGCTTGATCTAAATTCAAATTTTTTAAAATTCCCAGCTCATTCGCAAAAGCGGTGCTAAGCGCTATGCATGAGCTTTTATAGTGTTTATTTTCAAGCTCGTGAACGCCACGCAATTTGCTTTGCATAGTTCCGAGCCAAAACTCACCTTTATTCAAGACGAATTGATCTTTATCCGATCTGAAGCAGATAGGATTTTCGCCCGTATTGAAAAATAAAAATGAATAGCGGCTGCCCCGTTCGTGGCGATGCAAAAGGAAATCTCTGCAAATTATATCGCTGCTATAATATCCTATCTCTCCGCCCGTATAAAAAGAGCTAAAGCCGAATTTTATACTTTCGCTTTCAAGCTCGGTTTTGTTATACCCACATTGCTTGGACGGCTCAATGTCGTTAGATATTTTTTGTAAAAAATCATCTAAACTTATCTCTTTACTCATCTTATCCCTTTAGCGTTTAAAATAATCCCTCTGCCGTTTAGTATTTCTTGATAATGCATATCTTATTATAGTAAAATGAGTTTAAATTTTAATAATAAAAGGGGCGTTTGTGCGCGCAATATATAAATTATCGCTGATTGCTGCTATAGCGACAGCCGGAATATCGAGCGAGATAGAAAAACAGGACAAAAGCGTAAATTTGGGCGAAATTACCGTAGTCAGTGCTACGGGCTATCGGCAAAATATCCAAGACGCACCCGCTTCTATCTCCGTTCTTACGCAAAAAGAGATACAAAAGCGCAACTACCAAGATATCTCCGCAATGGTAGAGGACTTGCCGAGTGCCTTTACCGCAACGCTAGGCGCTGCATCGAGAAAAGGCATAAGCCTAAGAGGTCTGTCTCAAAAATATACGAAAATTTTAATCGACGGCAAGCCCGCGACCAGCGATAGCGCTTATAAAGGATTAAGAAGTATTGGCAGTAGCCAGAATTTCTTGCCTCCCGCAAATGCGATAGAGCGCATAGAGGTCATCCGCGGTCCTATGAGCTCGCTTTACGGCAGCGACGCTATGGGCGGAGTAATAAATATCATCACCAAGGGCTTTTCAAATGAGCCTAGCGGCAATGTAAACGGATACTATACTTTCGCTAAAAAATCGCAAATAAAAGGTGATTATCAAACGGGTTTTTATCTAAACGGAGCTATCGTCCCGGACGTGCTAGGTATCGCACTTTACGGCAGATTTTTTGAAAAGATAGAGGATAAAGAGCCTTATGCGAATAGAAATAATGAAGAGACGAATATAGGCGCAAAACTGATGTATAACGTAACGCAAAATGATGAGGTAACGCTTGATTATCGTAAAGTAAATAATAAATTTAGGCGTACATACGGGCGTACGCGAACAATCTCGGGAGGCAATAACGATATTGCGAAAGAGGATATGAAAGGCTACACTGCAAGCCTGTCTCACCAGGGAAAATACGATAAGTTTATGATAGATAGCTATGCAAACTACGATAGCATGAAAGAAAGCGGCGCCCAGGATCTGCGTCTTAGAACGACTACGTTAAATTCTAAAGGCTCATATTTTTTCGATTCAAATGCTTTGAGTTTGGGCGTACAATATCGAAGCGAGAGATTAAACGAAGCCGCTACTACCGCAGATGAGGCAAATGTCAAAAGATGGGATTATTCGATCTACGGCGAGGATGATTTTTATCTAACTGATGATTTAACACTAACCGGCGGAATCAGATATAACCGCGATAAGGACTATGGCGGCCATATATCGCCGCGCGCTTATGCCGTTTATCGTTTAAACGAAAGTTTTTCTATTAAAGGCGGCGTTTCGACGGGATATTCAACTCCGGATATTAAGCAGCGTAGCGAGGGCCTTGCCCTGCCATTTGCAGGAGGCCAGGGAGCGCAGATAGGCAGAAGCTCTTTAAAGCCTGAAAGCAGCATAAGCTACGAAGGCGGGTTTTCTTACGACGATAACGATAAATTTAACTTTAGCGCTACCGCGTTTTATACCAAAATCAAAGATGGAATTTCTACCAAATTAATTTGCCGCCCAAGACCGGGAAATCCTTGCGTGCATAACGGCAAAACTTACAGACGCGGTATTTGGGACACTATAAATATCGGGGAAGCCGAGGTTAGGGGTCTAGAGCTAAGTAGCGATTATCAAATTTTAAATAATTTGAAGCTGCATGCAAACTACGCCTATACGAAATCCGAGCAAAAAACGGGTAGCGAGAAGGGCAAAACCTTAAATAATTTTCCAATCCATTCGGTAAAGCTAGGATTTGATTACGACGTAAGCTCCAAGCTAAATTTATGGTCGCAAATAAATTATTATAGTAGGACGCGCGATAGCCTAAGCTACGATGAGGATATCCGCTCATACACGCTTTTTGATCTGGGCGCGAGCTATAAAGTCACAAAAGACGCAAGTTTAAATTTTACGCTTTATAACATATTCAACGAATTCGTACTAACGCGCTCGGGAAATTATCAAATGATGGTCGTAGACGGGATGAAGGCGCAGGTTGGATTTAACGTGAACTTTTAAATTCGCGGCGCATAAATTTCGTCCGCGGATTTAAAATTTAAGGAAATTAATGGCGATTCTAAAAAGGAAAAAATTTTGGTTCAACGTCCATCTTGTTTTGACGCTTATATGCTGCGTACCGATCTTAATCATAGCCCTTAGCGGCGCTATTATCTCGTATCATGATGAGATTATAGATGCGTTAAATCAAAGCAAATCTTTCGTGCGCCCGAGCGAAAAAGACGCTCTTAAGCCCGCCGAAATTTTAAATATTTTCAGAAAAGTCAAGCCCGGTTTTACGCTCAGTTATTATAGGATTCCTCAAAATAAAAACGAAGCGATTAGGCTTTCTGGCACAGATTCTAGCGGCGAGTTTAAATCATATTTTATAGATCCTTATAACGGCGAAATTACTTCGGAAAATATAGGCGATACGTTTATCGGCGTAATGCTAAACCTACATACCAATCTGGGATTTGGGCTAAGCAAAAACGAAACTCTGCGGGTAATAGGCAAAAATATCGTGGCGCTTAGCACGGTTATGTTTATTTTGGTCTTAATTTCAGGCGTGGTGATCTATTATCCTAGCTTTAGAGGAAAGATTTTACGCGCATTTAGGATAAATTTTAAAGCGAGAGGTTACACGTTTTTATATAGCTTGCACGGCGCGGTCGGAGCTTTGCTACTGCCCGTTTTGCTTACGATAAGCGCTAGTGGGCTTTATTGGTCGTATGATTGGATAGCCAAAATCACCAACAGAGCGCTAGGCGAAAAGGAAATTTTTAGAAAAACGAGTTTTACCGAAGTGCGAGGATTTTCGCTCGAGGATGAAGATAAAATTTTAAATTTGCAGACGGCACTTGATATTTTTAAGCGTGAACGCGGTGAAAACTACGAATTCTTTAACATCATCGCTCAAAAAGATGGAGAAAATTTTATGATCTTTTATTTCGATAAAGGCGAAGAGAGCGAAAAGCATATGAACACGATGAGCGTGAACGTTAAAAAGGGCATCTTGCGGCATGCTCGCTATGATGATGCGAAAAGCACCATGCCGCGCCCTTTTGCTATACATAAAGCCGTTTTGAGCGTGCATTCGGGCTATATCTTCGGCGAGGCGGGTAAGTTCTTATTTTGCGTAGCGGCGATTTCAGTGTTATTTTTTATAGTTACGGGATTTTGGATGAGCATAAAAAGAATTTATAAGAAAAGATAAGTCTACGAATTCAAAGCGGAGAGATAGCTTATCCGCGGCGTAAATTTAAAATTTTACCCGAAGCAATATCGCTTCTTTTCAGCTAATAAAATTTTATGTGTAGCGCTTTGAAATACTATGTGCAGAGTCTTTTTAAGCCTTGCGCCGCATCTTGATTTTGTTAAATTTGCTTTGGCGTTTTAACTGCATTCATTTGCCGCTCATAAAATCTCTAATATTTTGCGCGATCATTTTTATTAGCCGCTTGCGAGCCTCTATGCTCGCCCATGCTATGTGAGGCGTGATGATGACATTGCAGCGATTTTTTACTCGCAGCAGCGGATGATCCGCCTTCATCGGCTCTGTTTGCAGCACGTCAAGCGCCGTGCGTAGGCCTCGCTCGTCCACGGCGCGAGCCAGCGCGTCCTCATCCACGATGCCGCCGCGGCCGAAATTCATCAAGATCGCCCCCTCTTTCATCTTCGCAAGCTCCGCCTCGCCGATCAATCCCGCCGTTTTTTCATTTAGCGGGGCGTGTATCGAGATGATATCACAAGCTCTCAAAAGCGCATCCAAGCTCACTCTGGCAAACTCGCCGTTATCGTTCGCGCCGCTGGTGGAGTAGTATCTCACGTTCGCGCCGAATGCGGCGGCGATGCGGGCGACCTTTGCGCCGATCTGTCCAAGCCCGATGACGCCGAATTCTTTGCCGTAAATTTCGCTGATGGGCGCGTCAATGTGAGTAAAAATTTCGCTCTCGCACCATTTGCCGCTACTGCCGTAATCCGCGTAGTATCCGAGCGCGTTGGTTAGCGCAAACAGCGACGCGAATGTCTGCTGCACGACGCTGTTCGTCGAATAGCCCGCCACGTTTTTCACCGCGATGCCGCGAGCCTGCGCGGCCTGCATGTCGATGTTATTCGTGCCCGTGGCGCTGACGCAGATCAGCTTAAGCGCGGTTTGCGCCATGATCTCATCCGTGATTAGGACTTTGTTGGTTATGACGACGCCCGCGCCGGCTAGGCGCTGTGCGGTTTGCGCGGGCTCGGTCATTTCGTAACTTTCAAACTCGCCCAAGCTCGCGATCTCGCTAAGATCGGCATTGCTTCCCAGCGTCGCGGCATCCAAACATACGATTTTCATATTTCCCCCTTTGCGTTTTAAAATTTTAAGTCGTAGCAGCGCGGCTAAATTTAGCCGTCAAATTTCGTTGCGCGGTCGGAGCGCGGCGCTTAAACGGTAAATTTTAACCTGCAAAATTTAGCTATTGCGGAAATTTGCTCTCGCGAAATTTTATTATCGCGAATTCCGCTCTTGCTAAAATTTTAATGCTCGCAGCGCTCGGGGCGTTAAATTTTAGAATTTTAATTCGCATAGAAATAAGCGGTAAGTTTTACCGCCGCTAAACCCTGCGTCTAAATTTTGAAATTCTAATTTGCGCCGAAGTGAGAGATCAATTTTTGCCGCTCGCGTTTAAATTTTAAAATTTAGCTCGCGCAAATCTTGCTCTGCACGGAATTTAGTTCGCGTCATTTAGCCTGCTCGAAATTTTATCTGCGCAGAATTCCAGTAGCGACGCTACGTTAAATTTTGCCGTAGCCTCCAGCGTTAAATTTCACCGCCGCCCAGCGATAAAATTTACCGCCGCGAGAGCCTTGCCGCCAAAGCTACTGCCAAAATACTCCGCCTTAAAATTTCTCAAATTTTTAAAATTTGCCGCGCCGCTACTTCGCGTCCTCGATGTAGTGCCCCACAAATTTTGAGAGATTATTGAGTATCTCGCCGCCCTTGCGGAAGCCTAGCGCGCAGCCCTCAAAGGCGAAAAATACCCCCGCTTGGTAGCTCTGGGCGCGCTCGTCTTTGTTTAGCTCGTAAAATTCCTGATATAAAAATTTCTGATTTCCGTAGTCGCCGCCGTTTTCCTCTATCTTTCTGCCGTCGGCGTCGAAAATTGCCACATTCGCCCCCTCACGCGCCAAAAACGGCTTTTTGATCATCTTTTTGCCGATGATCGGCGAAAAGGAGCTTTGCAGCAGCAGCGGGTGGTTTGGATACAGATCCCACAGGATTTTCATAATCCCCTTGCTTTGAAAAAGCAGCGTGTATGCGGGGTTTAAAATGATCGCCTTTTGATTTTGCACGATGTTTTTTAGCAGTATCGCAAGCTCGCCCTCCTCGATCGCGATCGCCTCCCAAGGGATCAGCTTAAACCAATACTCGTAGTTTTCGCCGTCAAAAAACACGCCCTCTTCGTCGTTAAATTCCACCTCGTCCACGTAGGCAAAGCGCGTCTTAAAGCCCGCATCCTCCGCGGTCTGCTGCAAAAGCTTCGTCGTCTTTTCATCCTCGACGTTGCCCGCGACGCTGCTAAATAGAATTTTCCACCCCTCATAAAATTTAGAAAAGTCCTCGAGCTCGCCGTCAAGCACCACAAGCCGCTTGAAATTATCGCGCAGCGCGTCGTAGAGGTCGTTGAACTGGCTCGCCTCGTCCATACCGTTTTCTTTGAGCATCGCCCACTGGATGATCGCCGTCTCAAACACCGCCGTGGGCGTGTCGGCGTTAAATTCTATCAGCTTGATCGGCTTGCCGTCCAGCCCGCCTGCGAAATCGAAGCGCCCGTATAGGTGCCAGTGCACCTCGTTTTCCCAGCTTTGCTTGATTAGATCGACGAGGTTGAAGGGGATGCCTAGCTCGTGGAAGAGGTTATTGTCGATGACGTGCTGCGCAGCTGCGACAAACATCTCGTATAGCTCGTTTGCGGCCTCATAATACGCATCCGCCTCCGCAGCGCTCACGCACACGATCTCGTCGCTGACGTAAGGGGTCTCGTCTGCGTCCGTGTGCCAGTAAAAGCCGAGCTTTTCGAGATACTCGTTGCTTAACGGCGTTATCTTTTTTAGTTGCATAGATTTTCCTTTTTATGTAAATTTTAAAATTCCGCCCGCAGCGCAAAACAAATATAGCACTAGTCGCTGCCGGCGTATCTTGCGAGCGCGGCGAAGCAGAATAAAACGCGAGCTACGAGCTCGCACCTCTAAGCGCACCAGTTAATCAGAGCTCGGCGGGCGAGCGGTGCATTGCTCCGCTGCAGAGCGGCGCCTCTTTTGCAAGAAATACACCCTTGCAAGTAGCCCCTCCTCGGCTTCCTCAAAAACTGCGGCACGACTTGATCATGCGCCGCTGCGATCAGGATTTCGCCCGGGTAAAATTTACTCACTTTAGCACTGCTCGGCGATATAAAATTTGTCGCAATAGGCGCCGCGATACGAAATTCCGATTGCAGATGCGGTGATCAAAACTCCCGTCACAGCACGGCCTCGCTCGCCTTAATGTCGCGTCGCAATATAAAATTTTATCGCACGACGCTGCCTTTCATATCAAAATTTCGCCGCGTGGCAATACCTCAGTAAAAAATGCGATCCGATGCGCTCGGCAGCGGGCGCGAATTCCGCCTCATCATGACATCGCCGCGGCAATAATTACAAACTGCTATACGCATAGTGACGCGTAATTTTATCTTGACGCAACCTCGCCGCGTAAGGATTGTAAATCACTACGCGCACCGTAGAATTTTTTCTAGCGACAACGCATCCGAAGAACACTGCCCCCGAGCGATACGAAATTTCGTCGTATCAAATTTCACCAAAGACGTGCAGCGCGGAGCGCGCTTTCGTTTTAGCTAAAATTCTGCTGCGACGGAATTTTGCTCGCTTTCAAGTGCCGCGTGTTAAAATTTAAACTCGCCGCGCAGAGCCGCCGTATACTTCAAAGCGCGCTTAACCGCCGAAAAATCCGCCGCTCTTGCCGCTCTTGCTTCCGCCGAAAAACCCGCTCTTGCCGCTTCGCGCTTTGGCGTTTTGCTGCTTTGCTTGATTGAAGCTATCGACGCTTCTGGAGTAGGCACTCGGGCTTTTGTAGGCGGTTTGGCGCTGGCTTTGATAGGCGGGGTTGTTAAACAGCTTGCCGCCGATCCACGAGCCGATGATGGCGCCCGCGGCGCTTGCCAAGATCGCTTCGCCCAGGCTCATGCCGCCGCTGCTAAGCTGCGCATTTTGGTTTGTTAAATTTGAAGTGCCGGCGTCGATTTTAGCGTTTTCCTCGGCTAGAAGGGCTTTGGTCTCCTCATCGCTTAAAATTCTCTCCGTGCCGTCGAGCGATTTTAGGATGATCTGGGTCTTTTCGCTCGGAAATTCCTCTAAAATTTTATATTTTCCCGGCGCGATCTCTTCGAGCCTAACGAGCGCGCCCTCCTGCAAGCGGACGTTTTGCTCCTGCTCCTTGTCGTCGCAGCCCGCTAGCGAGCCCGCCATAACGAGACCGAAGCCCCCTGCTAGCGCGTATGCCGCGATTTTGCGTAGTTTCATTTAGATCCTTTCAGTGATTTTATATCTAAGCTTTGATTTATTAAAAGCTCGTTTCCCTCGACGCGGATAAGCTCGCTCTTGCCGATATTTTCGATGATTAGGCTTTGCGCTTTGAGGCGCTTTTTGCGTTTGAGCGATTTTACGAATTTTGCAAGGCTCGTCCATTCGCTACGATCGAAGGTTTTTTCTTTGATTTCGACATCATAGGGTTTGGCTTCGCGGCTTTTGTTCGAAAGCAGCGGTTTGTCGAAAAACGACAAAAAATACCTGAGCTTCTCATCGCGCTCTTTATACATCAGCTTGATTTCATCTTTCGAGGCGATTAAAATTTCCTCTTTTTCTTTGTGAAGCCTGTCCTTATCGCTTTGCAGCGCTTCGATTTTACCTTTTAGCTCGGAGATTTCTTTGATGAGATAGTCGATGAAGCTTTGAGTGCCCGCCCCGCCGCCAGTACGCGTGCTTTTTGCAGAGCCTTGCGAAGCGGGCTCGCTTTGTTGCATTTCATCATCTAAAAGCACGTAGCGTACGCCGCCGCTTTCCTCGGCGCGCAAGGAATTTCTGCGGATGCGGTTATAGACGGCTTCTTTTGAAATTCCTAAAATTTCGGCTGCTTCGCCGATCGAGACTTTTTTCATACAAAGATGCCTTTTAGCGTTTTAAGTAATTATTGCTAAATTTGCCTAAAATAGGCATTAAACACTTCGTTTACAAAGATAGATTCCGCCTTGCCGCAGCCGGCGCGCGATAAAATTCCGCTCGCTTGCGCCTGCGCGATATAAAATTTCGCTTCGCTCGCAAAGCCGCGCAAATTATTTTTTTGCTAAGCTTTTAGAATTTTAGCCCAATAATGTTGCTTAATTAAGTATATTTTTTATACACTTATAAAAAATTTTAGTATTTCAAAGGAGGCGAAATGCCCGAATCGCCTAAATATAAAAAATCCGAAATTCGCTGCAAGCTCATTTTAGACGCGGCGCTGGAGCTGTTTTTAGCCAAAGGCTACGAGGCTACGAGCTTAAGCGATATTATCGAGCTTAGCGGTGGCTCGCTATCGTCGGTTTATAAGTATTTTGATAACAAAGAAAGCCTATTTTTGCGCATCATCGAACTGCAAAGCAAAAAGCTCGATGAGCGCATGAACGAGCGCATGCGAATTAATAAAGACCTAAAATTGCGTGAGTATCTGCAGGAGTTTGCAGGGATTTATCTGGAGTTTCTTTTCGCTCCGGAAGCGATAAAATTCTACCGGCTGATACTTTTCAGCGGCTTTAACGGAGCGCTTAGCGAGAGCCCAAAAATCTTTTTAAAAAGCGGCGTGCTAGGTTCGCCGAATGCGCTGGATGAGTATTTGGCGGCGCATGCGGACGAGTTTGCGCCCGGACGCACGGCAAAAAGCCTAGCGCTATATTTTTGCTTTTTACTTAGAGAGCCGCATTTTAGTAGGTTGCTGTTTTTCGACGAAAAGCTAAATTTCAAAGCGAGCGAGCTAATCAAGGACCGCATCGATATGTTTTTGCTCGGCGTAAAAAAGCGCTAGTGGCGGATTTTACAGCGCAAATTCTGCGTTTTTCGCGCCTTTAAATTTTATGAGCGGTTTGGGGCTTAGAATTTGATTCTATCCGTTACCAAGCGCTATAAAGTGCCGCATATCCCGCGCTTAAAGTTCTAATTCTATCGGCGCAGAATTTTTAAAACGATTAGAGTCAAAATTTTTATTTTCCGTATTAAATTCTGTGCCGAAGTTAGAATTTCGTCGCGAAATTTCGCGCCTCTTGTCTGCGCCTTTAAATTTGCGCCGCTTAGATTTTAAATTTAATAAAACCTCTTATAATCCCGCGAAATTTCAGATCAAAAGGATAAAAAATGGATTATGATATCATCGTAATAGGCTTTGGCAAGGCGGGCAAAACCCTTGCCGCAAAATCCGCCGCGCTAGGCAAAAAGGTCGCTCTCATCGAGCGCTCTCCGCAGATGTACGGCGGCACCTGCATCAACGTAGGCTGCATCCCGACCAAGCGGCTAATTACCGCGAGCAAGGAAGCAGGCTTCGTAAATTTCAGCGTGCTCGGAGAGTATTTCGTACTGAGTATGCAGAAAAAGGACGAGCTCGTAGAGGCGCTGAGGGCGAAAAATTTAGCCATGCTAAAGGGAAGCCCAAATATCGACGTAATCGACGGCGAGGGCTCATTTACGAGCGCGAATTCCGTGCGCGTGCTAAGCCCTGACGGACAAACGCGTGAAATTTCGGCAGAAACGATCGTCGTAAATACGGGCTCGAGGGAGGTCGAGCCTAGCTTTGAGGTAAGCTCAGGGGTCGCTTATAGCAGCGAAGAAATTTTAAATTTAAAGATCCTGCCGAAGCATCTAGTAATCATCGGCGGCGGATTTATCGGGCTTGAGTTTGCCTCGATGTTTGCGGGGTTTGGCTCTAAAGTCAGCGTGCTGATGCGATCAAAATTTATGAAAAACGAGGATGAGGACGTGGCTGCCAGCGTCAAATCCGCTCTGCAGGCCCAAGGCGTGGAGATTATCGAGGGCTGCGAGTTTTTGAGCTTAAAGGGCGGGGAGCTAAAATTTAACCTCGCGGGCGAGAGCAAGGCAGTCGCGGCGGATGCGTTTTTATACGCCCTTGGTCGTCGCGCGAATACGAACGATCTAAATTTAGCCGCTGCGGGGGTGCAGACGGACGCGCACGGCAATATCATCACGAATGAGCATCTGCAAAGCTCGACTGCTGGCATCTACGCAGCAGGCGACGTGCGCGGCGGCGAGATGTTTACCTACACGAGCCTAGACGATTTTAGGATAATTTTTAGCGCGCTTTTCGGAGACGGCGCGCGCACTACGAAAAATCGCACGCCGCATGCAAGCGTGCTGTTTACCCACACACCGCTAGCTCGCATCGGCCTTAGCGAGAGGCAGGCAAGAGAGAGTGGGCGCGAGATCAAGGTGCTGAAGCTTTCGATGGCGGCGGTGCCGGGCGCCAAGGTCGTAGCGCACGACGAGGGAATGATGAAAGCGGTCGTGGACGCAGCTAGCGGCGAAATTTTAGGCGCGGCGCTTCACTGCGTAAACGCGCACGAGATCGTTAATGAGCTGGCGATCGCCATGGCGCTGGGTGCGAAGGCGGACTTTTTCAAAAACCAAATTTTTACGCATCCTAGCATTAGCGAAGCGCTGAACGATCTTTTCGGACAGTTTTAAATTTGAAATTTAACGGCGCTCGGGCTTGGCGATGCCCGGGCGCCCTAGCTAGGCAATGTCCTACTCCAAGCGCCCGGAACAAATTGATCGTGAAATTTAATGCGCCGGAGCGGGTTAAATAATTTGAGTCCTTGCCGCCAGTGTCTTTCTTGGTCGCTATAGCTTGGCATGTATCGTCTCATCCGCCGCTTGTAAAAAATAATTTCTAGGTTATCTTGGAATTGTTTTAAAGGAGCTGTGCGTAAAATTCTGTTAGTACCTGCCGCGTTTTATTGTTTAGAATTTCAAAAATTTATACTTTATGGATAGGCTCAAAATTTTATCTATCCCCAAAGATCAAATAGGCTAATTTTTTACTCAAATTCCCATACGCAACTACCCAGTACTCTCTTATGATATTTTTGATTTGTAAGTTATCGTCCAGAAAGTCGGCAAATATTTTAATCCTATCTTTGTCTACCTCGCCTAGCTCTTCATTCTCTTCCTCAAACGAAGCGACAATTAAATGCGACAGAGCAATCTTATCGTGGAAATTTAATGTCTTGTTTTCTAGTAGATTTAGCATAGACGTAATTTTGCCGATGTCTGCTAATTCTAGCTCCCAATCTTGCTCATCTCCCGTCGAATCTAACTCCAAAAGCTTATTTAATTTTATTGCGCTTTCTTTTCTTACGAAATAATCGGTCATTTGTTTTCCCTCATATATGTTTTTACCGCGATACTTAGACAACTGCGCCATCTAGCAGTTTCCTAGAATTTTGCAAAGCCCATACGAAATTTTCGAGCTCTACGCAGTCTTTTAATTCAAATCCAAAATTTAACAAACCTACCGATAGGGCGTCGCCATCTTTTATGACATGCGCTATTAGATTGCCTTTATGTTCTATACTCACTTTATTCTCATATCTTGTAAATTTAAAGATATTTTTCGAGCATCTTCCGTTTCTTTTTGAAAATTTCTCAAACTGCTCCGCAAAATTCGGTCTTTGATTCCCATCTTTTAGCCATAATCCCCCAGCATATAGCGCCCATATAAGCTCGTAAAAATTGATATTATGCCGAGTCTCGGTAGCAGCGACTAAAAGCTTATTCGTTTCATGGTTGATCTCTATTAAAGCCTCTCTGTCCATATGCCAAATCTCGGCTACTACTTTTTCTCTATCCGGCACGGAGGCAATTAAAAATTCAAATTCATTTTTTATCATATTAAAATCCTATTTTTTGTTTTTTACTACCTAATTTAATTTGAATGTTCTATCGTTCGAGCCTAAATTATATTTATCCCATTCTTTTATGGCGTCCCGCGCCGTACTCTTTACGCGGAATTCCTGTCCTTCTAAATTAAGCACCTATTTTCTCCATAATTCTATTAAATCATCATATCTAAATCAAATTTCTATCCATATCAAATATTTTGGGATAGTTTTTATAGTTTATTTCGATATAGTCGTTTTTTTTAAATTTTGCAGCTCGCGCTGATAAAACTTCTAAAACTACAAATTCAAATCCAAAAAATAGCTCATCCCATCCATCTTCTCCTTCTTCGAGACCTGGATCGCAGCATCCCTCAAAGTCGTCATAAAATCTAACTTTGTATATATTATTTTCATCAAACTCAACGACACCATAATCTTCAGGATTTTTCACTGGATATCCGAATATCATTGCACCAGCATTGTTTGATTTTTCCCCTTTAAAATATCATCAGAAAACAAATCATCTTTTTCCACAGCAACATTTTCGTTAATGTTAATATTTTTCTTTATTAAATCAATATTAGGCTGCCAGTTTTCCCTGTCATTATAGTAAAAAAAGTCATCAATTGCTGATTTTATCTCATTATAAACAATTTTATCATTTGAAAATTTTACTATTTTTTTAGATGGATGAACATTCACATCTATTTCCTTTGGATCAGCATTATAAAAAATAATGGCAAAAGGATATTTTCCCTTCATTAACTTAGTGTAATAGCCATCTATAACAGCTCTCTCAATAGTTGCCGACTTCACATACCTATTATTTACAAAAGTAAACATAAAATCCTTTGAACTTCGTAAAATTTCCACATTTCCCAAATATCCATATTCAAATTTTTTCAAATTTTTTAAAACCGATTTTCCAAATAATTCAAGAATTGTATTTTCAATTCCTTTTCCACTTGTCTTTATCGTACTTTTCCCATCCAGCTCAAGTGAAAATGCCACATTGCTGTTGGAAAGTGCCTCCTTTAGCACAATATCCCTAATTTTTCCATACTCTGTTGACATCTTTCTCAAAAATTTTCTCCTAGCAGGCGTATTATAAAATAAATCCCTAACTTCCATTTCTGTTCCAACATTTCTTGAAACTTCCTCAAACTTTCTCACAACTCCGCCATAACAACCAATTTTGTATCCCATAGGACTATTTTCAGAACGTGTAGTAATCGTAAGTTTTGATACCGCTGCAATAGATGACAGAGCCTCTCCACGAAATCCATAAGTATTTAAGTTAAAAACATCCTCCTTTTCCTTAATCTTAGAAGTGGCATGCCGCTCAACTGACAAAAGCGTATCATCCTTATCCATCCCAGCTCCATTATCATTTACTTTAACATCCACTCCGCCTTTAAAAACCTCTATTTTTATCATCGTAGCCTTCGCATCCAGTGAATTTTCAATCATTTCCTTAATCATTGAAGCTGGATTTTCTACAACTTCCCCAGCGGCAATAATATTTGATACTTTTTCATCTAGTATTTTTATATATCCCACAATTTATCCTCCTTTTTCATCAGTTTTTCTTTTTTAAGAAAAATACAGCCATCACACAAACAATTAATCCAGTAACCGCAGGCATCAACATTGAAAATGCACTCTTGCCAGTTAAAAGATAGCTGTTAAATATTTTAAAAAATGCAGCTGCTATTAAAATTACTAAAAGTAATTTCCAATTTTTTGTCCAAGTTGAAATTATAATAAAAATAAAAAAAATTATAACAGTAAAAAACAAGGCAATTTTATCTATTGTCCATCCACTTTTCAAATAATTTGCTTCAAAATTTAAAAATTTCTCAACTTCAGGATTAGTTGTATTTGGCTTTGAAAACCAAAACATACTCGTAAATAGACAAAAAATAGAGATAGCAATTCCTGAAAATAGCTTTTTATATGCACTCCAGATTATTGGAATAATAAATAATGGTCTGATGTACCAGCTCAATATATTATAATGCCGCTGAAATGCCCATGTAAAAAATATTTCATTATTAAAAAATAAATAAATTAAAATTATTGTCGCAATTCCAAATAATATACCTGTAACTATATCAAATTTTCTTAATTTACCCATTATTCAAAAACCTTTCTAAAATCATAATTTAACAGTTTTACTTACAATAATCTTATACTTTTCTTCAAAAATCTCTGCCAATTTTTCCAAATTCTCTTCTAGACAAAGCACCTTCACATTAGGTCCAGCATCCATCGTAAAATAGCATTTCTCCCCATTATTTCTCAAATTTTTTACAAAATCCATTGCTTCATAAGTTTTTTCATTAAAATATGTAAATGGAGGATTTGCAGTTTCTGTTGTCTTGTGCATTCTAAGAGCATTCTCTTCTGTCAAAGTTCCCACTTTTTCAAAATCATTTTCAGCAAGATATTTTTTCATATTTATAAAATCAATTTCAGACTGCTTTACCCATTCATCAAAATACGTCGAAGTTTTGGCACAAAGTTCCATTCCATTTCGGCTTGAAATTTCCTTTTTATTTTCATTCAGCACAAGTACAATCATCGCCAGTTTCAAATCTGTCCTTACCTCATAAATTTCTCCAGTATCCTTGTCCCAAGCAGCAATAGGTCCAAAAAAGCTTCTCGAAGAAGATCCCGAACCAAATTTTGAAATTTGTGCAAGTTCAGATTGTGTATAGTTTTTTCCAAAAAGTTCATTACAAGCCTTTATTACAGCCGATAAACCGCTCGAACTAGAAGAAAGACCAGCAGCTGTTGGCATATTATTGGTTGTAGAAATTTTTACCTTCTGACTTCTATTTTTCCTAAACAAATCCACAACTTTGCTAATCTTTTCTGTATGTACACTATCCTGCAATTCTCCATTCAAATAAAACAAGTCTGTCATATTCGAGAATTTATCTTTGTAATCTCCATTTTTCATTTCTTTTTCAACTGAAATTTTAATATCCTCACCACTTATAAATTCCATCTCTGTTTCTGTAAACATATCGTTAAGAGTAAGGGAAATACTGCTTGTGGCAGGTATCATTTTTTTCGCATCTTTTTTTCCCCAGTATTTTACAATCGCAATATTAGCATAAGATTTAACTTTTACCATTTTTTCTCCTTTATTTTTTATTAAATTTTCTCTATCCAAATATTTTCAGTTCCATATTTTATCAGGCCAGTTTTTATCTTTTCTACAATTTCCAAATTTTTTGCAAGTGCAATTACACAGCCTCCTAATCCTCCACCAGAAATTTTTGCTCCATTTGCCCCATTTTCAATCGCTGTTTTTACAAATAAATCTGTTTTTTTAATGGTTATGTTCAAATTTTTGAGTTCCGTGTTTGCCTTTGTCATAATTTTTCCTATTTTATCGACCTTTTCTCCTTTGGATTCACTATTTTCAGATAAAATTTTAGCCATTTCATCTGTCAATTCACCTAATTTTTTTAAAGGAACATCAGCTTTGCTCCCTAAATTTTTCACATTTTGAATCGCTTCACTGGTATTCCCATAAATACCCGTATCTGCAATTACAAGATATGCATCAAGATTTAAATCAATGTATGAAAACCCTTTATTTTTTATAAATTTTATAGCTTTGTCACTAAGACAAGTTTTTGCATCCAATCCGCTTGGAGTTTGGTGAGCCACAATTTCTGCTGTATTTACTAATTTTTCTAGTAATTCACCTTCTAAATTTTCTCCAAAATAATCAAATATCGCACGAATTGCCGCAATGCTGACTGCCGCAGAAGAGCCCATCCCACGTTTTTGAGGGATTTGGGAAATTACTCTATACTTTATTTTTACATTTTCTTTTCTTAAATATTTTAATGCAGTAAAAATAGCAACTGAAAGAGTGTCTGTTTCATTACAAAAAAAACTATTTTTTGCCTCTTCCACTACACATTCTATTTCAATTTTTTTCAATGGAATAGCAATAGCAGGATATCCGTAAACGACAGAATGTTCTCCAATTAATATGATTTTGCTATGTGATTTTCCAATACCTATTTTTGTTTCTGCTTCTCTCATTTCACTTCATTCTCCTAATTTTAAATACCATTTTTCTTCTATTTGTTTTTTATATTATCTCATATTTTGACTTTATTTAAAAGAGATAAAAAATTTAAAAAAAGAAAAACGAGCCCAATGACCCGCTTCTTTTAATCTATCTAAAATTTTACCTTTTATTTTCTGTTTTGGTGGAAATGACGGGAATCGAACCCGTGTCCAAAATAGAAAGTCCTTACTATCTTCTACAAGTTTAGTCTATTTAGCGCTTTAACCGTTAGATATTAAACAGACAAAAGTCTAAAGGCGAGATTATAGAATTTCCCTAAATGACATAATCATACATTTAGGTAAGCCATTAAAAATGACATCATCTAATGAGAAAATGGCGTTCCCAAAAGAGATGAGCCGCTATCTTAGGCAGCTAATGCGTAATTATCGTTTCCGATTATTTTTAAATGGGTTTTAAAGCTCCCGCTTACTTGCCGATAATAATCTTTTTATCCTGTCGAAACCAAAACATTCCCTTAATTACTCTAATATTTAACTTTAAATAATTTTACCATAAAAATCTTTATTTTTCAACAGCCTATCTAAAATTTTTTAATGTTTTGGTGCAAAAAAGCTTATTACCCCATAAGATGCCAAAGTCATCACAGTTGCAGCTATTATTACTCCCAATCCAATATAAAAAAACGATTTCTTTCTCTCGAACTGAAGTAATGCCGCAATTAATGCACCTGTCCAAGCACCTGTTCCTGGAAATGGAATTGCCACAAACAGCATCAGTCCAATAAATTCTCCTGTTGCAAGTCCTTCACTACGTTTTTTAGCACGATTTTCTATTTTTTCAATAAATTTTACCAAGATATTACGTCTTTTCATAAATTCAAAAGCTTTTATTGAAAACAACAGGATAAACGGCACAGGAAGCATATTTCCTACAATCGAAACAATCATATTTAAGTACCAAGGCAATCCAATAGCAGCCCCAATCGGTATTGCACCACGAAGCTCAATTATAGGCAGCATTGATATAAGAAATATTCCTATCATCTTATTTAAAAGCGGTGCTCCTATCAAAGTAACTTTTATAAAATTTGTAAAAGATTTCATCATTTTTATTCTTTACTTTCTCCCTTATAGCTTATTTACGTTAATTTTAAGATAACGTATAATCATTTTAATAAATTTTTGTATAAAAAGCTGCATGAAAGTACTTTACTGTACTCATACAACTTTTCATTTAATATATAATTTTCTTAATAAAATTATTGCCTTATAAAAAACAAGGTTACAAATTCTTACTCTTTAACAAGTATTAACAGCATTTTAAAATTTTCTGTTTCAGCTTCTACAGCATGAGGTATATTTGCAGGAAGAACTGCACTTTCACCTTTTTTAACGATAAATGGCTTTCCATCAACATAATACTTACCTTCCCCATCAAGTACGGTAACCAAGGCATCTCCAGGAGCCTTATGCGGATCAAGGCTTTCACCTTTCCAAAAAGACATAATTGTCATTACCAAATTTGGTTTTGCCACTAAATTTTTACTTACAATTTTCCCTTCCTGATATTCAACAACTTCAGCAAGATTAAATGCATTTGCACTTTCTAGCATTTTTAACGTCTTATTTTCCATATTCTTATCTCCTATCTTTTCTCCAATTTCAATTAACTTTAAATTATCTCTTGCTTCAATAGAATAATTATGATTTGCTGTTATTTCAAGAAAATCTCCACTGGAAATTATTTTCTTATTACTTTCAATAAAAATCTCTCCATTACCATTAAAACAGTAATAATAACGATTCCCGAGCATAGCCTCTGCCGTTATTTCCTCATCTTTTGCCAAAGAAAATAAAGAAATATAGCTATTTGGCTGATTTAAGATTCTCATGCTTACAACTTCAGCTTCCTTTGATGTGATAAGTTCATTAAAATTTATTGGTTTTGCCATTTCTATTTTAACCATAAATCCCTCCTTATTGTTGCTTTAAAATAATTTTTAATTATTTTTATTATAGTATAACATATATTTTACAAAATATAAATTGATTTTTCAAAAAGAAAATTTAAAATGATGAAAAGAAAAATAAGAAATTATAGATAAAAAGAAAACCGACTATTTCTAGCCGATTTCCTAAAGTTGATCTTTTTAGAATTTAATTAAATCAATTATTTAGCAATTTTGCTTGCGAAGTATCCTAAAGTTCTGATTAATTGAGAAGTATAAGACATTTCGTTGTCATACCAAGATACTGTTTTAACTAATTGAGCATCTCCATTTTGAACAATTT
>NZ_CALIMY010000139.1 GCF_938045205.1 uncultured Campylobacter sp.
TCCTATACTTAAAATTTCAGGGGCGGGAGATTTCTCGCCCCTTTTTAAATTTAGACGCTACGCATTAGATAAATTTCATAGCTTCGCTATTATGCGATAACGATCTTATTAAGCGTGTCGTATCCGCCCGCGTAAAATTTTACCACAAGCGGCGCAAGATAATTCATAAAATTCTATGCCGCTTTAAAATTTCTCAATACGAAAGAATTTAGGCTCAATTCGCAGAGGAATTTCATAGTCTGCCTTATCTTTAAAGAACTGGCGCAATCTTAGGTTCTTTTACCAAAGCCAAAAAGCTTATCAAAGCGGCAATACCATCATCTTTGGCTTTTATTGCTAAGGCTGGTGTCTTTTATTGATATCCTGCGCTTTATATTTTAAAAGTAGCTACGAAATTTCGAAGTAAAAATGAAATTATATAAGAAAGATCTCGCAAAATCTAAAATTATAAAACTGCTTGTCTTAGAATTTATAAGCAAAATTTCGCAAGGTCTAAATTTTTAAAATTTTAAAATTCCGTGCTTTAGAATTTCAAATTTCAACTTACGCTTCTCATTAAGATTTAGGCTAATTTAAATTTTAGGCAATGAAATTTTAAAATTCTGCGCCTAAATCTTGCCTGCGGATTTTAAAATTACCCAGCATAGTTTCGATCGCCCGCTTCAAAGAGGCGACCTATTAGAAAAATAAAGCTTACTCTACGCAAAACAAGTCTTGGCACAAGCTTTGCTTTAGCTACACAAAGCCTTAAATTTAAACCTTGACGGCAGGTAAAAATCTAACTGCTTACGATATAGAATTTTAAGCGGTATTCATAGAGTTGTAAACCTACCTTTTTATAATTTTACAGTTTGGCAAAACAGGCTATGCAAATGAACGGCCTATAGTTAAAAATCTACTTTTTGCAATTTTATACTAATAGAAAATGTTTGATATCTCGTTAAGCTATGGGATTGAGCCTACTTTTTCGTGATTTTATAGAATAAATTTCCGATGCTTTGTATGATCTGCACGAGCACGATCAGTATCACGACGGTGTATGCCATTATGTCGGGGCGGAAACGCTGAAAGCCGTAGCGGATCGCCACGTCGCCGAGCCCGCCGCCGCCGACAGTGCCCGCCATCGCCGTAAATCCGATGATGACTATGAGCGTCAGTGTAATCGCGCCGATGATGCTAGGAAGCGCCTCGACGAACATCACGCGAAAGATAATCTGCGTCTTGCTCGCTCCAAAGCTCTTTGCCGCCTCGATCACGCCGCTATCGACCTCCAGTAGCGCACTTTCGATGAGCCGCGCGATAAAGGGCGCCGAGCCGATAGTAAGCGGCACGATCGCCGCGGTGGTGCCGATGCTCGTGCCGATAAGAAGCTTCGTAAGCGGAAAGAGCACGATCAGCAAGATTATAAACGGAAAGCTTCGCAGCGTGTTTATCGCAACGTCCAGCACGGCGTAAACGATGCGGTTTTCGCAGAGCCCGCCGCGACGCGTAAGGATAAGCACGATCGCAAGCACGAGCCCTAAAATAAACGCCAAAGCCGTGCTTACGAAGGTCATATACAGCGTCTCCAGCGTCGCGTTTAGTAGCAGCTTCGGAATCACTCCGCTAAAAAAATTTTGTATCCACTCTATCATCTTTGTCCTTTCATTTTGCGTCCGTTTGCGCTATATTGGGCTTTTCACCATTTTAAATTTTAAAATTGACGGCGCACGCAGGCCCGCTTACTGTATCAGCTTGTATCCTACGCCGCGGATTGCGTGGATGTAGCTTGGCGCCTTGGACGTTTCGCCGAGTTTTAGGCGGATGCGGCCGATGATGACGTCGATGCTTTTGCTCGAGGATTCCTCGCTTATGGAGCTGCAGTTGTAGATGAGCTCCTCGCGGGTGATTGCGCCGCCTTCCTTTTTGATGAGATACGAAAGCACGTCGTATTCGGCGATGGTGAGCGAGAGGGGCTGTCCTTTGAAGCTGATGACGTGGCGGAAATCATCCACTTCGAGGTCTTTTTTGGGCTTGGCGGAGCGCTGGAGCGAGTTTATGTCGTAACGCTCGATGTGGCGTTTGATGCGCGCTAAAAGCTCTTGCGGATTGTATGGCTTTGGCAGATAATCGTCCGCGCCGAAGTCGAAGGCGTTGATCTTATCGGTCAGATCGTGGCGGGCGCTTGAGATTATGATCGGTATATCGGTGTTTTTGCGGATCTCTTTGCAGACCTCAAGTCCGTCCATCCCAGGAAGCGTGAGGTCTAAAATCACGAGGTTGAAGTTTTCTAAATTTAGCTTAGAAAGCCCCAAAAACGGATCGTCCGCGACGGTAATATCGATATCGTATTGCTGCAGATATTCGCTTAAAATTTCGGCGAGTTCTAAATCGTCCTCTATCATTAAAATTTTAGTCATAAAAAGCCTTTGAAATTTTGCGCGGATTATAACAAAATATAGTTTATATATTTTAAAGCGGCAGGCTGGGGCGAAATTTTATAAAAATGAAACGCGGAGGGGAGAAATTTTGAAATTTTTCGAAATCGGGCAAAATTTCAAAAATCAGCCCCAAAAATATGGCGAAATTTTGAAATTTAAAGAAGCGAAATCCGAAAAATTGACGAATTTGGGCTAAATTCGGCTAAATTTTGCCGATTTTTGCGTTTTTTTCTTAAAAAACTATTGTATTTTTTGCGAAACTATTGTAGAATACCGCCCAAACCACTTTATTTTAAAGGATTAGCATGAAAAAAGCTGATTTTATCCAAGTAGTTGCCGATAAGGCAGGTCTTTCTAAAAAAGATACTGTTAAGGTAGTTGATTCTGCACTTGAGGCTATCAAAGAGCTTTTGGTAAAAGGTGATGACATAAGCTTCATCGGCTTCGGATCTTTCGGTATTGCAGAGCGTGCAGCTCGCGAGGGTAAAGTTCCTGGCACAAACAGAACTTACAAATCTCCTGCTACTAAAGTAGTAAAATTTAAAGTCGGCAAACAGCTAAAAGAGGCTGTTGCAGCTGCAAAAGGCAAGAAGAAAAAATAATTTTCTTGCTCCAAGCCCCGTCTTCGGGGCTTATCTTTTTTTAAATTTATACAATCATAACTTTTCAAAATGCCCGAGTGGTGAAATTGGTAGACGCACCAGACTCAAAATCTGGCGAGGGCGACCTCGTGTCGGTTCGATTCCGACCTCGGGCACCATAAATATTCTTTAAATTTTATCCGTAATTTCAACCGCCTTTTGCAAATTTCAACTTGCTATAAAATTTTTTATACTATTATTACTGCGGTATTTCTTTAAAAGAGGCAATTATTTATGATACGTAAAATTCTTATCGCTAATCGCGGCGAGATCGCGGTTCGCATCATTAGAGCCTGCAGAGATCTGCATATTAAAAGCGTCGCGATCTATACCAAACCCGACATCGATTGCTTGCACGTAAAAATCGCCGACGAGGCTTACGAAGTAAGCGCGGACGCGCTAAAAGGCTATCTGGACGCCAAAAAGATTGTCGAGGTTGCTAAAGAGTGTGGCGCTGATGCGATACATCCTGGATACGGCTTTTTGAGCGAGAATTTTGACTTTGCAAGAGAGGTCGAGGACGCGGGCATTATTTTTATCGGCCCAAAACCCGACGTTATTCGCAAAATGGGCAACAAAAACATCGCTCGCTATTTGATGCGTAAAAACGGCATTCCGATCGTACCAGGCACTGAAAAGCTCAATCACGAGAGCATGGATACGATCAAAAAATATGCGCGCGAGATCGGCTATCCCGTGATTTTAAAGGCTAGCGGCGGCGGCGGCGGACGCGGTATCCGCGAGGTGTGGGAAGAGAAAGATATGGAGAGTGCCTACGACTCGTGCACGAGGGAGGCGAAGACCTTTTTTAACAACGATGAAATTTTTATGGAAAAACTCGTCGTCAAGCCGCGCCACATCGAGTTTCAGATCATCGGCGACAATTACGGTAACATCATTCACCTTTGCGAGCGCGATTGTTCTATCCAGCGCCGCCACCAAAAGATTATCGAGATTGCGCCGTGCCCCTCAATAAGCGAGCATCTACGTAAGACGATGGGTACGACCGCGGTAGCTGCGGCAAAAGCGGTGAATTACACAAACGTCGGCACGGTGGAATTTCTACTCGATGATTACAACAACTTCTATTTTATGGAGATGAATACCCGCATCCAGGTCGAGCACGGCATTACCGAGGAAGTTACGGGCGTCGATCTCGTCGTTCGCCAGATCCGCATCGCAAACGGCGAAATTTTAGAGCTTGAGCAAAGCGATATTAAGCCGCACGGCTACGCGATCGAGGCTAGAATCACCTCCGAAAATGTCTGGAAAAATTTCACCCCGGTTCCCGGCACCGTTAGCGATTATTATCCAGCACTAGGCCCTTCCGTGCGCGTCGATAGTCACATCTACAAAGGTTATAAAATTCCGCCGTTTTACGATTCTCTTCTAGCCAAGCTCATCATAAAAACCACCGACTACGACCTGGCCGTCAATAAGCTAGAGCGCGCGCTGAAGGAATTTCGTATCGAGGGGGTGCGCACGATTATTCCGTTTTTGCTTAGCATAAGCAAGTCTCGCGAATTTCGACTCGGCTTTTTCGATACAAGCTACGTAGAGAAAAATTTAGACAAAATTTTAGAAAACACCATCGACGATATGCAGCCGAATAAAAACGAAGCGATCGCCGCCATCATCGCTGCGATGCGTAAATCGGCGCGGATTTAGGAAAGAGTATGGATTTTTTAGATAGCCTAAAAGATATAAAAAAGGATATGCTTAAGGATAAAGCGGCAAGTTCCGTGCCCAAAAAGCCCAAAAAACCTAATCCAAATCGCGACGAGTTTAAAGATATTTTCAGAGATGATGATTTGAGCTTGCAAAGCGAAAGCGGTCTAGAGGGCGCCGCAGAGGAATTTGACACAGCCAAAGAGAGCATCGCCGCACGCGAAAAGCGCCTCAAAGACGAGTTTTTAAAATACGTGGACGCGGCAAATATCAAAAAGCTGAATGACTGAAATTCCATTTTGTACGCTGGATTTTGCCTGCCCCTATCTAGGCGGCAGAGCCGCACGCAGCGAGTATCTCTATATAAAAGACTGCGACTTTGAGTATAATTCAAATTTAGTGCAGCACGGCTACCGCCGCTTCGGCAGGTATTTTCAAAAGCCCGTTTGTGCAGCCTGCGCGGAGTGTAAAAGCCTGCGCGTAGATGCTTTAAATTTTAAATTTAGCAGATCGCACCGCCGCGTCTATAAAAATAATCGCACGACCGCCTATGTATGGCAACCTCGCCCGCTTTTAAACGATGCGCGTTTGGAGCTTTTCGCGCTCTATCACGACTACATGCATCTAAAAAAGGGCTGGCC
Organism: uncultured Campylobacter sp.; assembly: GCF_938045205.1. GTDB lineage: Bacteria > Campylobacterota > Campylobacteria > Campylobacterales > Campylobacteraceae > Campylobacter_B. Next base: position 5,371 of record NZ_CALIMY010000139.1, read on the forward strand.
TGTGCAAGAGATCGATTTTGAGCGATATGACGAAATTTACGTCCAGGGTCACGGCGACTTCGGCAAAGAAATTTCTTACTATGGCGAGGACGGGCGGCTTATCTGCGTCGATCTCATCGATATCGTGGATGACGGCATCAGCTCGGTGTATTGTTACTACGATCCGTATCTGCCGCATCTAAGTCTGGGTAAATTTTCGCTTTTAAAACAGATCGAGTTCGCCCAAGATCTGGGGCTACGATGGATCTATCTGGGCTACGCGGTGAAGCAGTGCCCGAGCCTAGCGTATAAATTTAGCTATGAGCCGTATGAAATTTTAAACTCATACGTAGAACTTGACGCTCCCGCCGTGTGGGAGGGGCGCGTAGAGAAATAGGTTCTACGCGCGGACGCCCCGAAGCAGCCTAGGCGTACGCGCCGCATATAATCGTAAGCTCCGCGCCCGTACAGCGACAGCGCGCAGTAGCCGAGATCATGCCGCCGCGTAGAATTCGGTCGCGCGCAGATACGACGCGGTATGTTAAAAGCGCGCCTCGGAGTCAAATCTCGCGCTGAAATTTCGCGCGTTATAGTCTTTAAGGCTTTTGAGTCACGGCGGGCGTTAAAATTTACGCTGAAATTTCGCGTTACTCGGCCTACGAAAATATCCGCAGCAATGAAATTTAAAAGGAGGGCAGATGGATTTACAAATTTTACGGCAGGCTCGACATTTGCGTGTCGCAAGACGGCACACACGGCTTTTGGGCGTACTTGACTCTTGAGTGCGCGCGAAAAAGGGCGATTAATTTCGGCACCGCAGCGACTAGTTTCGGTTTTTTAGCGGACACCGCCGCGCAAGCGGCGGAGCAAAAAAAGATGGCTTATAAAGCACGATATTGCATATATTTTGTAAAATTTAAGCAAACTGCGAAGCGCAATAAGACGACCGGTTACGGCAAATTTATCAGCTCCACCTTGTTTTCCAACGTTTTTGGGATCAATAAAACTTTACCGTCGCTTGAGATGTCCGCAGGTCTTTGCATCGCGCCGAGGTTTATTTTGCGTATCTGTCCGTTTGCATCGATACGCCAAATTTTGCCGCTTAAAAGGTCCTCACCCCAGTCGCTAATTAAAATTTCGCCGTTTTTTCCGCGTGCTATGCCGTAGAAAACTCCCTTCATATCGGCAAAGATCGAAATTTCGCGAGATTTCAGATCCATGCTTAGCACGCGCCCAGGAACCTTTCCGCTAAGATCGAAGGTGGTGATCAGAAGTTTGTCGCCCTTGAGCAAAAGCGCGCCCGCATTGCCGAGCGAGGGGTCGATGCGTGCGAACTCATCGTAGCTTTTTGCGTTTAAATTTATGCTGTAAATCACGCTGCGCGCATTATCGCTTGCGAGCAAAACCTCGCTACCGAGCGCTACGACGTCGTTTAAGGCCTGCGCTCCCTCGATTTTCAGATTGAAAACCTCCTGACCTTTGCTAAAGCCTCTGATCGCATCCAGATCGCACACGTAGAGCACGCCCTTGATCTGCGCCATTCCGCCAGGATTTACCAGATCGTCTATAAAATTTGTCTCAACGATACCCGAGTTTTTTACTATGCGGCTGATGAAGCCGTCGCGCTCTTGTGGATCTTCACTACTGCCGCGATTTGCGATATAAAAAGCGTCATCGGTAATAAGTGAACCACTAGGTGCGCTAAATCCGTCGATCTCTAGGCCAAAAAGCGCGCCTGCCAAGGCGCACGAAAGTAGAACTTTTTTCATAATCTCTCCTTGATCTCGCCAAAATTTTAAGAATTTTAAAATTTTAAGGGAAGCGACGAGTGCCGGGTTAAAATTTTAAAATTCGCAGCGAGCTTTAAGATGAGCGAAATTTAAACCCGCAGAGCAAATAAAAGTGTAATTTTAATTAAACAAGGCGGCTTGATCGGCAAAATTCTAGCGGGTCGGAAGGCCTTGCTTCGCGCGTCGCTTTTAATTTGATGCGTCGAAGCCGAAGTGAGTAGTTTTGTGCGTGCTTTGGTTTACGCTGCCACTCGCGGAATTACGCCGTGAAATTTAACCACATCACGCGACCGCAGGCATCTTCGCATACGTAATTTATTTGAGGTTGTTGCTTTAAAATTTTAATTCTACGAGCGGATATTCTTTTGCAAATTGTGGGCGTGATTTTGATACGCAGATGAAAGCGTTACGTTTAAAGACGTCTCACGCTTTAAAATTTGATTTAATTTAAACAAAGTGCGATTAAAATGCGATTTAAATTTTATGTACCGCAGGTGTAAAATTTCGGTCGTAAAAGTGAGTCTGTAGCAAAAAAATTATTTAAAATTTGCAGTGCACAAAATACCTTTTGAAATTTAAAAATTTTAAAACGAGCCTACATGCTCTTTAAAAATTTAATACGTGAAATCTAAACTTTGAATAGAATGCGCCGTCCCATCCTTACTGCGCCTTTAAAATTTAATATGCTAAATCTTAAACGCTGGACTCAAATCCCGTCGCCATAACTACTTTAAAAATTTAAAGCGCAAAATTTAAACCCCAGCTTTAGAATCGAGCGCGGACAATAAAATTGGCTTTTAAGATTTAAAGCACAAAATCAAATCGCTCTATCGTATGGTCATGGCGGCGACTTTAGAATTTTGATACGCAGAATTTAGTTCGAGAGGCATGCGTACAGCCAGTCGCAGCCGCTCACTTGAAATTTAAATCGCAAAACTTAAATTATAGAATTTAACCGCGCGCGCCGAAAAAAAGGGGGAGCTAAAAATCTAAAACGCCCTTACCAGCTTAGATGCTAAAATCCTCGCCGAGGTAGAATTTACGGACATTTGGATCGCTGGCTATCTCTTTTGCGGTGCCGCCGGCGAACAGCTCGCCGTCTTTGATGACGTAGGCGCGGTCGCAGATCGCAAGCGTCTCGCGGACGTTATGATCGGTGATGAGCACGCCGATGCCGAGCTTTTTTAGGTCGCGCACGATGCTTTGGATATCGTTAACGGCGATCGGATCGACGCCCGCAAACGGCTCGTCCAAAAGTAGAAATTTCGGCGTTATCATCAGGCTCCGCGCGATCTCGCAGCGCCTGCGCTCGCCCCCGCTTAGGCTCACGCCTTTGCGCTGGCGGATCGGCTCGATGTTGAGCAGATTTAACATCTCATCGACCTTTTGCGATGCTTCGGCCTTGTTTTTGTAGGTGATCTCCGCGGCGAGCATTAAATTTTCCTCGACGCTAAGCTCCTTAAAAACGCTACTTTCCTGCGGTAGGTAGCCTATGCCGAGCTTGGCGCGCTTGTGAAGCGGAACCTTTGCGATGCTGCGCTCATCAAGCAATATATCGCCGCCGCTAGCGCCTATCAGCCCGCAGATCATATAAAACGTCGTGGTTTTGCCCGCTCCATTGGGCCCCAGCAGCCCCACGATCTCGCCGTTGTAAAGCTCCAGCGAGATGCCCTTAATGATCGGCGTGCCTTTTATGGTTTTTTTAAGACCCCTGACTTCCAGTTTATGCATAGCTTACCTCGTATTTTCGCCCTTGCGCGTGCGGCGTGATCCTCACTACGCAAAAATCAAGCTCATATTTTTTAAGTAAATTTATCAAATTTTCATCCGCCCATTCGATCAGATGAAGTCCCTCTTCAAATAAATTTTCAAATAGCCCGTTTTTTAAAATCCCCTCGCAGCCAGCGTTATAGATGTCGTAATGATAAATTTGTCCGTAGTTTTGCATGATCGAAAATGTAGGCGAGCTCACGTGCTCGTCTAACCCATGCGCCCGCACGATCGCGCGCGCAAGCGTCGTTTTGCCGCTGGCAAGATCGCCGATGAGCAAGATTATGCCGCTTTTTGGCAGAGCCTGCACGAGGCGCGAAATTTCATCCTCGCCGCAGAGCAGTTCAAAGCTCTTGGGCATACTTTGCCTGCTCGCTTTTGGGCGTATTTTTCGCGCTAGGAAAGGCTAGGACTTTAAAGCTTTGCTTCCTATCCAAAAAGCATATGGTGATTACATCGCCGATTTTAAGCTCTTTGGCGGGCTTTGCTACGACGCCGTTTACGGCTACGACGCCGCTTTTGCACATATCTTCGCTGATGGCGCGCCGCTTAGTGATATTTACTGCGTTTAAAAATTTATCGATTCTCATAGGCGTGAGTTTAGCGATATTTGCCTTAAAAGCAACTATTAAACTATTTTTGGTAGAATTTCGCCAAATTTTACGTAAAGGATTTGAGATGGCAAAAGATGTAAAAAAGGTCGTTTTGGCGTATTCCGGAGGACTAGATACTAGTATTATTTTAAAGTGGCTCGGCGATACTTACGGCTGCGATGTGGTGACTTTCACCGCAGATATCGGTCAGAATGAGGATTTGGAGCCGATCAAAAACAAAGCTGTGAAACTGGGCATAAAAAAGGAAAATATTTTCGTAGAGGATCTGCGCGAGGAATTTGTGCGCGATTACGTATTTCCGATGTTTCGCGCAAATGCCGTTTATGAGGGCGAGTATCTTTTAGGCACATCGATCGCGCGCCCGCTAATCGCCAAAAAGCTAGTTGAAATTGCTAAAAAAACCGGCGCGGACGCCATAAGCCACGGTGCGACCGGCAAGGGTAACGATCAAGTCCGCTTCGAGCTTGGCGCATACGCGCTAAATCCCGATATTAAGGTAATTGCGCCGTGGAGGCTGTGGGATCTGAACTCTCGCGAGAAGCTTCTTGCTTACGCTAAGAAAAACGGCATCGACATCGCCTCAAAGCCAGGCAAATCGCCGTATTCAATGGATGCGAATATCCTTCATATCTCCTACGAGGGCTTGGTGTTGGAAGATCCCGCTCATGCGCCTGAGGAGGATATGTGGCGATGGACCGTGAGCCCTAAAAATGCGCCAGATAAGAGCGAGATCATCGAGATTGAATACAAACACGGCGATCCCGTAAAGCTAAATGGCAAGGCGCTTAAGCCGCACGAGATGCTAGCAGCGCTTAACGAGCTCGGCGCTAAAAACGGCATCGGCAGGCTCGATCTTGTTGAAAATCGCTACGTCGGCATGAAGAGCCGCGGCTGCTACGAAACTCCGGGCGGCACGATCATGCTAAAGGCTCACCGCGCGATTGAGAGCATCACGCTAGATCGCGGTGCGGCGCATCTAAAAGACGATCTAATGCCGCGCTACGCCGAGCTCATCTACAACGGCTTTTGGTTCAGCCCGGAGCGCTTGCTGCTTCAAGAGCTGATAAATAAATCCCAAGAGCACGTAAACGGCAAGGTTAAGCTAGAGCTTTATAAGGGCAACGTGACCGTACTAGGCAGACAGAGCAAGAGCGATAGCTTGTTTAATACCGATTTCGTGACGTTTGAAGAGGATAAAGTTTTTAATCAAAAAGACGGCGACGGATTTATCAAACTAAGCGCGCTAAGATTTATCATCGCGGGCAAGAACGGACGCAAGCTTTAGCTGAAATTTTGCCGCAGGGCGTGCAGGCAAATTTCACAAAACGAAATTTTAAAATTTATCGGAAAAATGCGAGCGGCTGCTGGCGGGTTTCATGAAATTTCACTAAATTTCAGATCCGCCCGCGCCGCTTATAAAATTTTGTAAATTTAAAGCTAAATTTAAAAGGATAATGGATGAAAGTATTATTGATCAAAGATGTTAAGGGGCTCGGAAAGGCGGGCGAGGTAAAGGAGGTCAAGGACGGCTACGGCAATAACTTCCTAATCGGCAAAGGCTACGCCAAAGCCGCTACGACGGAGGTTTTGCGTAAATTTGAAGCGGATAAGAAAAAGCAAGCCGAGCTTGAAAAATACGAAGTCGCAAGCTTGCAAAAACTAGCCGAGGAGCTAGCTAAGATCCGCGTAAAGATCGTAAAGCAGACGGGCGAGAGCGGCGCGCTTTTCGGCTCGGTGACCAAAGATGAGATCACAACCGCGCTAAAAGAGCAAAAGGGGATCGAAATCGATAAGAAAATTTTAGAGACCGAAGCTATCAAAACTACCGGGATTTACGACGTAAATGCCAAGCTAAAGCACGGCATAAGCGCTAAATTTGAGATTGAGGTGGCTAGTGTTTGAAGCGACTACCATTTTAGCTTACAAAGGCGCGAAGGGCTCTGTCATCGGCGGCGACGGACAGGTTACGTTTGGAAACACCGTCTTAAAGGGCAATGCGACTAAAATTCGAAAGATCGGCAAAGAGGGCAACGTTTTGGCGGGCTTTGCGGGCAGCACCGCCGATGCGTTTAATCTTTTTGATATGTTTGAGAAGTGCTTAGATGGCGCAAAGGGCGATCTTTTAAGGGCGGTGATAGAATTTAGCAAGCAGTGGCGCAAGGATAAGTATCTGCGAAAGCTCGAAGCGATGATGCTGGTGCTGGACCGCAAAAATATCTTTCTGCTTAGCGGCACGGGCGACGTGGTAGAGCCGGACGACGGCAAGATCGCGGCGATCGGAAGCGGCGGAAATTACGCTCTTAGCGCGGCGCGAGCTTTGGATAAATTTGCGAGCCTAGACGAAGAGGAGCTCGTAAAGCAGAGCCTTAAGATCGCGGGCGAGATTTGCATTTACACAAACGAAAACATCAAAACATACGCAATTTGGGACGAAAAGAGATGATGACGCCAAAGCAGATTGTAGAGAAATTAGACGAATATATAATCGGACAAAATAGCGCCAAACGCACGATAGCGGTGGCTTTGCGAAATCGCTACCGCAGAATGGCGCTCGAAGATGAGATGAAAAACGAGGTGATGCCCAAAAACATCCTGATGATCGGCTCTACCGGCGTGGGCAAGACTGAGATCGCGCGCAGACTTTCGAAGATGTTTGGGCTTCCTTTTATCAAGGTCGAGGCTAGCAAATATACTGAAGTAGGCTTCGTGGGGCGCGACGTAGAGAGCATGGTGCGAGATCTGGCCGCCGCGTCGGTAAATTTAGTGCGCGGCGAGGAATTTGAAAAGAATAAAGACAAGATCGATGATTACATCAAGCGTAAAATTTTAGAAAAAGTCCTTCCGCCGCTTCCGCGCGGTGCGAGCGAGGAGAAGATCGCAGATTACGAAAAAAGCTACGAAAAGATGGCAGCCAAGCTCGAACGCGGCGATCTAGACGATCTTAGTATCGAGATCGAAGTAAGCGAAAATGCGCTTGAATCAAATCCGAATTTGCCGCCCGAGATGGCGAATATGCAGGAAAGCTTCATCAAAGTAATCGGAATTTCGACGCGCAAAAGTAAAAAAGAGATGAAGGTAAAAGACGCCAAAGTTGCCCTTAAAAGCGAGGCTAGCGAGAAGGTCCTCGATATGGAGAGCATCAAGGCCGAAGCCGTTAGGCGCGCGCAAAACGAGGGCATTATCTTTATCGACGAGATCGATAAGGTGGCTGTCTCAAGCGGCAATAGCGGCAGGCAGGATCCGAGCAAAGAGGGCGTGCAGCGCGATCTGCTTCCGATCGTGGAGGGCAGCAGCGTAAGCACGAAATTCGGCAATATCGACACCGATCATATCCTTTTTATCGCCGCGGGCGCCTTTCATATCAGCAAGCCGAGCGATCTAATCCCCGAGCTTCAGGGGCGCTTCCCGCTTCGCGTCGAGCTTGACAGCTTGGACGAGGCGGCGCTGTGTGAAATTTTAACCAAGCCAAAAAATTCGCTTCTTAAGCAGTACTCGGCGCTTTTAAAGACCGAGGGCGTCGAGCTGGAATTTAGCGAGGACGGGGTTAAAGCGATCGCGAAATTTGCGGCAAGCACGAACGAAAAAGTCGAAGACATCGGCGCTAGAAGGCTGCATACGATAATGGAAAAGGTACTTGAGGATATCAGCTTCGAAGCCGATAAATTTAAAGGGCAAAAGATCGTCGTGGATGAAAAGCTCGTAAGCGAAAAGCTCGCAGGCATCGCAAGCGACGAGGATCTGGCGAAATACATTTTGTGATTTTTAAATTTTTCGGCCGCCGCGGAGCTAAAGCGCTCGTTTGAGTGCGGCTAGAGCATCGCTTCGGCGGTGCAGCTAAGTAAGTATGATGCGGCGCGCCGCGAGGAATTTTAAAAGCTCGGGCGCTAAAATAAAGCGAGATCCATCGCTGTTTGGCGACGTCGATTTTAAGGACCGAATGCATGCGAATGGTGAAATTTTAAGCCTTTTATATCGTAAATTTAACTTGCGCCGGTTGAATCAATTTCGCTGCGCGGCTCGTTTGGGAGAATTTTAACATCGCAAGATCGGGGTCGGTTTCGTATCCGTGGCGGCGTAAAATTTTATGTTCGCAGCGGTTAAATTTACGCCGAATTCACATTGTGTTTATAAAATGCGTAAAATATTAAATTTATGCAGCGCGCGAAAATGAAATTTTAAATTTCACCGTTTGCGGTTTTTGCTCATGAAATTTGACGCGATTTAAAATTGACGGCGAGCGAAGAGGAAATAGGCACCGTCGTGACAACGGCAAAGTAAAATACCTCAAACAAGAGCGTATTTTAGATGAGGCTGCAACCGCGCGCGGAAAGAATGAGCGTCGGGCAAGGAATACCGCAAATTGCGGGTTGGGAAATACATGCCGAGTATGAAGCGCCGTAATCGCATGC
>NZ_CALIMY010000140.1 GCF_938045205.1 uncultured Campylobacter sp.
GGGTGCTTTTAGAGCGCTAGCGGCGGTAAATTCGAGGGCGCGATCGGTGGTTTTAGCAGGCTCCATTTTGGCGGCGACATTAGCTCTCGCGATGCCTGCGGGCGCGACCGAGACGGGCGAGGCGGCGGCAAAACACGCGGCGGCAGATAAAATTTGCCTGCAAAAGACGAGCTACAAAACAGAAGGCGGCGCCGTGCCGCGCTACGAATATGAAGTGAGCCAAAACTATGACGCCAAAACCCGCCGCCTAGAAAAAATCTACAAAAAGAGTAGCGAAGAGGGAGCGTCCGTATCGAAAAGCTTTAGCAAATTTGACGAAAGCGGCGAGCGCGAGATCGAAAATGTCGAATACGACTGGGACGCGAATACAAACAAATTGCGCGAAACGGCGATGAGCAAGCAGGAGATCGCTGCTGACGGCTCAAAAATTTATTTCAGCCTGCAAAGCAAGGACGGCAAGCCATACGAGGGTGAAAAAGCCGTCGAAAAGCGCGAAGGCAAAACGGAAATTTTGCAAAATTTCACGCTAAAAAAGGGCAGATGGACGCCGACGCACCTTACAAAAAGGATTGTCGATGAAAACGACAGAAACAATTTCGTAGCGACCTATGAATGGAACGCCAAAGCGAAAAAATGGATGCCGTACGAAAAATCGATATACCATTACAACGGCGACATTTACGCGGGCTCCGAAGGCTACGCGTGGCGCGGCAAATGGGTGCCGCTTACAAAACATACCGTCTTTACGGCAGCGGACGGGACGCGCAGCGAGATAAATTTTGCGTGGCGCGACGGCGCCTGGCAGCGCGATGAAAAGATATTGCGCAAGATCGAGCCTAAGTATAGGCGCTTTAGCGAGCTAAGATCGCGCTGGGACGCCGCAAAAAACGAGTGGAGGGAGTACTACAAAAACGTGCACGAGGAGACCGATGAAAGCAGGCCTCTGCGCGAGCAAACCGTGCTTTGGCGCGAGGAGCTGCAGCGCTGGGAGGTCGTGTTTGAAAACGAGTTTAGCTACGACGCGCGCGGCAACGTGATAAAAAATCGCACGGCCTCCGATGGCAAGCAGTACGAGTATATCTACGGCTACGACGAGGCGGGCAACAACATCTCCATCATCCTGCGCGAGCCTGATGAGAGCGGCAAATGGCACGAAACGCAAAAGACGCAAAACGTCTTTGAGCCTGAAATTTTAGCGCACGACGTCCTGGATCGCGGCTTCATCGGCGACTACATAGCCGCGGGCGAAAACGCGATCAAAAGCAGCAAGCAGTATTTTCTAAAAGACGGTGAGTTTAAGCTAAACGAAACTCGCGAGTGGGTTTACGGCAAATGCGAGCCGCAATAAAATTTGGAAAATCTCATGAACGAGCCTTATATCGTTAAAATTTCAGATAGCGACGCGATGATGTTCGGCTGCGAAGCGGACGAGCGGGTGCGCGAATTTGCCGCTAAATTTGACGGTTGGGAGTATGAAAGCGAGTTTGAGCGGACCAGCTATCTGCTCGGTACGGACGTTTTTATCGAGGTCGCGAGCGAGGAGAGCTTAAATGAAGGCACCTTACGCGCTCAAATTTTAAACGAAAAGGCTTTGGACGCTGACGGCGGCACGACGTTTTTGAGCCTGCGAGAGTGGGACGGCAAGGGGCATTCGCGCGAGCGATGAAATTTTACGCGCCATCAGCGAGGATGAGGACGGCGGCGCGGCATATCTGCTCCTTAGTCCGAAACACATAGCCGCATAGGAGCTACGAGGCGCCTTTGAGAACAAGCCGCCGCAGGAATTTGCGCGCATCATCGAGGCTCTCGTCATTCAGAAGATGAACGCCTACCGAGCCAACGCTGGCCTGCCCGAGCTGGTTGTCTCCGATACGGTGACCACCGACGCTCGCGCGTGGAGCAAGCACATGTCGGACCATGATAACTTCAACCACGACCCGGACTACAAGTACTTCGGCTCGGGCAAGCTCGACGGCGGTGACACGACCTACGCCGGTGAGAACATCGCCTACAACCATCGAGAGAACTTCGGCGACAAGTGGGGCGCCTATGGCACCTCCAAGAATCCGATGCAGGCGGCGGACGCACTCTTCGATCAGTGGAAGAACTCCTCTGGCCACGACAAGAACATGCTGGCCCAGAGCAACGTTGTTGGCGTCGGCGTGCATATTGCGAAGCACGGTAACTTCACGCGTATCTACGGCACTCAGAAGTTCTACGCTGTCACCGGCGGCTCGCCCAACGTGTCGCGCTTCCACACGACTGGCGATACTGCGTCCGCGTACGGCTTCGACGGTGCCGCTTTCAACGCCGACAACACCAACTACGTCTCCGGCCTCGCGGGTGGCGGCGACGCGCAGCGCGCCAACTCCTGGCAGAACAAGGTGGGTTCCCGGTGTCGCCCTCCCCGTTGACGTGTCGAGCCTCCCCGCAAACGCTGGATCTGCTGCGCCCGCGACCTCGACGCCCACACCCGCTGACACCGCACCCTCTGCTGAGCGTCAGCAGGCCGTGATCGACACGCAGGCATCTGTCAACGCCGCTCAGGCTGCTCTGGACGAGTATCTGGCCTCGGCTGAGGAAAGGAAGCCCGTCACCTCTCTCGTGGATATCGACGCTGAGCTTGATCGTGTCGCGGAGTCCATTGCATCCCAGACCGCCGTGCGCCCCGAAAAGGCTGGTGGCGTCACGCTGCAGGGTGGCGAGAACGCTGGCCAATACTTGACCGCCACCGAGTATCGCGATGCCCTCACGCGTTGCACGACCCTCTCTGTCGAGCAGGATGGCAACAACCTCTCCGTGGGTGACGGGGTAGATTCGACGCCGGATCAGCAGGCCCCGTCGGATGAGACACCCGCGCTCGCGAACGGCGATGAGAACCCCTCCGTGGGCCAGGAGCCCGGTCAGATGCCCGCTCCTTCCGTTTCGTCTGCTGCCCCCTCCGCTCCCGCAAACGGTGGTGGCGACCCGGCTTCGGAGCCCTCAGCTCCCGCCAACGGTGATGGCAACCCGTCTGTCACGCCTTCCGCCCCCGCGAACGGTGATGGCAACCCGGCTGCACCTGAGACGAGCACTCCCGCCGACGATCAGGGCGTGGTGACCGCTC
>NZ_CALIMY010000141.1 GCF_938045205.1 uncultured Campylobacter sp.
GATGGTGTCAAGAGAGAGACTTGAACTCTCGACCTCCGGCTTATGAGACCAGCGCTCTAACCAGCTGAGCTACCTTGACACGCGAAAAGAAATGGCAAGTATAGCTAAATATTCTTATTTTTAATTGAAACACTTTAAAAGGAGAGAAAATGAATGCGGCTTTGATTTTATTAGTCGTCATAGTTTTGTTAGTTTTGGCGTTAGTGGGAGTTTATAACTCGTTCATCGCTAAGCGCAATCAAGTGCGAAATATCGCTTCTACCGTCGATACGCAGCTTAAAAAGCGCTACGACCTCATCCCAAATTTAGTTAGCGCCACGTGCGAATATATGAGCCACGAAAATGCCGTGCTAACGCGCGTTAGCGAACTTCGCTCACAGGCGATCAACGCGGCTTCTAACGCGGATAAATTTAAGCTAAATAGCGAAATTTCGGCTCTTTTGGGGCAGATCCGCATTGCGATAGAGGCGTATCCGAACCTCAAGGCTAACGAGTCATTTGCCAAACTGCAAAGCGCGTTAGGCGAGTGCGAAGAGCAGATCAGCGCCGCACGCCGCGCTTATAACGGCGCCGTTACAGTCTATAATAACGCCTGCGAGATGTTTCCTACTAACATCATCGCCAGCGTTTTCAATTTCGCCAAAGCGGAATTTTTCGCCGCCAGCGAGCAAGAAAAGCAAGCTCCGAACGTCTCTGAGCTTTTTAAAAAATAGGCGCGAGGCGTAGAAAATTTGCGATGAAATTTTAAAATTTCATCGCAAATGGCTCCAAACGCCGTGAGTCTAAATTTATAGTGAATAAAACGGATCACGCGCAAAGAGTGCGTTCTTAAAAGAGACTTGCCGCACCCTGCGTACTCGTCATCTTGTTTGAGATATCTTGCGGCATGCGGTACTGAGAATTTTAACAATAAAATTTTACGGTGCAATGCCAAATTTTAAAAGTCTAAATTTCGCAGTGTAAATTTTCGTTAGCTTGCCGCAGGCGTTACTTGCGCAAACGGCAGCAAAAAGTAACGCCTCGTTAGTCGTGAGTAATTTTACAAATTTGCGCCTCGGTTGCGACTGCGAGGTCTTTCGGCGCAAGAGCGATCTGTTTTCCGCGCACGCCCGCGCTAACGTAAATTTTCTCCTGTGTTAACGCCTTTTCATCGATGAAGGTGCGGAAGTGCTTTTTCATCCCAAGCGGCGAGCAACCGCCCCTGACGTAGCCCGTGACCTTTTGCAAATCCTTCAAATCCATCAGCTCGCAACGCTTTGCCCCGCAGATGTGCGCGAGCGCCTTGAGATCCAAATTTAGATCGCCCTGCAGGCAGGCCACGACGTATTCGTGATCCGCCGTGCAGACTATCGTTTTATAAACCCGCTCGATCGGCTCGCTCACGCTGTTTGCAACATGCACCGCGTCTAAATTTAAAGGATCAACCGCATATTCTTTGATCTCGTAGGGGATTTTCAGACCGTCCAGGACGCGCGCGGCGTTTGTCTTTGAGCTCATTTCACCTCTTTTCTTAAATTTAATAGCGGATTTTGTTTTCTTTCAGAAAATCGCGCAGATCTTCGTATTCGCTTTGATCGAAATAGCGCCATTTGCCGGGCTTTAGCGTCCCAAGCGTCATTCTGCCGAATGCCGTGCGCTTAAGCTCCACGACGTCCAGATCAAAATAGCCGAAAAATCTGCGCAGCTCGCGGTTTTGCCCCTCGTTGATGATCGCCTTTATCTTCGTATAACCGCCGCTGCTAGGCATTATGCGGTAGCCCAAGAAGGGCTTAAATTCCATCGATTTGATCTTGCTTTTAGCGTGCGCGCCTTTGCTCGCATCTGCGGCGAAAAAGCCCTCGCGGATCGACGTTACGACCTCGTCCTTCACCTCGCCTTTTACCTTTAGATAGTACTCTCGCTCGATGTCGCTGTTCATCAGCGCCGTAGCGATCGCCGGCGCATCGGTCAGCAGCAAAAGCCCCTCGCTTGCAAAATCCAAACGCCCCACGCTAACAAATCTACTAAACCCCTCCGGCAAGCTATCGTAAATCGTCCGTCTGCCGCGATCGTCCTTTTTAGTAACTAACTCGCCTTTGCGTTTGTTATAAACGATCATCGTGAATTCCGTCTTAGGCTTAATGAGGCGCGAGCCTATGCGGATCTTCTCCTCGCCGCTAACCTCGATGAAATCGCTAACGACGCGGCCGTTAATGCTAACTTTGCCTTGCTTGATCAGCTCATCCGCCTCACGGCGCGAGTAGGCGGTGTTATGAGAGATAAATTTATTCAGGCGCATCTTTTGCATTATTTTAGCCCCAAGCTTGTTAGATCGTGAATGTGCAAGATCCCCGCAGGCACGCCGTTTTCGACCACGGGCAGGACTTGAATTTTAAACTGCTCGATCAAATTTAGCGCGTCTATGGCTAACATATTTTTATCGTCCAGCATTTTAGGATTTTTGGTGGCATATTTTAGCGCGCCGTCATTGATGTCAAAATCCTCTCGCATCAACGCGCGGCGCAGATCGCCGTCGCTCAAAATCGCCTCGAGCGCGCCTTTTTCGTTCACTAACAAGACGGTGCCGAGCTTTCCGTGAGTCATAACGTCGATAGCTTGTTTTAGGCTGGCATTACGGCTTGCGACTGGTAAATTTTTGCTTTGCATCACGTCTTTTACTTTGACGAAAAGCCGCTTACCGAGGCTGCCACCCGGGTGAAAATTTGCAAAATCCTCTTTGCCGAATCTTCGCCGTCTCATCAAACAGATCGCTAACGCATCGCCCAAACCGAGAGTTAGCGTCGTAGAAACCGTAGGCGCGGCGCCAAGCGGGCAGGCCTCTTTGACGATATTTAGGCTTATGAACTCGTCGCAAACCTTGCCGAGCGAGCTGTTTTTATCGCGCGCCATCGCGATGATCTTCACGCCGAAGCGTTTGAGGTGAGGCAGAATTCTAACCAGCTCCTCGCTCTCGCCGCTAAAGCTGATCGCAAGCACCATGTCGTCCTTGCCGATCATACCCAGATCGCCGTGCAACGCCTCGGGGAAGGACCTCCTTCTGGCTCCGGACGTGCCGGCCTACGAGTGCACGTTGTATTGCGCCCCGTACACCGTGACGCGGCGCAGTACCGATGGGCACACTATCGCCACCCTGCCCGGAGTCACGGCCGTTCATCCCGGAGGATGGGTGAGCCAGTACCTGGACCCGAGAACGGCCGCCAGCCTTCTCCAACAGATGCATTCCTCGCCGAGCAACGACGACGCGACTCTGGAATCAATCCGAAATCTCCAGGAACAGCTCGTCCACATCGACACCGGTCAGACCACGGACATCACCAACATGTTCGTGGATGAACGCAGCGTGCCGAACGGCCTCGGACTGGTCGTCGAACAAGACGTCCCCACTGCGAACGGCTCAATGGAGCGCAAGCCCGTCTTCTGGTTCAGCGCCGCCGACGACGGTCGCCGCCACACCGAGAACCTCGAGCAGTTCGAGAACAACTGAGGCGCGGGCCAGGGCACGCCGACCGGAAGCACTGGGAACGACCGAAGCAACGCTAGACCGCCCCCTGGGGCGCTTTCCCTTGTCCGTTCAACCGCGCGATGGCCCCGCAAACACCTGACATAGTCACGGATGGGTCACCACAATAGGCTCATGCCTCCCACGCCCGACGCCG
>NZ_CALIMY010000142.1 GCF_938045205.1 uncultured Campylobacter sp.
ATGATTGTGAGATCGCCATACTTCTTCACAGCGTTCTCAATGTTAATCGCTACACTCATCGAATCTCCTCCAAATTGTTTTTAGCAGCATCGAATCCTTTCGTTCTTTATTCGTCTGATTATTTATAGTATACAAAAAGGAGCAGCAAAAGAATATCCACAAATCTGCAAAAATATCCGAAAAATAAAGCTCGCCGCCGCGTTTTAGCACGCGCCAAATTTCATTAAACACCGCTTCTTTGTAAGGTGAGAGATTTATCACGCAGTTTGAGACGACGACATCTATGCTGGCATCTTTGATCCCAAGACTTGCCAGATCCTCGATATAGCCTTTTTTAAACTCGACATTCGAGCGTGCGTAGCCGAATTTTTGCGCCATTTCATCTTGATATTTTTTAGCGATCGCTAGTTGATCGTCATTCATATCCACACCGATTACCCTGCCGTTTTTGCCCACAAGCTTTGAGAGCATATATACGTCAAGCCCGGTACCGCAGCCCAGATCAAGCACCGTGCAGCCTTCAAGCGCTAGCGGTATAGGCGAGCCGCAACCGTAAAAGCGTGTCGCGATCTCTTCGGGGATCATTTCTCTGATCGGCCTTAGGTATCTAGGCAACTTATCTGCGGCGCACGAGCAAATTTTAGTCTCCATCTCGCCCGCTTTTTCGTTGGTGATCTTGCTGTAATACGCCTTCACTTCTTCTCTTACGTCTTTCATGATGTTCCTTTCAAATTTTATTTGTACCCGAGCTTTTGCAGCGGCTCGATGACCTTTAAAAGTCCCGCCGCGCAAACGCTCGCGAGCAGCGGAGCGACCGTATAGACGATGATCGTGTCCCACGAAAAGGCTACGTCGTGCCAGCCCGCCAGATACCCCACGATACGAGGCCCTAGATCGCGCGCGGGATTGAGTCCGGCATTGGTCATCGGTCCCACGGTCGCGATGATGATCGTGACGGTAAAGCCGATGAAAAGCGGCGCGATATTGACGCTGGGCTTGCCTAAATTTGAACCCTCCGTCAGCGAAAATATCACCGCTATCAAGATAAACACGCCCACCCCCTCGGCGAACGCGGCTACAGGCATGCTCACCACGCCGTTTTGGGTATTCGGAAAGATATTGCACCAGATCGCCGAGGCCT
>NZ_CALIMY010000143.1 GCF_938045205.1 uncultured Campylobacter sp.
ATTTTAAAGAAAAATATGGGCGATTGCTGGTATATGGATATGAATAAAACGATTAAAGACGGCTTTAGCGGGCGCGGATTTACATTGTATAAATTTGATAATAAGCTTTTGTATATTATGATTTACAAAACCACTCCTTATATATATCAGACGGATGATTTCGCAAATCTTGCTTACATTTTAGATCCCAAAGAGTGTAGTAAAATCACAAAAGACTCTCGTAGCAGGGTAAATTTAGAAATTCCGGGCAATATTATATATAAACCACGTCTGTTTTATGCCGAACCGATACGTTATAAAGATATAGACTATCTACTTTTCATAGATTTTGACAATACGCACAGCGGACAACTATTCAACGTCGCAATCAGGAAATTTAAAGACGGTATTTTGCAAATGCCTGTTTGTAGTAATTCATATTTAAATACGAAGCTTTATCGATAGGAGCGGTTATGTGGGTTCATATTTTCATCTTAATGATCGTATTCGTACTATTTGCGAATGCAAACGATGTAAGCGATACGGAAATTCCTTTTGATTTAAAAATAGCTTTATGGAAAGCTAATGATAGGAAAGTAGTAAGAAGCAATCCTTCCGGTATGGTAGAAGGAGAAACCACTTTCAACGGAAAAACCGTTAGCTTTTGGCAAATAGATAGAAATGCAACGCTCAAAAAAGAGTATGAAGAGCATTTATCAAAAGAAAGAGACTTCTGCAACGACTTTTACGATGATCTGTTTGAATGGAAAAATATAAATATAATCAAACCTCTGGTTTTTGATACTACGGATTACAATGACCCCATTTTAAAGAAAAATATGGGCGATTGCTGGTATATGGATATGAATAAAACGATTAGGGACGGCTTTACGGGGAGAGGATTTACGTTATATAAATTTGATAATAAGCTTTTGTATATTATGACATATAGAGATTTTCGGTTATACGAGATGTCTTTTGCAAATTTTATGTATATTCTAGATCCGCAAGAATGCAGTAAGATCGCAAAAGATCTTTCAAGCGATTCATATCATAGCAGGATAGATTTTGAGGATTATCGAAACAAGATCGCAGGAGATACCCTGATTTATTTCGGACCGATAAAATATAAGAGCGAAGATTATCTACTTTTTATCGATTCCGTAAATTTAATAAACGGTCTTAAAGCGGTTTCTATTAAAATTAGTAAATTTAAAGACAAAGTTTCACAAACATCCGTTTGTAGAAATTTGTATTTAAATACAAAAATTTACCATTAAGTAGTTAATCATACAAACGCATTCAGTTGCGATTGATAATTTTAAGCATGCGAAATTTTGGTTGGGAAATCATGGCGATTTACCCTAAAAATCCTTTTATCGCTGCGGTTTTGGGTCGCTTGCGTTTTTGCCTCCATATCTGCGTTTTTAAAATTTTGTTCGGATTTTACGTCGCCGCACATATCCTTTACTCGTCGCTTTTCGCTCCGCAGCGCTCACTCCTCACTTTCATCCGTTCGCACGATCAGGCTTTTTGGAAGGCGAAATTTCTCGATTATCTCGCACTCCTTGACGCGCATCTGCCCGTCGTCGCTCTCGTGGTCAAAGCCCAACACGTGCAGCAAGCCGTGCGTAAAAAGCAGCGCCGTCTCGTCATCCCTGCCGTGCCCAAGTTGCGCGGCTTTCAGCTCTACGAGGTCTAAATTTATCACGACCGAGCCGAGCAGCGCGGGGGCGAAATTCCCGACGCCAAAATTCTCATTCTTTAAATTTTCATCGCCAGAACTTTCGCCCTCGGAATTTTCAGAATTTATGGTATTGGAATTTTCACTCGCAGAATTTGCGGCGCTTGTATTTTCACTAGCGGAATTCGCAGCGTTTTGATTTTTATCGCCGCTGTTTTCATGCGCGGAATTTTCCTCGCTCAAATCCCCACTGAAGCCCGCAAACGCTGCAGGATCGAGCGGGAAGCTCAGCACGTCGGTCGCCTTGTTGATGCCGCGCGTTTGTGCATTTAGCTGCCGCATCTCCTCGCCGCGCACGAAAATTAGCTCGACGCTCCCGCCGCCCAGCTCCGCCGCGATAGCGTCCAAAATTTCGGGATAGGGCTGCTCGCAAAGTATCATTTTTACCCCTCTTTTATAAAATTTTCGTATAATTTTAGCAAAAAAAGGACGAAAATGAGAGCTTTATGCGTGATCAGCGGCGGCATGGACAGCGCGACCTGCGCCTATATCGCGAGGCGCGAAGGTTACGAGATCGTAGCGCTACATTTTGACTACGATCAGCGCACGATGGACAAGGAGCGCGAGTGCTTCGGTAAAATTTGCGACGATTTGGGGGTCGCAAAAAGGCTGATTTTAGACGCTCGCTTCATCGCGCAAATCGGCGGCAGCGCCCTTACAGACGGCGCATTGCCAATCAGAAAGGGTGCTGCAGAGCTTTGCGGTGCGGTAAATTCTACCGGCACCAAGATTGACAGCGCTGCAAATTCCAAGAGCGCCGAGTTTAGAGAACTAAATTTTATCGAGACAAATTCCGTCGCCGAACTAAACGGGCAAAATTCTATTGCGGCAAATTCTATTGATGCCGAGATTGGCGGGCAAAATTTTACTGCGTCAGATTTCTCGGCGGGCTCAGCGGACGCTCCGCTTGATGCAGATTCGGCGCGAAATAGCCGCTTGCAGAGCGGTGAAATTTTAATGCAAGACGCTGAAATTTTACTAGAGGGCGATGAGCTTTCGCTGCAAGACAGTAAAATTTTAGCCTGCGACGATAAAATTTTATCGCAGGGCAGCGAAATTCTGGTTCAAGAAGGTGAAATTTCACTTCAAAGCGGAGCCGAGTCGCAGCAGGGCGATAAAATTTCACCCAAGCACGCAGGGGGTAAAATTTTACCACAAAGCCAAAACAATCAAATTTCATCGCCAAGTCGAAGCGATAAAATTTCACCACCAAGCGGCGAGGGCGCGTTTTCAGATCTGCCGAGCACCTACGTGCCGTTTCGCAACGGCGTGTTTTTGAGCATCGCCGCTGCGCTCGCCGAGAAGGAGCGCTGCGACGCGATTTTTATCGGCGTGGTGCAGGAGGATAGCAGCGGCTACCCCGACTGCGGCGCGGAGTTCATCGGCGCGTTTGAGCGAGCGCTTGAGCTGGGCACGAGCCGCGACTTTCATCCGCGCATCAAAACCCCGCTCGTGCACCTTAGCAAGGCGCAGATCGTCTCGCTAGCGCTTGAGATCGGCGTGCCGCTAGAGCTTACGTGGAGCTGCTACGAGCGCGAGGACGCTGCATGTGGGCTTTGCGACAGCTGCCTGCTGCGGCTCAAAGGCTTTGCGGGCGCCGGCGCGAAAGATAAAATCCCCTACGCGATAGAAGCTTAGGCGAGCCGCGACGAAATTTAATCGCGCCGCGGCAAAATTTACCGAGCCCGCGTAGCGTGTAATCCGAATAGCGTTTAAATTTGAAATGCCGCATGATTTGCGGCTAGATTTAAACATACGGCGGCTTGCACTTTGGCGCGCGCCGAGCTGCGGCTGTAAATTTAAACTGCACTTTGGAATTTGAAAAATTTTAATGCGAGCGTTAGGCATGCTTCAAAGCAAAAATCAATTATAAATTTAACTCCTACGCTATATTTATTAGCGTATAGGCGGTTATAAACATAGCGTAGTATAACCCGAGAATTAAATTTTAAGGAGGAGAGAATGGCGTTTGTTGCGGAATATATTTCGAAAGAGGACTTAGAGGAATACGATATTATAGACACTGTTAATAAAATTAGGACAAAATTTAGAAAACCTTTATTGAGCGATCAAGATATTAGATGGTTAAATTGGGTAGTAGATAAACAAAAACAGACCTATCTTATCTTTATCGGTAGCCCTCAATTGCCGGATCCACGAGATGGCTATACGGGCGAGGATATTTGGTTGCTTCATTATAAAGGTA
Organism: uncultured Campylobacter sp.; assembly: GCF_938045205.1. Lineage (GTDB taxonomy): Bacteria > Campylobacterota > Campylobacteria > Campylobacterales > Campylobacteraceae > Campylobacter_B. Next base: position 3,930 of record NZ_CALIMY010000143.1, read on the forward strand.
AAAATATCGAGCTTGATATAAGGCGAATTTATGATGAGACTACAAGTAAATATTTCACGGAAAATCCATTTAAGGTCAAATATAAATTCCAAAGCGTAAATTCTGACATTGGAGATATTTCGATAGATGGGCTTTATGAAATTTTAAATGAAGCCTTATCTGAGTATGGTAGTGGCGGTATTGAAAATAGGGAATATGTTCCAAAAGGACATGAAGTCGTAACTTTTCTGCACGATTAAGAAAGGATAAAAAATGACGCGAGAACAAGCCGATCAAATTTTAGTAGACATTGCAAGCGACAAGGACGTGTAACGTTAGTGGTACCGATGGCGGTGCAAGCACGAAAGGAGTTTAGCAAAACATGGCGCGAGCCTGAAACGCGATGTGTAAATTCAAAGTGAATTTTATCCAAACCCAACCGTGAGCAAGCGCGAGATAAAATTTTACTCAAATGCCCAGCGCGTGAGAAACCGCTAGCGGGCGCAGATTATCTGTAAATTTTAAAATTTTACTCAAACGCCGAGCGTAGATTTAGATGCGGGATGATCTCAAGCTCTGCGGGTGCGACGAACTCCTTTTTACGCAGCTTTTCTATCGCCGCGCGCGCGATCATGGCGGCGTTGTCGGAGCAAAATTTCATCGGCGCAAAAAGCATCTCGCAGCCCGCCCGCTCGCACAAATCCGTCAAAAGTCCGCGCAGATGCAAGTTCGCGCTTGCTCCGCCCACGACGCCGAATCGCTCAAATCGGCGCAGCTCAAAGATCCGCTGCAATTTATCCAGTATGTGCGCGCACGCCGCGTCCTCAAAGCAGCGCGCCAGATCGCGCATTGCCCGCTCATCTAGCTCGCCCGCCTCTTTTAGCTTTTCGATCTGCACGCGCACGGCGTTTTTAAGCCCCGAAAAGCTATACTCCAGCCGCCTGTCGCCCTTCAGCGGCACGGGCAGCTCAAACCGCGGCTCGCCGCCCTTTGCGAGCTCCTCGATGAGTGCGCCGCCCGGGTAGCCGAGGCCCAGCATTTTGGCGATCTTATCGAAGCTCTCGCCGAAGCTGTCGTCGCCGGTGGTCGCTAAAATTTCGATACCGCCCGCTGCGTCGATATCCAAAACCATCGTGTGTCCGCCGCTAACGAGCAAAACTCCCATCGGAAATCGCGCCTCGCCGCCTAAAAACAGCGAGTAGACGTGGCCTATGAGATGATTTACGCCGATGAGCGGCAGATTTAGCGCGAGCGCGAGCGCTTTTGCCATATTTACGCCGCCGATCAGGCTCACGCTGAGTCCCGGGGTATTGGTCGCTGCGACGGCGCTAAGCTCGCTAAAATAGGGTTTTGCGCGCTGCAAAATCCGCGGCAGCGCCTCCGTATGCAGCCTCGAGGCAAGCTCGGGCACGACGCCGCCGTATCTGGCGTGATCGGCCTCCTGGCTTATTTTTCCGTAAAATTTCAGCTCGAAATTGCGCTCATCCATCACCGCGACCGAGCTGTCGTCGCAGCTGCTCTCAATAGCAAGTATCACACAAAATCCTTAAAATTTTTCGCTCATTATACTCAAAAATCGGCGCTATGGAACAGATGAAATTTTAAATTTTAAAGCGGCGTGATCTAAATTTTGTCTTTATCGCGACATGCTCCCGCTCGCAGGGCAAAATTTTAAAATGCACCGTTCGGCTCGGTCGCGGTTTGTCTGCCGCGGCGGGTAAAATTTCAGATAGATGAAATTTTGGCAGTCGAAATTTAGCGAGCAAATTTAAAAAGGCCTTTGGATTTAAAGCTCCAAAGGCCATTGCGATTAAATTTAGCAGCAAATTTAAAGGCTAAATTTCGGGCTCTTGCTCCTGCTTTTTCTCGCCGCTTGGGATCGCTGTATCGTACCAGTCGAGCTTGCGCGTAAAATACATCACCAGCGAAATCACCGCGAAGATCATTAAGCTTCCCATTAATAGGGCGTAGTCTTCGGAATTTAAGATGACATAGAGGATCGCATATGAAACGAGCTGAACGCAAGTGATGAAAATGCCCCAGCGCGCGCCTTTGAAAATCGCGCTTGCGTAGAAAAATACTATCGCGCTTACCGCGATCGCTGAAGCAGCATAGCTAAGCGCAAAGCCCATGTGTTCGGAGAGTGAAAGTACCAGCAGGTAGAAAACGACGTCCTCAAGTCCTATTAATAGGTATTGGATCGGGTGGATGCGCTCGTGAGTATAAACCTCGCACAAAAAGATCGCTAAAAATGGCACCGCTAAGAATAACAGAGCGTAATCCGTGCAGCGTTTAATCAGCGAGTAGTTGTTCACTGGCTCGATGAAGCCGATGCTTACGGCGTCATTTCTATCGTCGTTGCTGCGCCAGTTCGTCATAGCGACGCGATCATCTTGATCTGCAAGCCACGCAGGAGCGATGCCCGCGGCTAAGCCCGTAACTTCCCACGAAGCTTTAAAACCACTAGCGCTTACCTCGCGCGATTTGGCGATAAAGCCGCCGCCAAAGCTAGGCGATGCCCAAGTAGAGCTAATTTCAAAACGGCTATTTTGTGCGATCGGAGCTAGATGAAGTGCCTCGCCGCCTTGAATTTTAAGCGTGCCGCTGATGCTAAAATCAGACGACAGCGCGGAAGCGGGGAGCTTGTAGATTAAACTCCGATCGAAAATTTTAGCCTCGGTGTTGCCGTGATATTGCTTAAGCTCCTTGCCGTTTAGGCTTAAAGCGGGAGAGGCGGTGAAGGATTTTTGATTGCCTACGCCGAGCACTAGCACGGCTTCGTCGAAATTTAGCCGCGCAGGATCGACGCCGAGCTCGGTATAGTTTATCGCCTCAAAGTCCGCCTTAAGTGCAAAGTCGCCGTTATATATCGGAACGCGAAAAATCCCGCGCTTTAGATAGGTGGGGTCGATCTCCGCTGCGAGGGAGTAGTTTTTAGGCACGATGATGAAATTTTTCTCTACGCGCCTTTTTACGAGCTCGTTGTTGCTTTTGTCTATCGCTTCGATTATCTCTGCGTAGGGCACTACGATCGCAAGGCCCTGGATTTGCAGCTCGCCGCCCACCGGCGTGAGGATCGAATCCTGCGCGAGCTGCTTGGTTTCGGAGCGCGAGTAGGTGAGGTTATCGATAAAGCTTAGCGGAATTAGCAGCAGCAAAAGCAGCACTAAAACTATGAACGGTTTCGTCCAAAACGCGCCACGAATGGCGTTTTTAGTAGAATTTAACAAAGGCTCTCCTTTTAAGTAGAATTTAAAACAGAATTTTAACGATGAAGAGTAAACGGACGGCGCTTTAAGCGGGAGGAATTTTATAAATTCTAAACGAGCTTCGGATGTGAAGTGCTGCGAATAGCGCTTTTAATTTTGGGGATTTCGCTGCAAGCTAGAATTTCATTGCGAATGAGAATTTTGCTATTCGCAAAAATTTTATGAGAAAATTTCTGTTAGTAGAATTTAAAAGCTTGAAATTCTAAGTCTAAGAATTTCAAATTTATAAAACCCTTAGAATTTTGAAATTCCAAGGGTTTTGAATTTTTAAAATTTCGCCGCTTTAGCGTGCAAAATTTCGTACCGTCATCTCGCGTAAGCTTTAAAATTTATACGCCACGCTTAGTTTGAAATTCCGTCCCGGCTCCCAGTCGATAGCGTTTGAATCACCGGTGAAATCGGCGCTGCGCTGCGAGTGCGACGCGTAGGCTTTATCAAAGAGATTGTAAACGCCCGCGTTGATCTCAAGCCCTTTAAATCGCCCGCTATCTGGAGCGTAGGTCACATATAGATCGTGAACCGCGTAGCTAGGCACTTTTGTTTTTTCGTCGCTATTTGCGGAGGCTACGTTTTTGGAGTCGAAAAAGAGCAAGTTATAGCCCAGCAATAGATCCGCCGCAGAGATTGCGTACTCGGCATTGAAGGTATATTTATCGCCATAGTCGCGATAGCCGATGATGTTTGAGCTTAGATAGCCCGAGCCGCTGCGTACGCGGTCTTTATATTCTACGTGCTGGTGGGTGTAACCCGCAGCAAGGCTCAAATCATCTAATATTAATCTTGCGAAAAGCTCGACGCCGTCAATGTCCGCACCGCCTGCGTTAGCCCTGCATAAAGTATTTGCTGCGCCTCCCGGGCAGCCGACGATTCCGCCCGCCGCATTGTTATCTACGATGAGATTTTTATACTCCGTCCTGAAATACTTCGCAGTTAGGCTTACTGAGGAATTCTCTCCTAGCTCGCTTTTGTAGCGACCGCCTATTTCGTAGGCGTTACCCGTAGTGGCCTTTAAATTTTCATTGGCCATCCAGCCTAGCGGTCTGCCACGGCTTGTACCCGCAGCCATCATGCTCTCCATTACGTCAGGTCCTCTAAATACTCGCGCATAGCTCGCAAACGCTCCAAATCCCGCGCCGATCTCGTAATCAAGCGCCAAGGCGGGGCTTACTTCGTCGAATTTATATTTGTAGCTCGAGATATTCGCGCCTCTGCCGTTGTAAGTCTTTAGCTCGTGCCTCTCGTAGCGCACGCCAGGAGTTACCGTAAGCCCGCCGTAGCGCATAGCATCCTCGATATAAAAGCTATAATTATCGACCTTCTCGGGGCGTAGATTGCCGGGCTTAACGTAGTTTTCGGAGCGGTAGTAATCAAAGCCGTAGCGCAGCGTATGAGCCAGATCGCCCGTTTCAAATTTACTCTTAGCGCCGATTTTGCCGCCTTTGGTCTCGACACCCCATTTTACGTTCGTCGAAGTCGATCCGATGCGTTGATGCTTGGTGTAATATCCCGTGATGTCGAGTTCTAGCAAGTCGCTTGGATTATATGTGTATTTGATCGTGTGTGTATCGCGCTCGTATTTGCGGTTATCCAGCTGTCCGTTTAGCCATGAGCCGAATTCCGCCCGCAGCGGATAGAGACCTTTATACTGCATATGCTCGGTAGAGAGCGAAATTTTATGAAAATCCAAAAAGCTATAGCCCGCTTTTAATAAATAATTTATATCGTTGCCGTCGCCGCCCGTAGGCTTGCCGTTGCCCGATTCGCCGAAGCCGTATCCGTAGTGCTTAAACGCAGCAAGCATATCTAGGCTATCAAACGCTCTGCCGTAGAGCATCGCGCTTTGCGAATAGCCCTCGTTATTGCTCGTATAGCCCACTTTGAGCTTCGTGCCGATATTTTGACCGTCCTCAAGCATGTCAGAAGCGTCTACCGTCCTGAAGGCAACTGAGCCGCCCAAAGCGCCCGAGCCGTTCACGACTGAGCGCGCGCCTACATCGACCTCTACGGCTTTGATAAGATCAGGATCGATTAGTAAATCGGCGTTGTGATGAAAGGTATTGCCGTTTTGCTTCGCGCCGTCAATCGTGATATTTAGACCGCGATCGCTCACGCCGCGCATATAAATTTTTTGATTCATGCCGTTGGTGCCGCCCACATAAACGCCTGGGATGTCGCGAAATACATCTTTGATGAGCGTAGCGTTGCGGGTGTTGATTTTGACATCATCCACGGTGCTAGGTGTGCTAGAATCGCTAGTAACTTCGATTACGCCCAGGCTTTGCCTATTTGAATCTTTGCTTTTGGATACATCCGTAGCACTTGATTTCTCGTCTGCTTGTGCGCTTAAGCAAAGAACCGCGCACAAAGACAAAGCCAGATGAAATTTTTTCATACGAAACTCCTAAATGATAATGAGAGTAAAAAATGTGAAATAGTATAAAATTAATCCTTTATTTTATATTAATTATCAAGAGATTTTAAAATCATTAGAATTTTATCTCCGAATGCTTTATTATCATTAAATAAAGCTAAATGATAAAATATAATTTAAATATCGATCATCAAAATTTTAGTAAAAATTAAATCTACTTTTGATAAAATCGCTCATTTTTTAGCAAATGGATCTGCTAAATTTATAAAATTTTAAAATTCTTAAGGAGAGCTTATGGGCATTATGGAATTTTTGGCGCATTACGTGGATTACATTATCTTTGCGATCCTCGGATTTATGAGCTTTTTAGTCGTGTGGTTTACTATCGAAAGGCTGCTTTTTTATTCGAAGGTTAAGGCGAGCGATTACAAAAGCAAGGCGCTATATGAAGAGGCTCTGACAAAAAATTTAACGACACTTTATATTGTTTATTCAAATGCTCCGTACATCGGTCTTTTAGGTACTGTCATCGGCATTATGATCACATTTTTTGATATGAGTACTGCAAGCGGTATCGATACCAAGGCTATCATGCAAGGTCTCTCGCTTGCCCTTAAAGCTACGGCTACCGGTCTAGTCGTCGCCGTACCTACGCTTATCATCTACAATGGCTTTGTTCGCAAGGTAGATGTGCTTCTAAACCGCTACGATGAGGTTAAATAAATGAGCATTCCTAGACGAGACGGGCTAAATATCGTCCCGTTCATCGACATTATGCTGGTGCTGCTAGCGATCGTGCTTAGTGTCTCGACTTTCATTGCGCAGGGGCATATTAAGGTAAATCTTCCATCTTCTTCAAGCTCGCAAAACCCGCAAGAGGATAAAAAAGTTACCATCAAAGTGGATAGCGAATCTAAAATTTATCTAGACGATGTCGCAATAAGCGAGGATGAGCTTGAGAAAAAAATTGCCGCGCTCGATAAAAACGATCTTGTCGTGTTGAAAAATGATAAAGACTCGAAATTTTCCTCTTTCATTTCGATCATGGATGTCCTAAAAAAGGCGGGCCATGAAAAATTTGCGATCGTGACAGAAAAAGAGCAATGAATAAAGATAGCGCAATAGGCTTCATTGTATCTTTGGTGCTGCATTGCATCATCGCTGTAGGTGTTTTTGTTCTTTTATCGTCGGCACCGAAGCCGCCTAGCATGCCCGATATGATAGCCTTTTCCATCGATAGCATAATGGATGAGGCCAAGCAGGGCGATATCTCCGATGAACCCAATATCCCGCCTCCTTCCGATCAGTCCGAACCGAATCCTGAGCCAGAGCCCACTCCGCCGGAGCCCGAGCCCGAACCGGAACCAACTCCGCCTGAGCCGGAGCCAATACCGGAGCCCGAGCCGATTCCTGAACCGGAGCCTATACCAGAGCCCGTAGTCGAAAAACCAAAACCGGTCGAAAAGCCTAAGCCAAAGCCGGTAGAAAAACCAAAACCGGTCGAAAAACCTAAGCCGAAAAAAGAGCATAAAGTTCAAAGCAGCGATAGGAATTTAACGGCTAAGTTTGACCCCACAAAGCCTATTTCACTGGGTAGCGGCGGGGGCGGCGGCTCCAGTAGCGTAGGTGGTGGTAGCGACGCTATAACAAGCCGCGGAGATCCTAGCAATAGCGATGTCGGCAAGAAAATTTTCGCCATCATTTCTCGCTACGCGCAGTCGCACTACCCTAAAAATGCGCAACGTATGCGTAAAATCGGCGTCGTAGGCGTGCACTTTACATATACGGCAAGCGGAGACGTTAAAGGTCTTCGCGTTACGTCTTCTTCTAATGTCGATTCGCTTGATGAGGGCGCGTTAAGCGCGGTCGAGCGCACAAAAGGTAGCTTTCCAAAGGTCGAGAAAGATATGGAATTTAACTTTAGCATAAAGTATACGCTAAATTTTAACTAGCCTTAAAGCTTCTATTAAAAACTTCTGCCTGGGCGGTGAAATTTTAAAAATTCACCGCTCTTGCCGCTTTATTTTAGCTCGCAAAATTCCATCTTGGCAAAGTGAAATTTTAAAATCTGCCTCTCTTGCTGTGCTTCTACTGCTCCGCCGCATGAGCTTTTATAAACGGATTTTGGCGCCGTGAAATTTAAAATTTAAACGGAGAAAATTATGTCTTTTCAAATTTAGCCAAGCAAGCATCTTAAAGCGTTAAAATTTTAAATTTAAGCTGCGAAATTGCTAGGAAATTCCACTGATTTTAATGGAATTTTTACTATAATTTTGTATGAAATTTAAAAGATTAAAGGAAATTTATGATAGACGTTTACGACTTGGCGGTGATCGGCGGCGGTCCTTGCGGCATCGCTTCCGTAGTAGAAGCCAAAAGAAACGGGCTCGCGCACGTGCTTCTGCTTGAAAAAGGCGACAACCACTCTCAAACAATTAGGCAGTTTTACAAAGATAAAAAGCGCGTCGATAAAGAATATAAAGGTTTTGACAGCGAGACGCGCGGCTCTATTTCGTTTGAAACCGGCACAAAAGAGAGCGTGCTAAATTATTTCGACGAGCTCTTAGATAGCGACGAAATCGATACGAATTTCAAAAGTGAGGTCGAAAAGATCGAAAAGCACGCAGATGAGTTTTATATCACGACTAGCTCGGCTGGATACCGCGCGCGCAACGTCATCGTCGCAATTGGCAGGATGGGCAAGCCCAATAAGCCCGCTTATAAAATTCCGCCTTCGATCACGCAACGCGTAAATTTCAATCTCGATAAATGCACGATCAATGAAAAAATTCTAGTTGTCGGAGGCGGTAACTCAGCCGCTGAATACGCTATAGCGCTGTGTAAAACCAATGTCGTGACGCTTTGCTATCGCAAGCCTAAATTTACCCGCCTAAACGAGACGAACGAAAGCGACGTAATGCGCGAGACCAAATACGGCAACATCATCTTGCGTTTAGGCATCGATATAGAGGCTCTTGAGAATGAAAACGGCAAGGTGCTGGTAAAATTTGATAATGGCACCGAGCTAGTATTTGACCGAGTGATCTACGCGATCGGCGGCACAAGCCCGATTGATTTTCTTAAAAAATGCGGCATCGCTTACGATGAAAACGGCGTGCCGATCGTGGATGAAAATCTCCAGACTGCCACTAGCGGGCTTTACGTGGGCGGAGATCTCATCAGCAGAAGCGGCGGATCGATCGTAGTGGCGATAAATCACGCCCATACCATCATCAAAAACATCCGCAGATGAGGCTTTATCAGCCAAAAAAGGGTTATCGCTACACTAGCGATACGATTTTTTTGTGGAATTTTATAAGAAGCTCAGGCGTGCGTAAAACTGACGCAGCATTGCAAGATGGCTCTTGGGTGCTGGGCTGTGGCGCGGAATTTAAAGACGCGACAGATGGAGGCTTTAATGCGCAGTTCTACGCTTCGGATTTCGCAGGCGACGAGACGGAATTTTGCGCCGAGGATTGCGCTTTTAGCAAAGAAGAGTCGTATGCCGCTAACCATAGCGTGGGGAATGATCGTGATTTTGGAAGTAAGGGCTGCGCTGAACTTAAGGCGGAATTTAAAATGGAATTTCAAGCGGAATTTCAGGAGAAATTTCAAAGCGAGCGCTGCAAAAATTCCGATTTCCAAAGCGACGAAGCCCGGCATGCTTTAAAGCCTGATATCGCAAGCGGTGAAAATTTTAAATTTTGTGACGAGCAAATCGCGCAGTCTTTAGAATCTCAAAAGACGCACGATAAAGATTTCGCGAGCAAATTTAAAGACGCCAAAGCGCGCAAGGATTTTACTGCGGAGTGCTTGCGTGACGACTGGTTTGCAGTTTGCGATGAGTGTAGTTTAAAAAGCGCGCTAAATCCGCGAGCGATATACGGCGACGTGCTGGATGCGGGCGCAGGATGTGGAATTTTAGGGCTTTTACTAAAGCGCGATTTTGAGAGTATTAATCTAAGCTTGCTAGAAATTCAAGAGCGAAATTTAGAAATCTTAAGGCTAAATTCTTTGCAAAACGATCTGCCTGCCGAGATTTTGCACGCGGATTTCGCGGAGTTTAAAAGCAAAAAGCGTTTTGACTTTATCGTCTCAAATCCGCCTTTTTATCGTGAGCGCATTTCGCTTAGCAAAGAGCCTCACATGGCGCTTAGTAAGAGCGCAGCAAGCCTTAGCCTACGGGATTTCGTGCGATCTGCGAATGCTCATCTTAAGCCTGGCGGTACGCTTATTTTTTGCTACGAGGCGGGCAAGCTAGCTAAAATTTGCGAGCTTTTGGGCGAGTTTAGGCTAAATTTGACGAGGCTTGGTTTTGTCTATCCTGACATTTCAAAGCCCGCTAAGCTCGCGCTTTTGCAGGCTCGTAAGAACTCGCGCTCGCCCTGTGAGATCGTCCTTCCGATCTATGCTAGCGCGCACGGAAGGCGCACCGCACAAGCCCAAGCGATCTACAAAAGCGCGGATTTAACGAGTGTGGATTATGAGTGAGTTCGGCTTTAGCTTTGATGCAAGCGCGTGCGAGCACTGCGGCGGCAAGTGCTGCACGGGAGAGAGCGGCTACATCTGGATAGACGAGAGCGAGATTGCGGCGCTGGCAGTAAAATTTAAAATTTCGCCCGCGGAGCTTAAAAGGACGTATTTGGACAAGATAGGCGCTAGATTTAGCGTAAAAGAAAAGCCCTTTGAGGGCGGCCTGGCGTGCGTATTTTTTGACGAGACACAGCGCAACTGCGGGATTTACGAGCTGCGTCCGAAGCAGTGTCGTAGCTTCCCGTTTTGGGAATATTTTAAAACGCATACTAAAGAATTGGAGGAAGAATGTATCGGGGTAAGGTTTTAAGCGGAATTTTAATCGCGGCGATGATTTTAGCGCCGCAGTATCTAAGTGCGGAGGGTAGGACGAATGCTGCAGTAGCGAAGCAGTCCGTTACGGATAAAAAGGCGTCTGATAAGAATTCCGGCATTGGCACAAAAAACGGTGCAAAAGATGCAATTAAAAAGAGCTTGATAAATCGCGGCGTAAGCGCTAAAAGTATAACCAAAGAAAAGCTAAACCACGCGATGCGAGCGCAAGAAGACGCCGAGCTAAATTTCGATTTGCTTACAGCTTTGGAGCTACTGCATAAAGATCCCGTCGCATCGATGTTTTTATACGAAAAGGCATACAATAAAACGGGCTCGTCCGTTTATCTGCTAGAAGCGCTAAAGACTGCTTTTGCGATCAAAGATCGTAAAAATACGGCGCGTTATTTAAAGCTCGGCGAAAAGAGCCTAAGCTCAGACTCTGAGTATCTGCGAGTAAAGATCGGCTACTACTTAGGCATTAAAGATAATCTAAACGCTAATACCGCTGCTCTTAAGCTAGTCACCGTAGATCCAGTTTCGCGAAGTTATGCGATCTTAGCGGCGACATATTATGCGATGGAGAATTTTACTTTAGCCAAAACCTACTTTGAAAAAGCCTATGAGCTAGACAAAACTGACGAAAATCTCATCAGATTATGCGACGTGCTGCTAAATAAACTCAATGATTCGGACGGAGCGATCCGCATCATCGAGACGCACAGGCGCATCTACGGCTGCGCCCAGGGTATGGCGTGCGAGCTGCTAGCTGATGTGTATCGCGCGAATAAACGCTATTTGGATGTCGCTAAGATCGATGAAGCGCTGTATGAAGCCAAAGGGGATAATAAATTCTTGGACGATATGATAGCGATTTATTACTACTCAAACGACTTTGATAAAATAATCGAGCTTTTGAAAAAATACGACTACAAGCGCGAGCTTCTAATCGATGCCTACGCGCATAAAAAAGACTATAAAACCGCGATTAAAATGGCACGCGATGAGTTTATGAAGACTAAAAATTACGACTTTTTGGCGATCGAGGCGATCTACGAATATGAAAGCGCGGGCAAAAACGTGGATGCCAAAACCCTATCTAGCGTAGTGGCAAAATTTGAAAATATCGCGCCGCAGCTTAAAGACCCCGTGCATCTAAACTACTACGGATACATTTTAATAGATCACGATTTGGACGTTCGCAAGGGCATCGAGCTCGTCCGCCGCGCCCTACAAAAAGACCCCGACTCGCCGTATTATCTGGACTCGCTTGCCTGGGGATACTACAAGCTTGGCGAGTGCGACGAGGCTAAAAATGAAATGGCTAAGATCAAAGACGCAGAATTTTTTAATTCCCCCGAAGGCAAAGAGCATTTGGAGGCGATCGATGCGTGCGCCGCTGGCACAGGCGTAGCGCCGCAGAATTCTATATCGCAAAACCCCGCTACGATAAAAAGCTCCGCGCCGAAAGATCAGGCGCCGCAAAGCCCGGCAATAAAAACTCCTTCGCCTAATTCCATAAAATCTACGGCGCCCGAAAGCTCTGTGTTAGATTCCGCACGTCCGAGCTCCGATGCAACGCGTGATTTAATGCCAAAAGACTCCGCTTCGCAAAATTCTGCTGGGTCTGCAAATTCCGCGATTCAAAACCAGACACCAAATTCCTCGGCTTCTGAAAATTTTGCGACGCCTATAAATTCCGCCGCGCAAACTCCCGGTAAAAATCCCGGAAATCTTGCGCCGATAGATTCCACAAAGCATGAGCTGCCCTCGTCAAATTTACCCGAGACGCACCCTACGAATAGGGGAGAGCAGTGATTTTAGACGAAATTTTAAAGCGCACCCGCGAGGATCTCGCGCTTCGCAAAGAAAGGCTGCCCGAGGATCTGCTCGGTCGCTCGCTAAGCGCCAATCCCTATGAGCCGCGTGACGTCATAAACGTGCTTAGAAGCGACGAGAAGGATTCGCTTCGCATCATTGCCGAGATTAAAAAGGCAAGCCCAAGCAAGGGGATCATCCGCGAGGATTTTGAGCCGCTAAGCCTTGCCGTGGAGTACGAAAATGCAGGCGCCAGCGCCTTTTCGGTGCTTACTGAGCCGCATTATTTCAGAGGCGATTTGGAGTTCATCCCGCAGATCCGCCGCTACACTCGTACACCCATTTTGCGCAAGGATTTCATCGTCGATCGCTACCAGATCCTCGAAGCGCTGGTTTACGGCGCGGATTTTATCCTGCTGATCGCCAAAGCTCTGGAAGGCAAACAGCTAAGAGAGCTGCTCGAGTTTGCCCGCAGGCTGGGGCTTGAGGCGCTGTGCGAGATCCACGATAAGGACGATCTGAAAAAAGTGGTCTTTGCGGGGGCTGATATTATCGGCATCAACCATCGAAATTTAGAGACTTTCGAGGTCGATACGAGCCTGAGCGAGCGGCTGATCCCACTGATTCCAAACGGCAAGATCATCGTCGCCGAAAGCGGCCTGCACTCGCACGAGCAGCTTAAAAGCCTGCACGAGGCGGGCGTCGATGCGTTTTTGATCGGCGAGCATTTTATGCGCCAAAATGACGTAGGCGCGGCGCTGCGCGAGATAAAGTTCGGCGCGAGCGGCTAAATTTAAATTTGGCTCATTTGATCGCGCAGGCTTAAACCCGAAGCGAGCGGTTAAATTTAGTGAACGGAGCGAAATTTTAAGGCAGTAAATTTTAAAATTCGGCGGACTTTAAAATTTAACGGCTCTTTAAATTTAGCGCCGCGGCGCAATTTAATATCGCACATCGCGCGAGAATTCACGCTGCGCTTTGGTATCGTGAGTTTGTTATTGCGCGCCGTGCGAGCGGTTGAGGAGCGAGGTTTAAATTTACGCCTTTCGTTTGTATAGCTTTCCGTCGCATCACGAGCTGGTGCAAAAAGCGCGGGTTGAAATTTAGCTTTACGTTTGCGAAGCTTCGCGCGCGCGGTTGCGCTTGTAGCATTGAGTGCCGAGAATTGCGCGTCTATCGTAATGCCTTGTATGTCTAGCGCGCGCTCTCAAGCTCAGTATTGGCGATTGTACGGCGCCGTAAATTTAATCACAGCTCGCGATCAAGCCTCCCAGAGGAGCTGCGCGTACGATAACTGCGCAAAGCGAGCTATCGTAAAAGCGGACGGCGTAGGGGGCTTAGCAGGGCTGCTATACCCTGCGATACGCCGCGATTGAACTTCGGCTGTATTACAGCTGTGCCGCGACCGCGCCGCGTTAAATTTTACCGCGTGTTGCGATGGTGATTGCAGCGCAGGTTTGGCACCGCGTACCGTGCCTGTGAGTGCGTCAAAGTTTTGTTATAATGCGCCGCGCAAACGACCGTGTAGATTCGATATCGCAGCCGTGTAGGCGTACGTGCGCTTTGGCATCGCGAGCTTGTTATCGCACGCCGCGCAAACGGCTGCGGTGCGGATTAGACGCTGTGTTTGCCGCGCCATGAGTGTCCGTCAAATGCGCACTAACGCCCGCCGCGGGCTTTGATCCGCAGAGTGCGTATTGCGCCGAAGTGCCCCGCGATTGCAAAGCATGTCGCGCCCTGCCACGTGCATAGCTCCGCATCGTGCGAGCGAGCGCAGACCGCGTAAATTTAAAATTCTATGAAATTTAGAAGTTTTAAATTCCAAATTTCATAGAATTTTGCGAAACGCAAATTTTAAAATTCCATAGAATTTTGGAATTTCGGAAAGGAAAAGAGATGGATTATCTTTGCGCCCCTTGGCGAAGCGAGTATTTTACCGAAAAAAGAAGCGGCTGTCCCTTCTGCGACGCGGCGGCGGATGCGGCGTTCGACGATAGCAACGGCGTGCTTTTTCGCGCGCGGCACTGCTTTGGGGTGATGAACCTCTACCCCTACAGCCCGGGCGCGTTTATGGTCATACCTTACGAGCACGTCGATAATATCGAGTGCCTTAGCGATGATGCGTGGGCGGAGATGAGCCGCTACGTGCGCGCCGGGGTGGGGATTTTAAAGCGCACTCTGGGCGCAAACGGCGTAAATATCGGCATGAACCTCGGCGCCGCCGCGGGTGCGGGCATAGCCGAGCACGTGCACTATCATCTCGTGCCGCGGTGGCAGCGCGATACGAATTTCATCACGACGATCGCAAACGTCCGCGTAAACGGCGTTTCTTTCGCCCCGCTTTTTGAGAAGCTCAAGGCGGCTTACGCGGAGATTAAAATTTAAATTCGGAAGATCGAGATGGTATCGGCATGGGTTAAAAAGAACGATAAATGGGGTTTTATCGATAAAACGGGAAAGGAGATAGCTTCTTGCATCTATGATGACGTTTCGTATTTTAGCGAAGGCCTAGCATGCGTTAGAAAGAACGATAAATTCGGCTTCGTCGATAAAACGGGCAAAGAAGTTATTCCCTGCATATATGATCGGGCCGAGGAGTTTTGCGAAGGCTTAGCGTGGGTTAATAAGAACGATAAATTCGGCTTTATCGATAAAACGGGTAAAGAGGTGATTTCTTGTATATATGATGATGCTTATAATTTTGAGGAAGGACTGGCGGAAGTTCAAAAAAGCGGCTATTGGGGTTTTATCGATAAAACTGGTAAAGAGATCATTCCTTGTCTATATGATGACGTTGGCGTTTTTCGCGAAGGTTTGGCGGACGTTAAAAAGAACGGTTATTGGGGATATATCGATGAAACGGGAAAAGAAGTTATTCCTTGCATATATGACCGGGCCGGGAGTTTTTGCGAAGGCTTAGCAAAGATTGAAAAGGACGGCAAATGGGGCTTTATCGATAAAATGGGTACAGAGGTAGTTTCTTGTGTATACGAGCTTGCTTGGGATTTTGACAATACTTTGTGCGGATATTATGACGAAATCAAATATTGCGAAGGATACGTTAAAGTCAAAAAAGACGGTAAATGGGGGTTGCTAGATGGTGAGGATAATGAAATTTTAAAGCCGGTGTTTTATGACGAAGTAGAATTTGTGAAAGTTTTAAGCGACGACTACGTCAAGATCAATTTAGACGGTCGCGAAACTATCGTTGATAGAAATGGCAAGATAATATCGTAAATTTAAAGGAGAGATGATGGTTAGCGTAGAGCAAGCGATCGAGGATCTGAAAAACGGCAAGATGCTCGTTATGGTCGATGACGTCGATCGCGAGAACGAAGGCGATTTGATGTTTGCGAGCACATTTAGCAGTGCGCAGAAGGTAAATTTTGCGATCACGCACGCTCGCGGAGTGCTGTGCGTGGCGCTTAGCCCGCAGATTGCACAGCAGCTTGATCTAAATTTGATGGTCGATAAAAACACCTCCAGCCACGAGACCGCATTTACCGTCACGATCGACGCGAAGGATGCCAAGACTGGCGTAAGCGCGTATGAGCGCAATATGACGATCGAGCTGATGTCGCGCGTAGGCGCTCGCGCGGATGATTTCGTCCGCCCGGGGCATATCTTCCCGCTAATCGCCAAAAGCGGCGGCGTGCTCGCTCGCACGGGGCATACCGAGGGCTCTACGGATCTGTGCCGCTTGGCGGGGCTTTCGCAAAGCGCCGTGATCTGCGAGATCGTCAAAGACGACGGCGATATGGCGCGCAGGGACGATCTGGAAAAATTCTGCGCGCAGCACGGCATCAATATGATCTCGGTCGCACAGATCGTGCAATACCGCCTAAAACACGAAACTCTCGTTAAATTTAGCGAGCTGCGTGACGGCGCGCTGTGCGGCGAAGCGGCGAAATTTTACGAGGTAAACGATCATGAGGGCAACGAGCACCGCGCCTATATTTTCGGCGAGCTGGGAAAGAGCGCACAGACGAACGTGAAATTTCATAAAATTTCAAGCGATCTGGAATTTTTAAGCGATACGAAATTTAACGATTTCATGCGCGATCTGGATGTTTTGCGCAATGAAGGCGGCGTGCTTTTGATGCTAAAATCCGCGCAAAATCGCGCCGATTTTAAGAGCTTTGGCATCGGAGCGCAAATTTTAGCGCATCTGGGCGTGAAAAAAATCAAAATTCTAAGCAAGAGCGAGCCGAAAGACTATGCGGGGCTTAGCGGTTTCGGGATCGACATAGTTTGATAGCTCATATCGATTTGGACAGCTTCTTCGTCTCTGTAGCGAGGCTTGCCGATCCCGCGCTTGCGGGCAAAAAGATCGCAGTCGTCGGAGGCGGCGACGAGGAGATTTTCGGCGGAAAGAGCGAGCTTGGCAGCGTGATTTTAAGTGCGAGCTACGAAGCCAGAGCCGACGGCGTGCACTCGGCGCAGCCCGTTAAAATCGCGCTCGGACTCTGCCCGCAGCTCATTTTGGTGCGCGCCAGACATGGCGAATACCGAAAAATTTCACGCGAAATTTATGAGTTTTTACTAAGCTTTACGCCCGAGATCGAAAAATTTAGCATCGACGAATTTTTTCTAAATTTACGCGGCACGGCATACGACGCGGACGCGCTGAGCTTTGCTGCGTTTTTGCAGAGCGAGATTATGCGCCGCTTTAGCCTTCCGTGTAGCGTCGGGCTTAGCGAAGCAAAACTGATCGCAAAGCTCGCCACTAGCCTTGCCAAGCCCTTCGGCGTGCGGCAAATTTTAAAATCGCAAATCGCGTGCGAGCTATCCGCCGTGCCGGTAGCGAAATTCCCGGGCATCGGCAAGGCGGCGCAAAAAACGCTCGGCAAATACGGTATCGTAACCTTCGGCGACGCGCTAGGGCACAGAGAAATTTTTGAAAAGATGGGCGCAAACGGCAGGAAAATTTTCGCAGCCCTTAGCGGCGAGGACGAGGGCGAGGTCGTCTCAAAGCGCGAGCGCAAGAGTATCGGCTTTGGGCGCAGCTTCGCGCCGTGCGCCGATCGGGACGAGCTGCGGCGCAAAATTTTAATTTTGGCGCGCCATTTGGCGGGCGAAGTGCTCGCAAGGGAGCTAAAGCCTGCGACATATGATCTAAAGATCCGCTACAAATCGCGCGAGGAGTTTTCGCATCAGATCAGTCAGGATAGGGCGTTTAGTTTAAATTTGCTGAGCGAGACCGCGCTTGAGCTATTTAGGCTCTGCGACGTGAAAAAAGGCGCGCAGATAATCCACGTAGCGCTAAATCTTTCAAATTTTGGCGGCAGATCGGGCGGCTCGCTGCTCTTTGGCGAGATCGATAAAAAGCAGCAGAGCCTGGATCGATCTTTAAGCAGGATTTGGGAAAAATTCGGCATCGAAAAGCTAAAAAAGGCAAGCGAAATTTGACTAAATTTAAAGGAAAAAGATGAAACTAGGCGAGCTATACTCGGTGATCTGCATAATCTTTGCGACGAATTTTAAGGGCGTGATAGACGAGCAGAAGTTGCGCGGCTTGGGAAAAAACTGGATCATTGTAAATAAAAATATCGAAAACAAAAACGGTCACGAGCTTTGGCAAAAGGTGCAGGGCGAGGACTACGCGGTGCTAGGGCGCGATTTTGAGGCGCTAAAAGGGGCGTTTGAGATGGATTTTTTCAAGCTCATAAGCGAAAGCGAAGTGGAGCTGTTTTATGAAAGATGCCGCTTCAAAAAGCCTTTTACGGAGCTTAAAAGCGCTCATGCGGCCAATATGCTAGCACTTCTTGCCATGATCTTTAAACAAAACACGGACGTAAAATCGCATAAAATTTTGACGCTATATCTGGCGCAATTTATCATTCCTAGCTTTTCCGCGCTTGCTACGCACGTGCAGATAAACGCCAAAAGCAGCTATTACAAGGCGCTTGGGTGGTTTTTGGCGGATTTTTGCCGCGTGGTGAAAGAGACGCTGGGACTTGGAATTTAAAATTTAGAATTTAGAACGTGCGCTCGGTATTTTTGCGCGTTCGGCACAGAAAAGCGCTATGTAGAGATAAGTCTGAGCTTGCTTTCGGGATTTCTTGCGCTGTAGCCGGTACAGCTCCTATAGGCGCGAAAAGCTAAGCGAGGCAGGTAAATTTTATCTGCACGGATGTAAAGTATCTGCCTTGCTGTTTTGTGCGTCGGTGCTTGTCGTATCGCGCGCGTCGTTTTGAATTCTGCACGGCATTCGGCGCTTTGGTCGCGTTATGCGCATCATCCAGCCTTTGCCGTGCGCTGTCGGTATCGATACCGTGTGCGTCGCGTCTGCATCACGGTGCTTGCGCTTCGGCAATCCGTGCGTAGCTTTGCATGCCGCACAAGGCGCCGTCGTTTGAAATTTTACGTGAGGCGCCCTGCGCATTGTTCGACGCTTTCGTTAGACATCCGCGTCTTTCGTGCTTTGCGTCTGCGATCGAGCTTGGAAGCCTGGCTTCTGCGCTCACGTATGCGCCGCTCTGCGTCTTTTACCAAGCGTGCGTCACGCAGCGTCCGATGCGTGCCGTTAAATTTTAAAATTTAAAACAAAGGAAAAATTTGAATTACTGGAACGAAATTTACGCTCACTTCGATCCCGTGGCGTTCAGCGCGTTTGGCATAAACGTGCACTGGTACGGCATTATGTATGTTTTGGCGCTGCTTACGGCGCTATTTATCGCCAAATATTTCGTGCGAAAAGACGAGCTTGGCTTCAGCGATAAGATGCTAGATCGCTACTTCATCTGGGTCGAGGTGGGTGTCATTTTGGGCGCGCGGCTTGGATACATCGCGATCTATTCGGGCGAGGCGGCGTGGTATTTCAGCCATCCGTGGCAAATTTTCAACCCCTTTCATAACGGCGAGTTCGTGGGCATCCGCGGTATGAGCTATCACGGCGCAGTCGTCGGATTCGTGATCGCGACGGTTTGGTTTTGCAAAAAATTTAAAACCGATATGTGGGCGCTGCTCGATCTCGTGGCACTTAGCGTGCCGCTTGGGTATTTTTTCGGACGCGTGGGAAATTTTTTAAATCAGGAGCTTTTCGGGCGCGAGACGAGCGAGCCGTGGGGGATCTTAGTGGGCGGTACGTTGCGTCACCCAAGCCAGCTTTACGAAGCGGTTTTGGAAGGGCTCGTTATTTTTGCGATTTTATTTTTCTACCGTAAATTTAAGAAATTTAACGGCGAGCTGATATGTCTGTATGCGATGCTATACACGGCGTTTAGATTTTTCGTGGAATTTTTTAGGCAGCCGGACGATGGGCTTGGGTTTATATTTTTAAATTTATCGATGGGGCAAATTTTATCTTTGGTGATGTTTTTGATAGCAGTTTTCTTAAAGCAGTCTTTGAAGAAAAAACTAATTTGCAGAAATTAAATTAATCTAAAGTTAAAAAGTAATATAATCTCTTTACAAAAATGTAAATTTTCGTTTAGCGGGGATTTATAATCATCTTTTTTAAGGAGAACCTATGCTAGGTCGCATTGAAGGCTTTACGGGCAGATCCATAGACGGCAAAAAAAGCCGCATTATGGCTTTGCAAGATGTGGCGCAAAGCATCAGCGGGCTGATTTTGGCCTGTTTTATGCTGTGTCATATGATATTTACCGGCACGATTCTGATCGGTAAGGGCGCGTTTGAGGGCGTCGTACATTTCGCCGAACCGGGTGGAATTTATTTCGTCACAAACATCGTCGCTTTTGTAATTTTCGTGATTTTCGTGATTCACGCATTTTTGGCGATGAGAAAATTTCCGGCTAACTACGCCGCTTACAGAGCGTTTAAAGCGCACAAAATGCGAATGAAGCATTGCGACACGACGCTTTGGTGGTTTCAGTTTTGGACGGGATTTTTCCTATTTTTCTTTGCGGCGGCTCATATTTTAATGATCGTATTTGGTCCGAAAATTACTGCAGATCTTGCTATCGCTCGCTTCGGACAGCTTCATCTATTTTATTTTGTTTTATTGATTTTCGTAGTAACTCACGCTAGTATTGGAATTTATAGGCTTTATATGAAATGGATTAGCATAGACGGCACGAAGGCGGAAATTCAAAGGAAAAGAGCCCTCATCAAAAAGACGGTTTTTATCGTTTGGGGCGTATTTTTCTTGCTTTCGATAATCGCCGATTTCAAATGGTTAAGTTTAGAATAGGGAGCTTAGGATGAATGTAATATATTGCGATTCTTTAGTTATTGGCGGCGGTTTGGCGGGCTTAAGAGCTGCGATCGCTACCGGCGAAAAGGGGCTTAGCACTATCGTTTTGAGCCTGATCCCCGTTAAACGCTCGCACTCTGCGGCAGCTCAAGGCGGCATGCAAGCGTCTCTGGGAAATTCCAAAATGAGCGAGGGCGACAACGAGGACGTGCACTTTGCCGATACGGTAAAAGGAAGCGACTGGGGCTGCGATCAGGATGTCGCTAGGATGTTTGCGCAAACGGCGCCTAAGGCGATCCGCGAGCTTGCGGGCTGGGGCGTTCCTTGGACCAGGATTACTAGAGGCGAGCGAAGTGCTATTATTAATGCTCAAAAGACTACGATCACCGAAAAAGACGAGGTTCACGGACTTATCCATAGCCGCGACTTCGGCGGCACGAAAAAATGGCGAACCTGCTATACCGCCGATGCTACGGGACATACAATGCTTTTTGCCGTTGCAAACGAAGCGCTAAAGCATAACGTAGATATTCATGATAGAAAAGAAGCGATCGCGCTAATTCACGCAAACAACCGATGCTACGGCGCAATCGTGCGTGATTTGGTTACCGGCGAGATTAGCGCATATGTATCAAAAGGTACGCTAATCGCTACCGGCGGCTACGGCAGAGTTTATAAACACACTACAAACGCCGTCGTTTGTGAGGGCATCGGCGCAGCTATCGCGCTTGAGACCGGCGTAGCACAGCTTGGAAATATGGAAGCGGTACAGTTTCACCCGACCCCGATCGTTCCGAGCGGAATTTTGCTTACCGAGGGTTGCCGCGGCGACGGCGGAATTTTACGCGATGTGGACGGCTACCGCTTTATGCCGGATTATGAGCCGGAGAAAAAAGAGCTTGCTAGCCGCGACGTCGTAAGCCGCCGCATAATGGAGCACATCCGCGCAGGCAAGGGGGTAAAGAGCCCTTATGGTGAGCACGTTTGGCTTGATATATCAATCCTTGGACGCGAGCATATCGAGAAAAATTTACGCGACGTACAAGAAATTTGCGAAATTTTCAACGGCATCGATCCTGCCGACACCGAGGTAATAACCGACGAGCAGGGCAGGAAGCGCGGTAAAGGTTGGGCTCCGATCCTTCCTATGCAGCATTACTCGATGGGCGGCATCAAAACAAAGGCTACGGGTGAGAGCCCAACGCTAGCTGGACTTTTCAGCGCCGGCGAGGCTGCGTGCTGGGATATGCACGGCTTTAACCGCTTGGGCGGAAATTCCGTCGCCGAAACCGTCGTCGCAGGAATGATCGTGGGCGAGTATTTTGCGGAGTATTGCCAAGGACACGATGTCGATATCAATACGCACGATATCGAAAAATTCGTAGATAAAGAGCAAAACTACATGAAAAGCCTGCTTGAAAAAGAGGGTAAATTTAACGTATTCGAGATCAAAAACAAGATGAAAGACGTGATGTGGGAGCACTGCGCAATCTTCCGCACCGGCGAGGGATTAGCCAAAGCCGTAAAAGAGCTCGAGGAGCTTTACAAGCAATCTTTGGACGTCAAAGTAAGCAATAAAGAGCTTTTCGGAAATCCGGAGCTTGAGGAGGCTTACCGCGTACCGAAGATGTTAAAGCTCGCGCTTTGTATCGCCAAGGGTGCGCTTGATCGCACCGAAAGCCGCGGCGCACACTTCCGCGAGGACTATCCGAAACGCGACGATCTAAACTGGCTAAAACGAACGCTTGCGAGCTGGAAGGAGGGCGATACGATGCCTACTTTGACCTATGAGCCACTTGATATTATGAAGATGGAGATGCCGCCTGCGTTCCGCGGATACGGCGCCAAAGGCAATATTATCGAGCATCCGGACAGCGCCGTGCGCCAAAAAGAGGTCGATGAAATTCGCGAGAAAATGCAAGCCGAGGGCAAAGGCAGATATGAAATTCAAGAGGCATTGATGCATTATGAATTGCAGCCAAAATATAAAGCACCTAACGAAAGAGCAGGTATAGGATATGAGTAGAAAAATAACAATAAAGGCATTTAAGTATAATCCGCTAAGCAAAATTTCAAAGCCGCACTTCGCTACTTACGAGATCGAAGAGACCGACGGAATGACGTTGTTTATCGCGCTTAACGTGATTCGTGAGAGATTTGATCCCGAGCTAAGCTTCGACTTCGTTTGTCGCGCGGGTATCTGCGGTAGCTGCGGTATGCTCGTAAACGGCAAGCCGCAGCTTGCGTGCCGTACGCTTACTAAGGATTATCCGGACGGCGTGATCGAGCTTATGCCACTTCCATTTTTTAAGTTGCTAAAAGACCTCAGCGTTGATACGGGCAACTGGATGAACGCGATGAGCAAACGCGTAGAGAGTTGGATCCACACCGATCACGAAACCGATATCTCCAAGCTTGAGGAGAAGGTCGAGCCGGAGGTCGCGCAGGAGGTTTTCGAGCTGGATCGCTGCATCGAGTGCGGTATCTGCGTAGCTGCATGCGGCGTAGCGATAATGCGAAAAGACTACATCGGCGCCGTCGGCATCAACCGAGTGGCACGCTTTCAGATCGATGCGCTGGATAAGCGAACCGATGAGGATTTTTACGAGCTAATCGGCGATGATGACGGAGTATTCGGCTGTATGACGCTGCTAGGCTGCGAAGACCACTGCCCTAAGCACCTTCCGCTTCAAAGCAAAATCGCATATGTTCGCCGCAAGCTTGCCGCTCAGGGCAAGTGCGGCTGCGGCAAATAAAATTTAAGCGGGACCTTCCCGCTTAAATTTATCTCTTTATCTCACTAAATTTTACTCAACAAATAAATTTCAAAAATGCTTGAGTCTGGCAAGCAAGGTAGCCTTAAATTTAATACTATCCCAAGGTATAAAGAAGTAAAATATGATCGCTTAAGATCGCAGGCGAGGGATAAGGATGAACGAAGCAAGGCTCGAAGAGCTAAAGAAAATTCTAAATGAGCGGCGTCAAAATGTGGAG
>NZ_CALIMY010000144.1 GCF_938045205.1 uncultured Campylobacter sp.
GGGAATTTATGCGCATGCGGCTAGAATATAGCGGTAGAATTTTGTCTTAAAACAGATAGCGAATTTTTGCGATCGCGAGCATCGAATTTTGCCGCGGGATTTAAAATTTCGATATCGGTACGGGTTTAAATTTACTGGTGCGAGCGGAATTCGCGCGGTAAAATTTCATTTCGCTGCAGAATTTCGCCTTAGAATTTTTTGGACGTGAAATTCCACGCCGCAAGATCAATGCGACGTAGACGGCGCGTAAGAGACATTTCGTTTACAACGCTTGCCGTGTTCGAGCACGGATATATTTCTGCTAACGCGTTGCGGCGACGCGGCGTTTCGGGCGCTGAAATTTTACAAAAATGCGGCGCGATTAAATTTTAAAATTTTAAGCAGGACGGGCAAAACTGCCCTAGCGTGAAATTTTAGAAGCGAGTTTGAACTAAATTTTGAAAACTTGTTTTAGCGAAATTTTTAAAACGTGCCCGGCACAAATTTTAAAAGCGGCGCGGCTGCGTCAAAATTTTAAAATCGCGCCCGAAAGAACGATGAAATTTAAAAATTTTATAAAGGAAAACGATGGAAAAAAAAGAGATTTCACTTAAAACCAAAGACGGCAAGAGCGCTAAAATCGACTTTTTGTATCAGTTCGACGATTCGCTGCCGGTGGCGAGCTTCAAGCTAATTTTCAAAGCAAGCGGCGCGGTGAGCGAGAAGACCCCGGGCCTTGCGCGCATCTGCGCGGGCGTTTTGGGCGAGGGCTCAAAGACGCTAGGAGTGAGCGAATTTCACCGCAAGCTTGATATCCGCGCGGTCGAGATCAGCGCTGCGAGCAATTTTGAGACCTTCGGCATCCAGCTAAACTGCTTAAAAGAGCACTTTGATTTCGGCTTAGACATGCTGCGAGAGCTGCTTAAGGAGCCAAATTTAACGCCCTCGGTGCTGGAAAAACTAAAAATGCAAACCATAGGCGAGATCGCCGTGCTAAAAAGCGAGTTTGATTACATCGCGACGTGCAATCTAAAAGCGCTTCTGTATCCGCGCACGAGGCTCGAGATGCCGCTCATAGGCGACGAGGCGAACGTAGAGCGGATCACTATGAAGGATGTGCGGGAGTTTTTCGCCTCGCTGAGTTTAGAGAATTTATACGTCGTTTTATGCGGCGACGTGAGCGATAAAAACCCGAAAATCGCGGAAATTCTAAGCCTTTTTGCAAGCGGGGAAAAGCGCGAGCTGCCGTTTTTCACGCCGAGCGATGCGAAAAAGATAAAGATCCAAAAGGAGCAGACGCAGCAGGCATACATCTACTTCGGCGCGCCTTTTGCGCTGCCAAAAGAGCAGGAGTTCATCGCAAACACCGCGCTTTTCGTGCTCGGAAGCAGCGGTTTCGGCAGCAGGCTGATGGAGCGCATCCGCGTTAAACACGGGCTTGCGTATTCGGTCTATGCGCGCGGCGATTTCGAGCTTAGCCGCCGCGAGTTTTGGGGCTATCTGCAGACCAAAAACGAAAATTTGCAAAACGCCGCCGCGCTCGTAAAAGAGGAGATCGCGAAATTTATCGCCTCTGGCGTGAGCGAAGCGGAGCTAAAAAGCGCAAAAAAATTCCTAATCGGAAGCGCCGTGCTGCAAAAAGAGACGATGTTTAAACGAGCGGCGATCGCGCAGAGCGAATATTACAAGGGCTACGCATTCGGCGAGTTCGAGCGAAATTTAAAGCGCATCGAGACGCTAAAACTCGGGGCGCTCAACGATTTCATCAGATCGCACGATGAGATCATGAACCTAAGCTTTTCCGTCATTTGCGACGAGGCCGCCGCAAAAAAGGGGCTTAAAATTTAGCCCGTCGCGGCACAGCGAGTGCATACCTGCGACCGGCCTAAAATTTGGGTAAATTTTAAAATTTGTAAAGCGGCGCAGACGACGCTAAATTTTACTTTTGCGCTGCGTTTGCGGACGGCTTGTGCGTTTAAATTTAAAACCGCGCCTGCGTCGCGTTAAAATTTGCGGGGCTTTGCAGAAATGATTAAATTTACGAGCCTTGCAAGAACGGCTAAATTTAAAGACGCCGTGCACGGCTCGGTAAAATTTTCAGCGCGCAAAATCAAAGCGTGATTTCGCAAGCCGCGCCGCGAAATTTAAAAGACTGTGCGCATGCATATCTTTCGGATCATACGGTTCGCAAATCGCGCTGTGAAATTTCAAGTGCTCGCGCTCTATTTTTTTTAAAACCCGGTGCACGCCGCAAAGATACAGCCGCCAAACAAAGTGCGCGCAGAGCGGGTAAAATTTACAGGCACGGCCGGCGAGTAAATTTACCGCAATGGGTGAAAATTTTGAATAAATTTAAGCAAGCGTTCGATGCGGCGCATAGAATTTTGATCAAATTTAGGCGAGCGTTCGCTTCGGCGCGTAAAATTTCGCAGCGCAATGGTTCAACGCCTATTAAAATTTAAAGGATGAAAATTGATTTTTGAAGCAAAAGACGCGGCGGCACTGCAAAAGGCGGGCATTACGACGCTTTTGGATCTGGCGCTGCTTCTGCCCAAAAGCTTCGACGATCTAAGCGTTAGAGACGCGCCCTGCGCGGGCGAGAGCACGGCGGAGGTCGAGTGCCTCTTCCAGCACAGGCGCGGCTCGATGCTCATCGTCACGGCGCACTGCCTTAGCTGGGAGCGCGAGATCAAAATCGTGATCTTCAACGCCAAAAGCTGGCACTTCGGCGCCTTTAAGCGCGGCAAAAAATTTTTTATCCACGGCAAATGCGACGAGAGCTTCGGCTCGTGGCAGTTCGTAAACCCAAAAATCGTAAGCGAGCCGGGCAGGATCGCGCCCAAATACAAAGCCGCGCTGAGCGACGCCGCGGCGCAAAAGCTGATCAAAAAATATCTAAGCGCGGACACGCTTCTAGGCTGCGGGCTGCGCGTGGACGAGGCGGCGGTACTGCTTGCGCTACACGAGAGCTCGCCGCGCAGCGTGCGAATGCTAGCCGCGCTAAATAGGCAGCTCAAAGAGGGCGACGCGGAAAATTTCGGCGAGCGCGACGACATTTCAAACAGCAGCAGTGAAATTTTAAGCGACGAAATTTCAAGCAGCGACAAAATTTTAAATGGCGATGGAATTTCATATAACGGCAAAATTTCAAGCTTGCAAAACTCGGTCGCCGCCGAAATTTTAAAGGACAGATCGCAAAATGATGAGATTTTTGGAGATAAAATTTCAAACTATCAGCAAAACGGCAGAGCTCTTGCCTGCGAAACAAGGCGCAGCGCGGCGAATGAAATTTTAAGCGACGGAATTCCAAATGGCGCAGAAGTCTCGCCCAGCCAAAATATCCACAGCGGAGAGGCTGTGAGTGATAAAATTTTGGACGGCGAGGAACCTCGGGTGCACTGCGCAGAGATTTATAACGACGAAAATTTTAGCATTCAAAGCGACGAGGATTTTCTTGCCACATACGGCGCCGAGGCGCGTGAGGATAAAATTTCAGACGATCTTAAAAGCGACAATGACGCAGCGGCGAGCGGCGGTAAAATTTCAAGCGACCCAGGATCCAGCAGCGCCAAAATGGCAGTACGGCCAGCATACGCTCAAACCGCAACCGCTCAACCCATGCTAGCCCATGCCATAACCGCGCAGTCTATAGCCGAGCAAGCCGCAGTCGCAAAACAAAATTTAAGCACCCAAGACGTAGATACGCAATTCGCGACCACCCAAACTTTGAACGCACAAGCTACGGGAGTACAGCCCGTATGCGATCAAACCGAAAATGTTCAGACGGTAGTAGCCGTGCAGACCGCAACCGCAAAGCCTACGATCGCTCAGACCGCAAGCGCCGCCGAGGCTGTTCAGGACGCGCTCGCCGCACCGATGAGCGCTTCGCGCGATTGTGCCGTGCAACCTACGCATTATCAAACTGAAATTATCCAGACCGCAGCCGCCCAAACTACAATCGCTCAAATTGCAAGCGACGCTGAAACTGTCCATGCCACCGAGGCCGTAAAGAGCGTAGCCGTCGCAGAGATGAGGGGAGCTGAAATTTTACGCATGCTGAAATTTGTAGAAATTCTAAACTACTTGCAAAAGCTAAGCGCGAAAAAAACGAGCTTCCCTGCGCAAATTTACCCGCTGCACGACATTTCGGACTGGCTTGCTTCGCTTCCTTTTGAGCCTACGCGAGATCAGTTAAGCGCGATAAAGGACATCGCTAGCGATCTGCAAAGCTCTCTGGCGCGCCGCCGCGTCGTCATGGGCGACGTAGGCAGCGGCAAGACGCTCGTCATCCTCGCTAGCGCGGCGATGAACTACCCGCGCATCAGCTATCTGATGGCGCCTACGAGCATCTTGGCCGAGCAGATTTACGCCGAGGCGCGCCGTTTGCTGCCGCCGCAGATTAAGGTTCTGCTCGTAAAAAGCGGCGATCGCGAGCCGAATTTTGCGGGCGCACACCTTATCATCGGCACTCACGCCCTGCTCTACCACGAGCTCGCGCCGTCAAATCTCATAATGGTCGACGAGCAGCACCGCTTCGGCTCGAACCAGCGCGAAAAGATCGCGCGCCTCACGGGGAGCGGCGAGTTTCGTGCGCATTTCATTCAGTTTAGCGCCACGCCGATACCGCGCACGCTAAGCATGATCCAGTCCGAGCTTGTGAGCTTTAGCTTTTTAAAACAGCTACCGTTTGAAAAGCAGATCAAAACCAAAATTTTGCAAAACGACGGATTTGCGGGCTTTATGCAGGATCTGCGCCGCGAGCTCGCCGCGGGCAATCAAGCGATCATCGTCTATCCTCTCGTGCAGCAAAGCGAAAGCTCGGTCTATCAAAGCCTTGAGGAGGCGGCGCCGTTTTGGAAGGCTCAGTTTTCCGACGTGATGATCACTCACGGCAGCGACAAGGACAAGGAGGAGATCCTGCGCCGCTTCCGCGACGAGGGGCAGCTGCTGATAACCACGACGATCGTCGAAGTGGGTATCTCGCTGCCGCGGCTTAGCGTCATTTTAATCGTGGGCGCCGAGCGGATGGGGCTTGCGTCGCTTCATCAGCTGCGCGGACGCGTCGGACGCAAAGGCCAGGCGGGGCGCTGCTACCTCTACACCAAGCTCAAATCCCCGCCGCAGCGCCTGCGCGAGTTCGCAGCGACGCTGGACGGATTCAAGGTCGCAAATATCGATCTGAAAAACCGCCAGGGAGGCGATCTGCTCGGCGGCTCGGTGCAGCACGGCGCGATGTTTGCGTGGTATGATTACGAAGAGGACGTAACGGCGGCGGCAAAACAGCGACTGAAAGACATAGGACGAGGTGCGTGAAATTCTACGAGATGCGATAGAATTTAAACGTAATTTTAGCCGCGGCAAAATTTTACGAAGCGAATGCGATTATGAGGTAAGGAGCGATCTGATATAAAATTTGAAATTTCACGGCGCAGATTGCATCGGATAAAATTTAGAGCTTTACCAAGCCTCGTTTGCTTTTAATTTCTAAAATTTATGCAACTTAAAGTCCAAAAAAAGGAGAGCAAAATGGCTTACGTGACCTACGACAAGGCAAAATGGCACTGGAGCGCGGCAAATGCGCCGACGGACATCCCGCATGAAAACGGCGCGACGCACATCGCGTTTTTCTTCCGCTGGTGCATGGAGCGCAAGCTCTACTCCAAGGACTTCGCGGCGGATTTCGCGGACGATATAGCGCGGATGGACGATAGCTTTGATTATCGCCGGTATTTTTTTGGCGCGATGGACGGCGTGCTAAGCAGCGACGAACTAAACACCTCAGGCAAGGCCTTTGCGAAGGCCTACTACACCACGGACCGCACGAAATTTGCCAAAACGCACGGCTGGTATTTGCAAGATTACGACGATTTCGTAGCGCGAAAATTCGGCGATAAAAACTTCGACAACGCCTATTTTTACATAGAAAACTCGCCGCAAAATTACGCCGAGATCAAAGAGATCATCGACCGCCGCTACGAGGAATTCTTGAGCTTCAAGGCGGCGAAGTAGAAATTTTACCGCCGAGCTTAGCCGGTTTAAAATAGACGCCTAAGCTGAAACGGTGCGCGATGCAAATAAGCAGAACCGATACGTTGCTGCGAGCGGCAGGGCTTAAAATTTAGGTAAATTTAACTATAATCGCCGCAAAAATTTGAAAATTTTAAAATTTCACAAAGGATTTTATCGATGATCAAGGCACTTCGCGGTATGAACGATATTTTGGACGAACAGGCGCGCATCTACTCGCAAATTTTAAGCGTATGCGAGCGCGTGGCGCGCAATTACGGCTTTTGTCTCATCGAAACCCCCAAACTTGAGCAGACCGCGCTATTTCGGCGCAGCGTCGGCGAGAGCAGCGACATAGTCGGCAAAGAGATGTATGAGTTTAGCGACAAAAGCGGCGATAGCGTCTGCCTGCGCCCCGAGGGCACCGCGGGTGTCGTGCGCGCCTTTATCGAAAAAAAGCTAGACCGCAGCGGCGGCGTACATAAATTTTATTATCAAGGCTCGATGTTTCGCTACGAGCGCCCGCAAAAGGGACGCCTGCGCGAGTTTCATCAATTCGGCGTCGAGTGCTTCGGGCAAAGTAGCGTCTATGAGGATGCGAGCGTGATTTTGATGTTAGCTCAAATTTTACGCGAGCTAAATGTCGCCGCAACGCTTAAAATCAACTCTTTAGGCGATGAGGAGTGCATGCCTGCGTATAAAACCAAGCTCGTAAATTTCTTGCAAGATCGCAAAGACAGGCTCTGCGAGGACTGCCAAAGGCGCATCGACACCAATCCGATCCGCGTGCTGGACTGCAAAAACGAGAGCTGCCAGAAAATTTTAGCCGCCGCGCCTCTTATAACTGAAAATTTAAACGACGCTTGCGCCGCGGAATTTGCGCAGCTGCAAAGAATTTTAACCCAAAACGGACAAAAATTTGAGATCGATCCTAAGCTCGTGCGCGGGCTTGATTACTACTGCAAAACCGCTTTTGAGTTCGTCTCATCCGAGCTTGGCGCACAAAGCGCTGTAGGCGGCGGCGGGCGCTATGACAGACTCGTGGAGTTTTTAGGCGGCAGAAAGACGGCGGGCGTGGGCTTTGCGATCGGCATCGAGCGAATAGCAGAAATTTTAAAAACGCGCGAAAGCCCACAAGCGCGTGAGGGACTTTATATCGGCGCGCTGGATGAGGCGTTTGTTAGCACGGCGTTTTCGTTTGCGCTAAAGCTGAGAAAGTTTTGTAAAACTCAAATTTCATACGAGCCCAAGAGCCTAGCCAAGCATTTAA
>NZ_CALIMY010000145.1 GCF_938045205.1 uncultured Campylobacter sp.
GATCCGCATGCCGTAAAAGCTCCGTTCCTTCGAGCCTTAGCACCTCTCGTGCCGTATCTAAAATCTCACTCATTAAACCTTCTTTTTAAAATTTGATTTCATTTTGCGCCTCTTTGCGTAGCGCTTAAATTTACGCTAGCTAAAATTTCACGCCTTTGAAATTTGCGCCATAAAATTTTAATCCGCGAAATTCTGCGCCGCTTCGTTCGTATAGCTGCAGGCTTGCTAGATGCTCTTTAAATTTTGCTTTACGCCGAAATTTTACTCTTCACTTTAAAATTTCACGCCGTAAAACCAGCACACATCGCAAAATTTCAGACCCGAGCGCTAACCGGCGCCATCAAAATTTCACTCGCCCGCCGCAGATCAAAGTCTCTTTGCGCGCTAAATTTAGCCGCGCTTACATCAAATAAATCACTGGCACAATGGTCGGATATTTTTTGATCTTTCTAAAGATATGCTTTCGCACGGCCTGGCGGATCTTACCCTCCAGTGCCCAGTGATCGAGCAAAATTTCATCTTTTAAATTTGCTAAAAACTGCTCGATGATGCCCTGCATCTCCTTGGTAAAGTGCGCCGTTTGATTATCGGCGACGAGCCCGTAGGTGATGACGCGCGTCTGAATGAGCCTCTTTTCGTTTTTGTCGATCTGCGCGATGATGACCGCTACGCCCGCATCGGCTAAATTTTGGCGGTGTTTGACGATCTCGTCGGAGATCTGCTTGTTGATCTGATTGTCGATAAAGACTTTGCCCGTCTTGACCGTCTTGACGCGCTTTAGATATTTTTCGCAAATCTCCATCTGATCGCCGTCGTTCATCAGATAGATATTTTTCTCCTCGATGCCACACTCCATCGCGGTCTCTTTGTGTTTTACGATGTGGTTGTATTCGCCATGCACGGGTAGGAAAAATTTCGGCTTTATTAGGCGCAGCATGAGTTTTTGCTCCTCGATCGAGGCGTGCCCGCTTACGTGTATCTCGCTAAAGTCCTGATATGCGACCTTTGCGCCGCTTTTTAGCAGGTAGTTAAGCACGGTCGAAACGCTGCTTTCGTTGCCGGGGATCGCTTTGGCGCTGATGATTACCTGATCGGTGGATTTGATCTTAATGTATTTGTGCTCGTCCGTCGCCATGCGATACAGCGCGCTCATCGTCTCTCCCTGCGAGCCGGTAGTCACGATCAAAACCTCATTATCTGGGTATTTGGAGACCTGATCGGCATCGACGAAGATCTTTTTGTCTAAATTTACGTAGCCAAGCTCCATCGCGGTAAATAAATTTCGCTCCATGCTTCGCCCGATGACGCAGACCTTGCGGCCGTATTTTACGCCGCGCTCGATAGCCTGATAGACGCGGTGGATGTTTGAGCTGAAAGTGCTCATTATCACGCGCCCCTTACAGCTCGAAAATATTGTATCAAAGGTCTTGCCTACCGAGCTTTCGGACTTCGTAATCCCCTCTTTGTGTGAGTTTGTGCTATCGCTCATCAAAAGCATAACGCCGCGATCGCCGTAATACGCTAGGCGGTTCAGATCGGTCGGATAGCCGTCGATCGGCGTGTGATCGATCTTAAAATCGCCCGTGTGGATGATCGTGCCCGCCTTCGTCGTGATCGCAAGCGCGCTCGCATCGATAATCGAGTGCGTTATGTGGATAAACTCGACTTCAAAATCGCCGATCTGGTAGAGCTGGCGCTTCTGCACGGGGCGGAAGTAGCTGCGTTCGGCTTTAAGGCCGTGCTCTTCAAATTTATTGCTTATCATCCCCAAAGGAAGCGGCGTAGCGTAGATCGGGAATTGGAATTCTTTGAAAAAATATGGCATCGCGCCGATATGATCCTCGTGCGCGTGGGTGATGAGGATGCCTTTGATCTTATTTTTTATCTTGCGGACATAATCAAAATCCGGGATCAAAATATCGACCCCGAGCATGCTCTCCTCAGGAAAGCTCATGCCCACGTCTACGATGATCGCGCTCGTATTGGTCTCAAACACGGTCATATTCGCGCCGATCTCGCCTAGCCCGCCAAGCGGCGTGATGCGTATCGTCTCATCGCTGCGATTCGCGTTTTTAAGCGGATGTAGGCGCTCTTCGTGGATCAGCTTATTTTGCGCGATCGCATCGTCCATCGCCTTCTGCCACGGCTCGTTGCCGGTAAGGCTCTTTGGCATATTTGAGCGTTTTTTGTGCTTTTTCTTTTTCTGAGCGTCTGCGGAGCTTGCATCGTCTGCGGCGCTAGGATTTGCGCCTTTTGCGCTGCTGCTATTTGATTTTGCACGACCGTCGCGGTTTAAATTTGAACCGCCCGCGCCGTTTTCGTTGTTTTTTGGGTATGCGCCTGCGAAATGTGCACCATTCGCGCCGTTTGAATTGCCGCTTGACGAACCGCCCGAAAAATTTGATCCGTTGCGAGAGCCATTTTTTGAACCCTTTGAACGAGCGGAATTTTGCCCGTTTTTCGCGCCTTTATTTTTGCGAGAGCCGTTTTCGTGCTCGCCGCCGAATTCCACATCGCCCGCAGAGCCTTCGTTTGCGATAGATTTTTTTAGATTTTCCTTGCGTTTTTTATAGCGATTGCTTTTTTTGAGTCGTTCGACGCCGTTTTCATTTCTGTTTTCTTCCATCTTTTGCCTTTAAATTTTTAAAAATTTCTAAAAAAAGGGTGGAATTTAACTCGTGCGCCCGAACTGTAGGCGGAATTTTCAAATTTAAAAAGATCTCTTCGGCTAAGCCTCTATCAAATTTTGCGCTTAAATTTTTAATAAGCGTCTTTCGCGGCGCGCTGAAAGATACGCGCAAAAAGCTTTTAAATTTCTCGTGTTCATCTAGACTTTGGAAACGGGCGCAACTTTTTGCGCCGAAACTCTCCGCGCTTTCCTCGGCACCGGGCTTAAAATTTTTGCCTTTTACAAGCCTGATCACCGATGAGGTCACCTTCGGCGCAGGCTCGAAGCAGCCAGGCTCAACGTCGAATAGAAGCTCGCAACCGCCCGCGAGATCGGCTAGGATCGAAAGAGCGCTAAAATCGCTCTGCCCGGCTCTAGCGCAGAATTTTAAAGCGACCTCCTTTTGGATCATCACTAAAAATCCGCTGCACAACTCATCGTCGATCGCCTGCAAAATCATCTTTGTAGCGACGTAGTAGGGCAAATTTGCGACCAAAAAATATTCGCCGCAGCCAAGACCCCGCTGCTGCCAAATCCGCAAAGCATCGCCCAAAACGAGCTCAAGCTCGCCGCTAGCGATCTGCTGCGCAAATTTAGCGCTTAAAATTTGATATAAATCTTCATCTATCTCGAAACTTTTTAATCTGTAAAATTCCAAAAGCTTGCGAGTTAAATCACCTAAGCCAGCCCCGATTTCAACGACATTTTGCATGTTCTCGGGAATCGCTTGGATGATCTTGCTTAAAACGGCTTCGTCTTTTAAAAAATTTTGCCCGAACTCTTTTTTCGCCCTAATCATCGCGAGAGTCTAGCCAAATTTTACTTATAAAGTCATTATGTTAAGTAAAATTTGGCTAAAATCATAAAAAAATTTTATTCTAAAGGGCTGCTTTGAATGGATTTGCAAAACGCATAATCCCATGCCTAGACGTCAAAGACGGACGCGTGGTAAAGGGCGTAAATTTCGTAGGTCTCGTGGACGCTGGCGATCCGGTCGAGATAGCCAAACGCTACAACGATGAGGGCGCGGACGAGCTGTGCTTCCTCGACATCACGGCGTCGCACCTTGAGCGCGATACGATCGTGGACGTCGTAGAGCGGGTCGCGCGCGAGCTTTTTATCCCGCTGACCGTTGGCGGCGGTATACGCACGATCGACGACATTTCGCGCTTGTTAAACATCGGCTGCGACAAGATCAGCCTCAACTCGGCCGCGATAAAAAATCCAAATTTGATAGACGAAGCGGCAAATAAATTTGGCTCGCAGTGCGTCGTAGTCGCGATCGACGCGAAACGAAATTCTAGTGAAATTTCGCGCGGCAATTTATGCGACGCGACGCGGAATTTGGGCGGAAACTTGCGCGATGCCACGCGGATTTCGAACGCAAATTTACGCAATGAAGCACAGAATTTTGGAAAGGCTTCACGCGGTTCGCAGGATGAAATTTTGACTGGAAACGGCGAGCCTTGCGGCTATAGCGTTTTTATAAACGGCGGCAGGCTGGACACCGGCAGGGACGCGCTTGCCTGGGCAAAAGAGGCACAGGAACGCGGCGCGGGTGAAATTCTGCTCACGTCGATGGACTGCGACGGCGTTAAAAACGGCTTTGAGCTAAATTTAACGCGGATTTTCAGCGCGCTTGATATCCCGGTGATCGCAAGCGGCGGTGCGGGCAAGATGGAGCACTTTAAGGACGCATTTTTAGCAGGCGCGGACGCGTGCTTGGCAGCCTCTATCTTTCACTTTAGAGAGATCGAAATCAAGGCACTAAAAGCGTATTTGCAAAAACAAAATATTGAAGTGAGACTGTAAATTTGGTCAGATTTATACCGCAGGGTTGAAACTTAGCCGCCAAAGCGACCAAATAATTAATTTTATTTCAGCCTTTATTATCTTGCAAGTTTTTTGCAAGCATCGTTTTTGCTTAGATAAAATTTCTTCGTTTTAGCTAAATTATAAGCTTTTTTTATGATACTTTTCCATCTTCTTCCCACCACGTACACTGCTACCATTATGGAAGGTAATGGTACAGCTCTCCTAGATATTTGCTTAATTTAATTTTAATTTTATTAGGCACTTTACGACGAAAAAATTTCAAAATTTAGCCTTAAATTTATCGTCATTTTGCTATGATTAGTGAAAAATAATGAAAGCGTGAATGCGTAAATGATAATCTCTGCCGGACGAAATGAAATTTTTGATTTTGCCCTGCCTATGGGTGTAGGGCTAGTGGATATGAGTATAAATTTGACTAAATTTATATGCGAAAATAGGCAAAGCTTGCCGAGTGAAATCATTTTCGTGGGTTCTGCAGGGCTATACAAAGAGGGTGAAATTCTAAAAATTTATGAAAGCAGATCGGCTGCAAACTGCGAGATATCGGCGCTTTATGAACTTTCATACTCTCCAATTAACTATGAAATTCTAGCTAGGAATTCTACCAATGTTTCATATGAAACAATAACTAATAGCTCAACTTTTATCACGACCGATAAAAAATCCGCGTTAAAATTCTTTGAGCGAGGTTATTTTTTAGAAAATATGGAATTTTTTGCGGTTCTCAAGGTAGCACAAAAATTTCAAATTCCCGCTTACGGAATTTTTTGTGCGACGAATTTTTGTGATTCAAATGCTCACACGGATTTTTTAAAAAATCACGCCGCTGCAAAAGAAAATTTAACTAAATATCTAAAAACTAAGGCATTAATTTGAAAAATATCTTTGATTTTACGATGAAAGAACTTGAAAATTTCGTCGAACCAAAATTTAGAGCCAAGCAAATTTACGAATGGGTTTACAAAAAGAACGTGGATGACTTCGCACAAATGCTAAATCTACCAAAAGAGATCCGTCAAAGTTTAGCTCAAAATTTTTATTTAGATCCACTTGAATGCGTCAGATCCGAAACAAGTAGCGATGGCAGTATCAAATACCTTTTCGCTCTCAAAGACGGCAAGACGATCGAAAGCGTTCTGCTACCGATGAAGGATGAGCTGCGAGATGAAAACAAAAAAGTTGTAAGACACGCGCGCTACTCAATCTGCGTAAGTTCGCAAGTGGGTTGCAAAATTGGCTGCACCTTTTGCCTGACAGCAAAAGGTGGCTTCGTACGGAATTTAACTCCAGGCGAAATCGTGGCTCAAATTTGGCTCATCAAAAAAATGAACGCGATCCCGTACGAGCGCCGCGTCAATGTCGTATATATGGGGATGGGCGAACCGCTTAATAACCTAGACAACGTTGCCAAAGCCGTGCAAATTTTAAAAGAAAACGACGGACTCGCCATAGCGCCGCGTCGCCAAACTATAAGTACAAGCGGACTTTCTACGCAGATAAAAAAGCTTGGCGAAATGGATCTTGGCGTGCTACTTGCGATCTCGCTGCACGCAGTGGATGATAAACT
Source organism: uncultured Campylobacter sp. (assembly GCF_938045205.1). GTDB lineage: Bacteria > Campylobacterota > Campylobacteria > Campylobacterales > Campylobacteraceae > Campylobacter_B. Next base: position 6,072 of record NZ_CALIMY010000145.1, read on the forward strand.
GCGTGAAAAACTAATGCCGATAAATCGCGCCTACAATATCGCATCGATCATGCAGGCGGTGCGCGAGTTCCCAATCGATCTGCGAAAGCGCGTGATGTTTGAATACCTCATGATCGATGGGGTAAATGACCGCTCAAGCGATGCTAAAACGCTAGTGAAGCTTCTGCACGGCATCCGCGCAAAAGTAAATCTGATCTATTTTAATCCGCACGAAGGCTCGAGCTTTGGCAGACCAAGCCCTGAAAATATGATAAAATTTCAGGACTATCTATGCGCGCACGGCATTACTTGCACGATCCGCCAGAGCAAGGGGCTAGATATCAGTGCAGCGTGCGGACAGCTCAAGCAAAGAAACGAGCAAGGTAAAATTCCGGCTCAAAGTGATATCAGTACCGATAAAATTTCGAACAAGTAGAGGAAAAATTCGGCGATTATTTTCAGACCGTAAGGCAGATCAGTAAAAAAATTGGCTCAAGATAAGTTAAGCGGATTCTCTCTTATCATCTTTAGTAAAATACGATAGAGTTCTTTTGTATCTTTGCTGTTATTATATCTAAATTCGCATTCTTTTAAATGAAGCAAGAAATTTTCTTTCTTTATCCCTTTAAATTTAGCTAGTCTATGTTTAGCATAACCCCAGAAATTCTCAATGCCGTTGATATGGTTTTTACCATTAGCAAATTCATTCTTGGAATGTTTTACTCTATAATGAGCCTTAGCTCCGTAATCAACCAAACCGTCATAAGCCTTCCAGCAATCAGAATAGATAGTAGAGCTATCAAGCTCGCTAAATTCTTTTAGTATCGGTATCAGTTCATTAGCAGAGCAGTTTTTAACTATCTAAGTATAGACCTTGCCGTCTATTTTAAGCATACCGAATACCGGTGTTTTATTTGTTTATTTGCTGCACCTCTACCTCTTTTACCCCTTACCCTTTTAGATCCGAAGTAGCTTTCATCTATTTCTATCTCACCGCTAAATTTGCTTATCTTTTCACACTCTTTGGATATCAAAATTCTAATGCTTTTTAGAATTTTATTAATGGAAATTCTAGAAATTCCGGTTAAATTTGACATTTTAGTAGCTTCTATATCCTCTGCGAAATACTTTAGAATTTCTCTAAATTTCTTTTCCGAAATTCGGGAACGAACTATATATTTATTTTTCATCGACAAAATCATAGTTAAAAACTCCTTTGAAAGTTTTTAACTTATCTTGAGCCTAAAATTTATAACGGAGTAGCAATGGACGCGCAAAAAATAATGGAAGAGATCGGCGTTTTCTTAGATAGATCGCTGCTTAAAAAATCCAAGATTACAAAGGCGGAAATTATCCGCTTTATCGAGGCAGAATGGGCGGAGGCGGACGATGAGAAATACCGCGTCTACGACTCATACATCTACGCGGCGCGCATGGTGAATGAGAACAAATGGGCGGACGACGCCCCAAATATGCTGCGCTGGCTAGGCGATATGGACAAGCACGCCAGAAGCAATGAAAATCCGCCCTGCGTGAACGATTATTACAAGGGCGAGTGCTGCTTGGAGTGCGGCATAGAGCAAGAGGCACTTAAATTTTTGTGCAAAAGTTACGAAGCGAATGAAGAGTATCTTTTCACCCGCAGCCCAAAGGTCGCGGAGTTTTTTAATGCACATCTTGCGGAACCTAAAATTTTGCCTAAATTTGAAGATGAGGAATACGAGGACTTTAGTTTCCCGCTGCGGCTGGAGTATTTCGGTAAAGCTTTAGAGCAAGAGGGCGAGTTTCGCTGCGCGTTTTTAGATGAAGACGGCGAGGAGACGGACGAGCCAAATCGCGCGCAATCGGACGCGCTAGAGCTTCTAAAGCAAAATCAGGAAGAAATTTTAACGGGCATCTTAGCTGAAATTTTAAAAAACTACCAAAAATGGCAGGAGATCTACGACTATCCGAGCGAAACGAAAAGCGATTTCATGCCGGGCATCAGCACGCCGTAGGAGCTTAGCGAACTATTGGAGCTGCAAAATATCTCTATCCTAGACAGTGCGAAAATCGGCTTTCAGTTTAGCTGCTCGTGGGACATGGAGCACGGTCTAGGCGTGATGACGCGCAAAGGCAAGATCACTAATATCGGTGAAGCGGAAGTAGCGTTTATGGCTATTTGAATAAAATAAACCAAATTTTAAAGCATAAAACAAATTTTTATAGTTACTTTTAGGCTAAATTTTACGCATTTTTTTATCACTTTTACCATATGCAAATACAAGAAGCCAAAATAATAAAAATTAACTGCCGCGTCTTAATCTTACACACATCTTACCGATCAAATTTCGCACTAATTTGCAATTACGATTGTATAAATGAATGGGTGTAGAATTTTAGCGATACAATGAGAAATATTGCATCTCCTCTCTCGCTTTAACATTTATAAAGTTTCTCTCATATTGGTTATACCGCTATTCCGAATTTTAAATTTACATACTATTAAACTCGCGATTATGCCAAAACAAACTCTGAAATCATCCCCGAATTCCTTCTTATCTACCCTTGGCATTTCGAATTTTCATAGAAATTAACAATTACAATCCAAGTCCCATGCCAATATCTTGCGATATTTCTATTGTTTGTTTTTGTTCTATGCTACGGTCTATACCCAAACCAAGCACCCTCTTGCAATATTCCCCAAAAGAAGCAACTACCGTTTTGCTCCCCATGCTTGCTATTAATGCCGAGCTTTCTAAATTAACGGAGCTTCCCGCCCCACCCTTTTGCTTAAATAGAAAATTGGCGTATTCGTCAAATTCTTTTTTAAATATCCCATGTTCTTGATTGTATTTTTTAAAAGAATCAACACCAGATTTAAAATCTTTTATACTGCCACCCAACTTATCTTGAAGCATCCAATATTTATGCGCTCTGAGCTCAAATTTACCATAATCTTCGCTACCGAAAATAAATATATGAAATCCACCGTCTAGCCAAGCTGAATTATGTGCTTTTATAGCCGTAAAGCTTTTCCCCAATATAGCCATCGCAAAATAAAATCGTCTTAAAATTTTCAAATAACTACAGATGAGAAATTAATAAATTAAACACCGTTATAACCATAAAATTTTATAAAAACCAGCAAAAGCAAAATCCTAGTCATCGAAATAATCGCCGCTTCAAAATTTTATTGAGTTACTTAAATTTTACCGATTTTCGCGAGATTATAAAACTCTCTTGCGGCATCGAATTTGCTTTTTATCTCATATTGTTCGCCGCTCAGTTTAAAGCAAATCGCATTCGCGTGCAATAGCAATCTAGGCGCCCCCGTCGTTCTGATCCGCTCCGTCTCATCCATCTTTTTATCCAATATCCGCTCCGCTTGCTCTCGCGAAAGCCCATACAGCGGCTCTCCCAATATCGGCGCACCCGCGGCAAATAGATGCAGCCTGATCTGATGCTGCCTACCCGTCAGCGGATAGCACTCAATCAGGCTAGCGTCTATGTCCGAGAAATATCGCAGCGGGCGTATCAGCGTGATCGCCTCCTTACCGTCGCGCGATATTTTCATACGAATTTTAAGATCGGCAAACTCGTCGCTAGGAGCGATCGGAGCATCAATCACAAACCCCTCAAAATCCTTTAAAAATTTCAGTTTCTCGCTAAATTTTGCGTATTTTGCAGGCTCAAATTTTTTCAAATTTACACAGCCCTTAGAAGTAGCTGGCAAAGATTTAGCTACAGATAAGGCGCAAGGTTTATGTCCGTTATCCGCGCTACTCATCGCGATAGCGGGTTTAAGCTTATCGCTCACGCCGTAGGATAAAGCATCAAATTCAAATCCGCTGCCAACATCGCCAGTAGGAGCGCCAGATTCAAATTTAGCTTGCATGCCGTCAGATAGAGCATCGCACCATAATCTCCTACTCGCACTATTAGACAAGATATTAAATCCAAATTTATTGCCTACTCCTTTTAGAGCTAGTGTATCGCGCAGATCCGATACGCTACTTGGCAAGCTCACAGCATCGCCCGCAAATTTTGATCCGCAAATTTTATCAAAGCCTAGAGCATAGCAATCCTCTATTTCGCCATTGCAAGCGGCACCTTGCAAATCCCCTCGCAAGCCCTCTCTCAAATTCCCTCGCACGAGCGCTAGATAGCTTTTCATCACCCTACGCTGTTCGAAGCACTCTTTGAGCTTGCGCGCCGCGTCTTTATCCTTGGCGACGATAAGAATTCCGCTGGTTTCTAAATCAAGCCTATGCGCCACGCACGCGTCCTGCCCGTATAGCGACCAGATCTCGTCATACATATTATAAGGCGAGTTGCGCCCGCTCGGATGGCTTAAAATTCCACTCGGCTTGTCAAATGCCGCAAACGCATCGCACTCAAAGATCGGCTTCAGTCCGCGCGGCTCGCATTTGTAATCGATCAAAAAAATTTCTCCGTGCGCGACGGAGTTTTTATGTAAATTTCGATCCTCTGCATCGGTTACGCGATGCTTATCACAGATGCGCTGCGCGGATTTCATATCGTATCCGAGGCTAAGCAGAATTTCGTAAATTTTGCGCCCCTCAAAGCTTCCCAAGCTTCTTTTCTCATAACCCATATTAAACTTTCAGCCCCATTTTTATATAATTTTTGCCATCATTATACAAGAAATTCTAACCGAAAGGCTACTAAAATGGTCGAAAGATACGCAAGAAAAGAGATGTCTGAAAAATGGAGCTTGCAAGCCAAATACGACGCGTGGCTAAAAGTCGAGCTCGCGGCGGTTAAAGCGTGGAATAAGCTAGGTCTAATAAGTGACTGCGATAAAGATAAAATTCTACAAAACGCAAGCTTTAGGATCGAGCGGATAGATGAGATCGAAAAGACCACCAAGCACGACGTGATTGCATTTCTAACGAGCGTGAGTGAGAGCCTTGGGCAGGAGAGCCGCTTCGTGCATTACGGCATGACTAGCAGCGATTGCATCGATACCGCCGTCGCGCTACAAATCAAAGAAAGCATGGAGCTTATCATTGAGGATGTGCAAAATTTAAAAGCTGCGATAAAATCTCAAGCCATGAAGCATAAAATGACACTGATGGTCGGGCGCAGCCACGGTATCCACGGCGAGCCGATCACTTTCGGACTCGTGCTTGCGGTCTGGTATGATGAGATAAATCGCGCACTAGAGCTTTTGCAACACGCAAAAAGCGTCATCAGCTACGGCAAAATAAGCGGTGCGATGGGGAATTTCGCCCACGCTCCACTAGAGCTGGAAGAGATGGTGTGCGAATATCTAGGGCTAAAGCCCGCCCCCGCGTCCAATCAAGTCATCCAGCGCGATCGCTACGCACAGGTAATGAGCGCACTTGCGATCCTGGCTTCCAGCTGCGAAAAGATCGCTATCGCAATCCGCCACTATCAACGCACCGAGGTTTATGAGGCGGAGGAATTTTTTAGCCCAGGTCAAAAGGGCAGCTCTGCGATGCCGCACAAACGAAATCCTGTGCTTAGCGAAAACGTAACGGGACTATGTCGTATGATCCGCAGCTTCGCAATACCCGCGATGGAGGATGTAGCGCTATGGCACGAACGCGACATCAGCCATAGCTCGGTCGAGCGATTTATCCTCCCTGATGGCTTTATAACCGCCGATTTTATGCTAAATCGCTTGACGAGCTTGATCGAAAAACTGCTCGTATATCCCGAAAATATGATGAGAAATCTAAATTTAACCGGTGGGCTCGTGTTTTCGCAGCGCGTGCTGCTAGAACTGCCTAAACGAGGAGTTAGCAGAGAGGATGCTTATAAAATCGTGCAGCGTAATGCGATGAAGGTCTGGGCGGATCTGCAAGAGGGCAAAAAAGCTATAGATGAGCAAGGGCATAGCTTGTTTTTACAAAATCTGCTAGCAGATACAAAGCTACGAGAAAAGCTAAGCGAAAGCGAGATCAAAGAGTGCTTTGACTACGGATATTACACTAAAAATGTGGACGCGATTTTCGCTAGGGTTTTTAGCAAATAGCAGACACGCGGCTTGCTATTTTAAAACTCCGAGCTAGCTTACAAAATATAGCGAAGCAGCTAGAAATTTATGTTTGCGCCGAAGTATTTTAAAAAGAGCGATTGAAATTTTAAAATTTTTACAAAGACAAAATTTTAGTAAAAGCGTAGCGCTTGCGGATTAATCTAGCATCTAAATCCGCACGACAGGCATCCACCACTTTTACCGCGAATTTTTCTACGGTTGCAACTAACCTTAAAATCGTAAAAATTTAATGCTTTAAAACGGTAAAATTCTTAGGTGTAGTAGTTTTAGAATTTTACCGCAAAATTTAAGTGCTAATCCCGAAGATGTAAATGCGAGATTTCCATAAAGCAAAATAGCATTTTCTGTGTCGTACTCGAACTAGGGGTCGTGAGATATCCGAAGCAATTATGAAACAAATTTAAAGTGGTAAATGGAGACATTGATAAAATTCCGCTTTTTCAACTTGAAATTATAACGATTCTTAGAAAAAAGCGGATTGAGTAAAATTTCATAAATTCCATCAATTTAAGCGCTTACCAGATAGCACCAAAAATATGAGCCAAGCTTGCGTGAATATATTTGAAATTTTGTATGTACGAGTGGATAAAATTTGACGTCTAACACCGGCAGCACCCTTGATTATCATATAATTGCATCTGAATTGCTCGCAAATCTCGGATTAAACAATCCTGCCTGCAATTTGACATCTAATAATTATTTGGAATTTAAAAGCGGATGGAGCGGGAGTTCGTTTGCCCCATCCTGCGCCAGTACGTTAGAATTTTTAAAATTTAAAGTTATACCCTAAATAGAGCCCATGGTTGGTCTCATATACCTTGTCTACATCCTCTCCGAGCTTACTAGCCTTGTATCTCGTGTAGTCCGCTTTGTAGCCGAATTCGATCTCGTTATGCTCATCAAAGCTATATAGCCCGCCCAGTCTTGCGCCAATTACCCAGCCAGGCAGAGTCTTTGAAAGCGAATCGCTGCTTCCGTAAGATTCGTCATACGAATAAATTTTATATTTCAAAAATGAAACTCCCGTATAAGCGCCCGCTACGAGTTTAAAGCCGTTTGTAATCTCAGGCGTAAAATCCCCGCCTACGAGCAAGCTATGCTTATTCCACTCGTGTTTAAATATGATGTCCTCGTCAGTGCCAGTTTTCGAAGCTTTGAAATCATACAAGTACTCGCCGTACGCCCTAGCTATACCGAAATCGTAGCCGCCTTTAAAGCCGAGCGCAGCCTGCCCCTTATTATCTTTATTCGTGCCAGAATCGTCCTCGTCAGACCATTTAGTAGTGATGCTGGATTTAAAAGAGTAATCTCCCTCGATACTTAAAAATATCCCCTCGCCGAAGCTTGAGCTTGCGCACACCGCAGCGGCAAACGCCGCGATTAAAATTTTGTTTTTCACATTTTCTCCTTACAATTTATAATTTCGGGCTTTCCACCGCCGCCGCTTTTGCCATTTTACCGCTTGCTATCTTTAAGCGTCTTCCGCCAAGCTCGCTCATAAGCGCGTTTAAAATTTGTTGATTATAATATCCTTTTTTTGAAATTTCGATGAATTTCGCGACAAGACTTGGAATTTTATCTCACTCGCCTTGGATAAAATTTTATCTCGATTGCCAGCACGGAATTCGACGAAATTCTACGCCGCCTCCCTTGAGCAGTTAGCAAATTTAAATGCCGAGTGTCATTAAAAAATAATCTGTGATGAAATTTAAAGCGCTTACTTAGTTGTTCGTTTTTATGTATAATTTAAGATTTACACACGAGATAAGTGCCGTGTTACCGATAGTAACTGCACTTTTAAAAATTTAAGACGATTTGATTTGGAATTTATAAAATTCCCGCCTCATTTTTGTATCATAAGCCAAATCCAAAAAAGGAGTATTTATGGAAGAACACAAAGTGGAGTTACGCAACTCCCGCTTACAAGGGCCGCTGGACTCAGACGTAGACGAGCTGGGTTTAGACAGGCTCACCGACACCGTGCCGTTTCCTAAGCGCGGCGTCATCATTATGGCGATTGCCGCCGCAGTGGGCTTTGCGCTATATGCCGCGTTACCATTTGAGCCTAATGTCAAAAAAGGCCTTGCGCTGCTTGCTTTTATCGCGATTATGTGGCTTACAGAGGCCGTGCATATCACGGTAACCGCGCTTATGGTGCCGGTGCTTGCGGTAGCTATCGGACTTGGCAAATTCGCTAAAGATGGCACTTTCACGGCTGCCACCATCAAAAGCACGCTTGCAAATTTTGCAAACCCTACGATCTTTACCTTTTTCGGCGGTTTTGCTCTGGCAACGGCTCTGCATATGCAAAAGCTAGACAAAAAGATCGCGATGTGGCTAATCGCCCGCGCAGGCGGTCGCTTGGGCGTGGCTGCGATTTTAATCTGCCTTGCTACGGCGATCCTTTCGATGTGGGTTTCAAACACCGCAACTGCTGCGATGATGCTTCCGATCGCACTTGGAATTTGCGCCAACATGGACGAGAGCAAAGATCGCGGCACGCTTGTGTTTTTGCTTTTAGGCATCGCGTATTCTGCAAGCATCGGAGGTCTGGGCACGCTCGTGGGATCTCCGCCAAATTTAATCGTGGCTCAAGCCTTGCACTACAGCTTCGCGGACTGGATGAAGGTAGGTTTGCCGCTAATGTGCGTGATGCTACCGATAATGCTTGTGGTGCTTTATATAATTTTCAAGCCGAATTTAAGTCATAAAATAGAGATGGATCTGGAGCATATCCCTTGGACGCGCGAGCGCATTATTACGATCGTCGTATTTGCTCTAACAGCGCTTGGCTGGATATTTTCAAAGCAAATTTCAGCCCTTGTGGGCTTTAAAGTGGACGATGCTTACGTCGCCATTTGCTCGGCAGTCGTAATCGTCATACTAGGACTTGCCAAGTGGCACGACATCGCCGAAAACACCGAGTGGGGCGTGCTGTTGCTTTTCGGCGGCGGACTTACGCTAAGTGCGGTTTTAGGCGATTCCGGAGCCTCTAAGGTGCTTGGTGATTTGGTCGCGCACACTTTTGGCGGAGCGCCTACTTACATCGTACTTTTGGTAACGGCAGTTTTCATCATCTGCCTTACGGAATTTACGAGCAATACCGCCTCTGCTGCACTTTTAGTACCAGTATTTGCGGGAGTAGCGGCTCAAATGGGGCTACCGAAAGAAACTCTTACGATCATCATAGGCGTAGGCGCGAGCTGCGCTTTCGTAATGCCGGTAGCGACGCCGCCGAATGCTTTGGTTTTCGGCACGGGACGCATTCGCCAGGCGGAAATGGTGCGGAGTGGCGGAATTTTAGCAGTGGTTTCCGCGATTTTAGTTTCCGGCTACGCGTATATTTTTTACTCGTAAAATTCCGTCAAAATTCTATAGTCCGGGTATCTGCTCGGACTAAATATATTTATAAGATATATTTTTAAACTCCTAAATTTCTGGAATCTTTATAAAAAAATTCTGATTTAATACTATTTTAATCAGTTATCTGTATAATATGCATATTTCACGGAAAGAAGATTTTATGGATTTTGATTTTATAGCTAAATTTAGCCCAATGTTCGTAAAGGCGGGAATTTTAACGCTGAAGCTTGCATTTTACGGGATTTTACTATCCATAATCATCGGTTTTATCTGCACGCTAATAAAATATAAAAGATTGCCTCTATTAAGCCCGCTTGTGAGCGCATATATCGAGCTATCGCGTAATACCCCGCTTTTAATTCAGCTATTTTTTCTATACTACGGCCTGCCGAAGCTGGGTGTTCAAATTTCAGGTTTTACCTGCGCGATTGTAGGTCTTGCATTTTTGGGCGGAAGCTATATGAGCGAGAGCTTTAGGCTCGGTTTTGAGGCGATAAAAAAATCCCAGATCGAAAGCGCGATGAGCCTGGGCCTTGGCGAGGCGCAAATAGTATTTTATGTCGTGCTGCCGCGCGCTTTTGCGATCGCCCTACCCTCCATCAGCGCAAATATAATCTTTCTGCTTAAAGAAACCTCGATCGTTAGCATCGTCGCACTCGCCGATCTCGTTTATGCCGCAAAGGACGTGATCGGGCTGTATTACAAGACGAACGAAGCGCTATTTATGCTAAGCGTTTCGTATCTGATCATAATCCTGCCGCTTTCGCTAGCGCTTACGCTGCTTGAAAAGCGCCTTGCGTATATGAGAGGCTAGCGATGGAACTCTTAAGCGGTGAAAATTTAATCAGGCTTCTTGGCGGGCTTGGGGTCACGCTGCAAATCGCGCTCATCTCGATCGCAGTTTCGCTCGTACTAGGCTTGGTGCTTGGAATTTTAATGGCCTCCGGGCGCAGAGCCTTATACATCCCGCTTAAAATTTGTCTAGAGATCGTGCGCATCATGCCGCCTATCGTTTGGCTATTTATCGTATATTTCGGCGCGAGCAAGGCTTTTGGCATACACATCTCAAATATCGCGGCTTCGATCATAGTCTTTAGTATCTGGGGTGTTTTTGAGATGATGGATCTGGTGCGCGGCGCCGTGCTTAGCATCCCTAAGCATCAGTTCGAAAGCGCCGAAGCGCTCGCATTTAGCAGATCTCAAATTTATCTCTACGTGATCCTGCCGCTTGCGATGAGGCGCCTAGTGCCCGCAACGATAAATTTATTCAGCAGGATGATAAAAACAACCTCGATCGCCGTGCTTATCGGCGTTATCGAGCTCGTCAAGGTCGGACAGCAGATCATCGAAGTAAATGTCTTCCGCGACAATTACGCGCCGCTAATCATCTATGGAGCGATATTTTTCGTATATTTTTTGATCTGCTATCCGATCTCGGCGCTTTCGAAAAAACTAGAAAATAGGTGGAGCTGATGGAAATTTTAAAAATCGATAAAGTCAATAAATTTTACGGCGAACTGCACGCGCTAAAGGACGTCAGCCTTAGCGTCGCGCAGGGCGAGGTCGTAGTGATCCTGGGTCCTAGCGGCTGCGGCAAAAGCACCCTACTTCGCACGATCAACGGGTTAGAGCCGATACAAAGCGGGAATTTTATAATCGAAGGCGAGCGGATCGATCAAAATTTCAAAGAATGGCGCAGAATTCGTCAAAAGATCGGTATGGTCTTTCAAAGCTACGAGCTTTTCGATCACTTAAATGTGCTACATAATATAATCCTAGGTCCCGTGAAAGTCCAAGGTGTACCGCGCGAGCAAGCTGTAGAGCTAGCCAGGCATTGGCTCAAAATCGTAGGACTAGAAAATAAAGAGCGAGCCTATCCCAAAGAACTTAGCGGCGGGCAAAAGCAGCGCATCGCAATCGTGCGAAGCCTGGTGATGAAGCCCAAGATCATGCTTTTTGACGAGGTTACCGCGGCACTTGATCCAGAGATCGTGCGCGAGGTGCTAGACGTAATGCTAAATCTCGCCAAAGAGGGGCAGACGATGCTAATCGTAACGCACGAGATGGGCTTTGCGCGCGCCGTAGCCGATCGCATAGTTTTTATGGATGAGGGAAGCATCGTGGAGATTAGCGAACCGGAGGCGTTCTTCACCGCTCCGAAGAGCGAGCGCGCGAAGAAATTTCTAAATATGTTCGAATTTAAAAAATAAATTTTAATAAAGGAGAAAAGATGAAAAAGACGCTAAGCACGCTTTTTATCTTAGTTGCGTTATTTTTCGCAGGTTGCAACGACGAGGGCAAAAGCTCCTCAAATTCCGCGCAAGGTTCCGCCGCGCCGCAAAGCTATATAGACGGAGTTAAAAAGCGCGGCGTAGTAAGGATCGCCGTTTTCGGCGACAAGCCGCCGTTTGGCTACATCGACGAGGCGGGCAAAAACGCGGGATATGACGTGTATTTTGCAAAACGTATCGCAAAGGAGCTTTTGGGCGATGAGAGCAAGGTGCAGTTTGTACTCGTAGAGGCGGCCAATCGCGCGGAATTTTTGGCGTCTGATAAGGTCGATATCACGCTTGCAAATTTCACCGTAACGCCGGAGCGCAAAGAGGTCGTGGATTTCGCGCTGCCGTATATGAAGGTAGCTCTAGGCGTCGCGAGCCCGAATGGCGATATCACCGACGTTTCGCAGCTTAAGGACAAAACGCTTTTAATCAACAAAGGCACGACTGCGGATCTGTATTTTACGAAAAACCACCCCGAGATTAAACTTTTAAAATTTGACCAAAATACCGAGACTTTCGGTGCGATGCTGGACGGCAGGGGCGATGCGATCGCGCATGATAATACGCTTTTGTTCGCGTGGACGAAGTCAAATCCTGGCTTTAAGGTAGGCATCCGCTCGCTCGGCGATCAGGACGTCATCGCGCCCGCGGTTAAAAAGGGCAACGACGAGCTTCGCAAATGGCTTGACGATCTAATCGTAAAGCTCGCGGATGAGAAATTTTTCCACGCCGACTACGACGCGACGCTAGCGCCGGTTTACGGCGACGACATCAAGGCTGACGACGTCGTAATCGAGGGCGGAAAGTTATAAATTTAGATTCGCCGTCTAGTTTAGCGGGGCAATCTTATTAAGCCCTGCACCTCGCAGGAACGAGCCGCCGTAACTTTACCGGAAACGGCGGCTGCAAACGCCAAAGTGGCGGCGAGCGCTTTTATAAGATAACTAAATTTATCGATCTTGCGGCAGAGTTTTGCTTCCACGCGGCGAATTTGCCGCGGAGTAAATTTTAGCCGAGCCGAAACGCAATCTAGCGCCCTCACCGTGGCAAAATTTAAGTCGCGCACGGCAGCGTAAAATTTCAAGCGATAGTAAAATTCTAACGCAAACTGCTCGTGCGGTAAAAATTTTGCCGTGCGAGCAATGATAAATCGCAAGCGCTCGCTCGTTAAATGGATCGGGAATTTATAAAATTTTATCGGCTCAAGGCGGCTTGTAAATTCTGCGCGGCTAAATTTCCCGTACCGATTTAAGAGCCA
>NZ_CALIMY010000146.1 GCF_938045205.1 uncultured Campylobacter sp.
AAATTTAACATAGTGAAATCTTTATAAATTCGAGCCGGCGTATGCGTTACACATAATCCGTAAGGGGGCGGCGCTCAGAGTTGCGAGGCGGCCCGTCCCCACGACTTTTTAAATTTTGCCCCCACCCGCGCGACGCTAGCGGTGCGGACTGTGTCCGCGTTAAATTTTACTAAGTAGCGAAATAAACTGCGCGCTCTTACAAAACGAGCGTAGCGACGCAAGGCTCTTAGCCCGGCGGCGTTTCTTGCGAGCACAAGCGAAGCAGAGCAAGTAGCGCCCCTTTCCCCTTAAGAGAAAACGCCGCAACAACCTAAATTCTAGAGATATAATTTTATATAGCAAAATTCCAAAGATAGAATTTTAAATTTATATCGCGAATTTTACGAGCCGCAAATTTAAAAGCAAAGCTCTAAATTTCAACATCCATATCCACGGGTTCGATCTGCAGCCCGCGCAGATCTGCAAGGTGCTGCACCGCGGCGTCTGTTTCGGCGTTTTTTGGAAGCACGATGTGAAAGCCGCGATCAAACGCCAAGAAAAAATTCTCCCCGCCCGCAGCGATTCGATTTAGCGAGCGCGCGGCAAATTTCTCGCTTGCGCGCGGCTCGCCTTTTGAAAACGAGATCGTCTCGTCGTCCGCGACGAAGCTCATCTCCGTGCTCGAGTCTTGCGCGAACTTAGCGGCAGAGAGATGTTTTCTTAGCATGCGGCGGTAAAATTTCGGATAAAAAATAAGCCACGCCGCGCCCAAAATAACCGACGCCACGCTCGCAATCGGCGCCGTTTTTAAAAGCCCGTCGATGATGATGCCAACGAGCAAAAACTCAAATGGTATGGCGTAAGTGCTGATAAGGCGCTGCTTGCGCGCCTTTTTGCTGTAAAGCAGCATAAATTTATTGAGGTTATCGACGTCGCGATTTGTGATTTGCACTTTCATATTTTTCCTTTAATTTTTGCGTAATTGTAGCGAAGCCGCCTTAAATTTGCGTCTATTAACTTCCGTGAGATAAAATCCCTTTTTAAAGGAGATAGCTTGAAATCTTTATTAAAAATCAACGGATTTTTGCCGTTTTTGGCGATTATGTTTATCAACGCAAGCGTCGATCTGGGCCATAAGATCACGATCCAAAACGTCCTTGTAAAAAGCGCCGATTCCGGCGCTCTCATCGCCCTTACCTCACTTGTAAATTTGCTAATTTTGCTGCCTTACGTATTTCTTTTTAGCGCCAGCGGCTATCTCAACGACAAATTCTCGCGTACTCGCATCACGCGGATCTGCGCAAAACTCGGCGTCGCATTTACCGCGCTCATTACGCTCGGATATCTGTGCGGATGGTTTTATTTCGCATTTTTTATGACGATCCTGCTTGCGGCGCAAAGCGCGATCTACTCGCCCGCCAAATACGGCCTGATTAAAAAGATCGTCGGCGCGAAAAATTTAGGCGCGGCAAACGGTCTCGTGCAGGCTCTTACCATCATCGCGATTCTGCTTTCATCGCTTGCGTTTTCGGTGATTTTCGAGCTGTTTGCGACGCGCAGCAACGACGCAGGAGAGCTGATGAGCTCGGTTTGGTTCATCGGCGTGCTTTTGGTCGCGGGCTCCGCGCTTGAAACATACTACTCGTATAAAATTCCATTCTTCGACGCCGCGCAACCGCAGGCGGAATTTGACACGAAAGAATATCTACACCTGCGCTACTTGAAGCAAAATTTAAATTTTGTGCTAAAAGACAAAAACGTCCTGCTCTGTACGCTGGGACTTTCGATGTTTTGGGCAGTCTCGCAGCTCGTGATCGCGACCTTCCCGGCTCACTACAAGAGCCTTAGCGGCAGCGATAACGTAATGGTGATCCAGGTGATCTTAGCTCTTAGTGCGATCGGAATCGCGCTAGGCTCGATCTTTGCGGGCAGCTACTGCAAAAAGCATATCGAGCTTGGTATCGTGCCGTTCGGCGCATTCGGGCTTGCACTCGCGCTAATGGTGCTAGCCAACGCGCACTCCGTATTTTGGCTCGGCACGGCGTCGTTTTTCTTCGGATTTAGCGGCGGAATTTTCATCGTGCCGCTCAACGCCGTCATTCAGTTTTTTACCGCCGACGAGCGCATGGGACGGGTGCTCGCGGGCTCAAATTTTATCCAAAATATCTTTATGGTGCTGTTTTTGCTCATCGCCATCATCTTGGTGCATTTTGCGGTCGCCAGCGGCGAAATCTTCGTTATGGCTGCTCTTTGCGTGCTCATCTGCGGGATATTCGGCGCGAAATATCTGCCGCAGCTTTTCGTTAGAATTTTACTCATTCCGTTTATGAAATTCGGCTACCAGGTCCACGTAGACGGTATCGAAAACATACCGCAAAAAGGCGGCGTACTGCTTTTAGGAAACCATATCAGCTGGATCGATTGGGCGGTAGTGCAGCTTGCGTGCCCGCGCGGGGTGCGCTTCGTGATGCATCGCAGCTACTACGATCTGTGGTATTTGAAGTGGTTTTTTAAAATTTTTCGCGTCATTCCGATCGGAGCGGGCGTGAGCAAAAGCGCGATCGAAAGTATCCGCGAGGCACTAAATGCTGGTGAAGTAGTAGGGCTCTTCCCCGAAGGCCACATCAGCTACAACGGCCGCATAGACGAGTTTCAAGGCGGATTTGAGCTAGCCGCGCACGATACGAACTCCGTAATCGTGCCTTTTTATATCAGAGGGCTTTGGGGATCGACGTTTTCGCGCGCCAGCGAGCATTATAAAAGAACGATCTCGCAAAGCGGTAAAAACGCACTTCGCGTAAGCTTCGGCGCGCCGATTCAGGCAAATTCCAAGGCGCATGAAGTAAAACGTGCGGTAACGGAGCTATCGTTTTTCAGCTGGGGCAAATACCTCGCAAGCCTAAAGCCGCTTGCTTACAACTGGCTAAATCAGGCCAAACGATCGCCTTTTAAGCGCGTGGCGGTCGATAGTACGGGAGTGAGCTTCACAAATTTAGCGATGATGAGCGCCATTTTGATACTTCGCAAAAGACTAAAAAGCCGCATAAGCAGCGAGGAAAACGTAGGTATCGTTTTGCCTAGCTCGGTCATCGCAAGCGCCGTAAATTTAACGCTTTTTGCGATGGGCAAAACGAGCGTAAATTTAAACTACACGCTAAGCGAGGAAAATTTAATCTACTGCGCGGATAAAGCAAATATCCGCACGATCATCAGCTCTCGCAAATTCGTAGAAAAGCTCAAATCAAAGGGCTTTGAGCTGGAGAGCTCGATCGGCGATCGGCTCGTGTATCTTGAAGATTTAAGCGCGGGTACCTCTAAAAACGAGCGCATAGCCTGCGCGCTAAAATCGCTGCTGATGCCTAAAATTTTATTTCGCGCGCTGTATTTTAAGCCGCACGCGATAGAGGACGTAGCGACCATTTTATTTAGCAGCGGCAGCGAGGGAAAGCCCAAAGGCGTGGTTCTGACGCACAAAAATATAATGGCGAACGTCCGTCAAATTTCGGAGCTCATAAACGCTACCGAGCACGACGCGATTTTAGCGTCGCTGCCGATCTTTCACTGCTTCGGGCTTACCGTAACGACGCTATTTCCGCTAAACGACGGAATTTTAAGCATCCACGTACCCGATCCTACGGACGCCTTTAGCGTCGGCAAGATGAGCGCAAAATACGGCGCTACGATAATGTTCGGCACTTCGACGTTTTTTAGGCTCTACACCAAAAATAAAAGGCTCAATCCGCTTATGCTAGCAAGCATCCGCCTGGCGATTGCGGGCGCGGAGAAGCTAAATGAAAACGTCCGAAAGGAATTTAAGATAAAATTTGGAATCGAAATTTACGAGGGCTACGGCACGACCGAGACCGCGCCGGTGGTGAGCGTAAATACGCCGAACGTCCTCGAACCCGATTTTTTCAAAGAGCTTCACTTCAACCGCGAAAAGAGCGTCGGCTTGCCGCTTGCGGGCACGGTCATAAAAATAACCGATCCCGCCTCGCTGCAACCGCTATCAAACGGGCAGGAGGGGCTTATCTTAATCGGCGGACATCAGGTTATGAAGGAATACTACGATGAGCCGGCAAAAACCGCCGAAGCGATCGCGCAAATAAACGACGTGCGCTACTACAAAAGCGGCGACATCGGCTATATCGACGACGACGGGTTTTTATTTATCACCGACCGCCTTTCACGCTTTGCCAAAATCGGCGGCGAGATGATTAGCCTGGGCGCGGTAGAAAGCGCCGTGGGCGAAATTTTGGGCGAAAGCGCGATCTATTCGTGTGTAAACTTAAAAGACGAGAAAAAGGGCGAGAAGATCGCTCTGCTTTACGTGGGTGAGGCGAGCGAGGATGAAATTTCGCGCCGCCTGAAGGACTCCGCGCTGGCGCCGATAATGCAGCCAAGCGTCGTGAAAAAGGTGGAGCAAATCCCGGTGCTAGGTAGCGGCAAGGTAAATCTCAAAGCGGTAAAGGATCTGGCGATAGAGCTCGGGCTTTAGGGCAAAAAGACTAAATTTTTATAAAGTGCAATGCTAGACTAATTAGCGAAATTACCAAAGATAGAGTGCAAATCATATAAATTTTAATGCTACTTTTAGTTTGAAGTTTGCGCAAGATTTCAGAATTTTGTGCTATCAAAGCTGCATTCTTTGCTATAAGCTCGTCTGCTTGGTGTCTAGATTATTTTTATCATCTAGATTTAAAATAATCTTCTCAATATTTTTTGCATTACTAGTAATTGCTGCTTCTTGAGCGTCATCGATTTGAGCTTTACTATTTAGCGTAGTGTAAATTTGATTAATTTGTTGAGACATTTGCTCATGTTTATCGTCAAGCCTTGCCTGGTCTACTGCAAATTTTTCTGTAGCGTCTACAAGACTACGAAACGCTTTTGCACTCTCATCACTTAATTTGATAATATTTCCATTTGCATCTTTTATCCCGTTTTCAAATAGAAATGCCATAGCACGGTGTAGCGATAACGAGAATTTGCTTGTCATTTGCGTAAATTTTATAGATTCTCGTATAATTTCAGAAAGCTCGTCAATCGCATCATTCTGGCTAATTTGAGCTTTGTTTGTAAGCCTTAGTGCATCGGCTAGTTTATCTTCTCTACTCTTGCCGCAAATACCGAGCGTTATTAAATTTTTTATATCAGATCCACCTATGTCCAAGCCCTCGGCATCCGATGACAGACGTTTTGCCTTTTCTATTTTTTCTTTAGCTCCTTGGATATTTAAAAATATCTCTTGAGCTTTTTTTCTTGCTAATTCATCTAGCTCGTCTTGCGACATTTTTTCTAGAACTTCGACCGATATAGTCTCGTCCCTTACTAAATTTTCCATTTTTACTTCTCGATTGTTTTATTTAGTTTAATTCTTAAATTCTGCATCTTATCGATAAAATTCGATACCGCCATGCTTGTTTCTTGCGAACTATCACGCACTATGCGTATCGTATTCGCTAGCTTTGTTATACTTTGTTTCACATCTACGAAGAACTCGTCGTATGCCTCACTCAAAGCCACCCAGCTCAGAGCCACTTGATATGCCGATATCTCCCCACTTTTTGTTACGAGTTGAATTTGGATTTTATCAGCCTTACTTTGAGAATGAAGCTTATCCATAAAATAAATTACTATAGTCGTTAGTACCCCACCCAGAATTGCAGATAAGCACGTGCTTACGATATCTCCCACACTTTTGCCTATTACCGGTACTATAAAGGAAAAAATAGGCGTCAAAACAGGAATGCTTAGCAAAAATTTATCTATAGCTTCGCTCAGCCCTAGCGATAGAGCGCCAATTAATCCAGCAGTTAATACTTTAACGGCTTGATAGCCAACCTCATCTTTATCTAAACCCCTAGGTGGATTAACTAAAATCTTAACTGCCTCTTTTAACGAGACGAATCCTGCTCTTATCATCGCCACGAAGCGTTTTAACGTGGTAGCAAAAACGTTGATTAAAAATACGCCCAAATTTGATATAAAAGATGTTAATCCTTTCTCTATACTGCCTGCCACCAAATCTTTCCATTTCGATTTCAGACTATCTAAAATTTCACTCATTCTAGTCTTAAATCTCACCCAAATTTCACCGAAGCTCTCCTTCCCTCTTTGTTTAAAAGCAAGCTTAATTTCGGTTATAGCTCCTTGTGCAATTTCTCTCATAGCAACGCCTATAACTGTGTATGCCATTATCTTGGTGATATCTTTACAACCTGTAGTCAAGAGTTCTTTTGAGTATTTTTTAACCTTTGCCTTATCTATTTCACCATAGACAAATTTTCTAGCCTTCTTATCTTTTTGCATAGCTTTCTGCTCATCAATGCCAAATTTTTCAGCCTTTCTTTGCCCCGTCTTTTTATCTTCCTTATTCAAAAAAACTTTCATCTCATCGCTACCTTTCGACTGATTTATGCTGCCATCGATAAGAGCTAGATTTTCTTTATCTGCCGCAATTTTGGCGCGTTCCTCGGGGCTTAGAGCCAAATTTGCAGACACAGAGCTTTCTATCTCTTTTACCGACACAATATGATCTAAGTGCACCCTGCCATATTTTGGTAAATTTCTGCCAGTGTATTCATCTATTATGATGGCTTCATTCTGAAGGGCTTCGTTTCGTCTTTTTACTAGTGGCTTATCGTATCCTACTTTATTTCTTACTTCTAAGTATTTGCCATTACGATTTGCTATCATATCGCTATATCTTGCAGCGTCTGCTTCATTTGCCGTTATACCTTTTTCAAAATTATGCACGGTCGTTACGCTACCTCCGTCTCTTGCATCTATAATTAGGCTAGCCAGCCCAAATTGTGACGTAATAGCGCTAATTGCACTAGCTTCACAAAGATGTAAAAGCGTGCTGGTTTGATTTTCCGGAAGCTTGGAGTGCAAATTTGAAAGTTCGTCTAGAGCATTTTGCAAGCCATCTGTAAGTTCTATCTTTAAGCTTTTATGATCAAAAAGTTCGTTAAGCTCTTTTTCCGTTTTAGAAAAGTCTTTATTGAAATACGTGCTTTTAGGTGATTTAGAGAGAAAACTAGCCATTGCAAATCTTTTTTAAAATTTTAAAAGAAATATTTTACTCAGCACTTCTTATATATTGCTTAATTTTATGTAACTACGAAAATTCTAAAATTTCTGTATTTTAATTAGTGCTAAATTTAAGAAGTTATAACTAAATCTGTAAGAACAGTGCTGCGAAGCACACGCTTCGCAGCAAATTTAAAGGAGAACTATTTAAAAGATGGAGCGATTTGCGCTACCCACGCCTCGATGCGGCTCTCGGTGAGGTCGCTTTGATTGTCATTATCTAGCGCGAGGCCAACGAATTTGCCGTCCACTACGGCCTTACTCTCGTCGAACTCGTATCCGTCGGTAGATACCGCGCCTACGATCTTTGCGCCCGCTTTTTTGAAATTTTCATATAGCTCGCCCATCGCGTTGCAATACGCATCGCTATAGCTTGAGCTATCGCCCATGCCGAAAATCGCGACGGTCTTGCCCGCGACATCAAGGGCTGAGAAATCAAAGCCCGCCCAGTCGTCCTGCAGCTCGCCGTCGTTCCACGTGGAGCTGCCAATGATGAGCGCGGTGTATTTATTTAGATCTGCAGGCGCGATGTCCGCAACGTTTTTAAGCTCGTTTTCTATGCCTAGCTTTTCGGAGATTAGCTTCGCGGCGTCCTCGGTATTACCCATCGAGCTTCCAAAAATAATTCCAACCATTTGGTATCCTTTTAATAAATTTTGTCGGTGAGCTTGTATGGTACTAATTTCATAATGAAATTTCCCTTAAAGCATTCGCTTTTTATCTCGACGTGGCGGTTAAAATTTTCATTTTTTGGATAGACAAGATATACGGCATCGAGGTTTGCTCCGCGGCAAAGCTCTAGTGCTTTTTTTATATCATTATCATAAATGGCTGGATTGAGGTAGAATTTTTTTAAAGCTCGTAACCACGCCTAGGCTAAAACCGCTCTTGCGAACTACGATGAGCTCGCCTGATTTACCCACAAGCTGCAGCTGTGCGCCTGCATTGCGAAGCGTGATTTTGCAAAATACGAAGTTGCGAAATGCATCGTCTCCGTTTAGCAGCAATCCGCTACGCAAGCTCACGATTGCGCGAGTTAGCTTATAAGCGGGCT
>NZ_CALIMY010000147.1 GCF_938045205.1 uncultured Campylobacter sp.
CAGCAAATACGGGCAGCGGCATATCGCGCAGCTAAGCAAAGATTATCGCATTATCCGCCGCGCAAAATTTCACGGCAGGCTTGAAACGGTAAATTTTACGAGCCCCGCGCCCAAGTTCGGAAGCGATAAAATTTAAAAACGCGGCGCGAAACTGCGAAGCGCCCTTTAAATTTACGGGCGGAATTCTATAATCCGCATCCACGCTAAAATTATAAAGCGTGAGCATCGCCTTTGCGCGAGCGGGCAGAGGAAGGCTGCAAAACGGCTGCGAAGCGATCTCGCGTCCGTCTGCGTCAAAGCCGAAAAGCTCGCCTCGCTGCCAAAAATTTTGCGCCCCGCCGCCTATCTCGTCGCTTACCTCTCGGCTTTTTAGAATGCCGTGCATTTTGCTATCTTTTACTTCGCGGGTTTCGTCGTTTTTGCGGTATTTTCGCTCGCTCGTTTTCTTGCTCATATTCCAGTCTTTTGGCTCGATCTCATCTTTTTAAACTCATCTATATTTCGCAGCAGAGCGCACCGATATTTATAAAATTTTGCGCCTTTTACAGATGTGCGCTTTGCTGCTAAGCAGCGCCAAATTATTCGTTTTCGATGGCGGAGCAGTTAAATTCTTGATTTAGATTGAAAACCTTGCAATACTCGCAAAACACGCAACTGACGCTTCTTTTAGCGCATACGAGCGGGATTTTGCGCTTTTTGACTTCGCCTTTGATCTTTTTCATCGTGTTGTGGTTCAAAAAGCTCGTAAGCATAACGACACACTCGGTATCTTGCGGGATCGGCTTACGATTTACGCGATTTTCGTTTCGTGCATCCCAGTGCTCGATGTTACTCGCGCCAAGGTCTTTTAAAACCGCCTTAATGGGCGTAATTTCATCTGCTCCTATAACTAAAACGTTCATTTCATCCCCTTTTATGATTGATAGTTGTTATTATAACAGAGAAAGATTAAATTTAACTGATAATGTATATAAAAATTTGAAATTATAAGCCGGAATTTTACCGGCTCATATTTGATATTTACTCGCTTAAAGCTAGACTTACTGCCGCATCGATGTGGATCTGCGTAGTATCAAATAGCCACGCGGCGGTATCTGCTTGCGATACGAGCAGCCCGATCTCCGTACAGCCCAGTATCACGCCCTGCGCGCCGCGAGCTCTAAGTCCTTCTATAATCCGTAAAAATTTCTCTTTGGAGTGCGGTAAGATTTTACCAAAGCAAAGCTCATCAAAAATTACTTCGTTTACCGCTTCCATTTCGTCCGCGTTCGGTACGAGCACCTCTACGCCACCATCTATCAAGCGCTGTTTGTAAAAATCCTGCGTCATCGTGTAGATCGTGCCGAGCAGCCCTACTTTTTGCACGCCACGTTTTCGCAACTCATTTAGCGTAGCGTCCGCGATATGCACGAAAGGCACGGAGATAGCGGCATTTATCGCCTCGTAGCACTTATGCATCGTGTTAGTGCAAAGAAAAATATAATCCGCTCCGCCGCTTTGCAAAACCCGCGCGTGACGAGCTAAAATTTCACCTGCCCTGTCCCACTCATTATCTCTTTGACACCGCTCGATCTCGTCGAAATTTAAGCTACTTAGCAGGATTTCGCCGCTACTTAGCCCGCCTAGACGCTCGTTAATTTTGCGATTGATCCCATCATAATAGGTAATCGTAGATTCGTAACTCATGCCGCCGATTAGCCCGATTTTTTTCATGGATTTTCCTTTTGGAATTTAACGAAATTCCTGGGTCACAAATTCTGCGACCCGGAATTCTAAAAACTAACTACAAAGCTTAAGCATTCTCGCTCGCGACGCCCGCAGAGATAACCTCATCGCCGAAATCGGCATTTGCAAGCCGCTTGAGCTGGCGATAGCGCCTCATCGCGTCGGCTTTGTTTGCTTCATAAAGCTTACCCGCGTGCTCCGGATCGATCTTTTTAAGCGCGTTGTAGCGCACTTCGTTTAGCAAAAATTCCTCATAAAGGCTCCAGTCCGGCTCTTTGGATGAAATTTTAAGCGGATTTTTGCCCTCCGCCGCAAGCTGCGGATCGAAGGTGTAGGTCGGCCAATAGCCGCATTTGCTCGCAAGTTCGGCTTGATCGCCCGAGCTGCCCATGCCGCCTTTGATACCGTGCGCGATACACGGCGAATACGCTATGATGAGGCTAGGTCCCGGGTAAGCCTCTGCCGCCATGATCGCCTTTAGCGTCGCGGCTTGGTTTGCATTGGAATTTACCTGCGCGACGAAGATGTTGCCGTAGGTCATCGCGATTTGACCTAGGTCTTTTTTCTGAACGCGCTTGCCGCCTGCCGTAAACTGCGCGATCGAGCCGCGGCGGCTAGCTTTGGAGCTCTGCCCACCGGTATTTGAGTAAACCTCCGTATCCAGCACCAGCACGTTTACGTCCTCGCCGGTAGCCAGCACGTGATCGAGCCCGCCGTAGCCGATGTCGTAGGCCCATCCGTCGCCGCCGATGATCCACTGCGATTTTTTGTTTAGATATTGCTTCAGCTCTAAAATTTCACAAACCCCGGGCGCGTCCAAATTTTGTTCTAGCAGCGGCACCAGCCTATCTCTGATCTGAGCGGATTTTAGCGTATCGTTTCTGTTTTCGATCCAGTCGTGATAAAGCGCCTTTAGCGCGTTTGGCACGCTTGAGAGCGAACCCAGCATTAGATCCTCGATCTTATGGCGCAGCGTCTCGCTTGCGATCTTCATTCCCAGCCCGAACTCGGCGTTGTCCTCAAAAAGCGAGTTCGCCCACGCGACGCCGCGGCCGTTCTCGTCCTTGCGGTACGGCATCGAAGGCGCCGATCCGCCGTAGATCGAGCTACAGCCCGTGGCGTTGGCTACGATCATATGATCGCCGAAAAGTCGCGTTATCAGCGTGATATACGGCGTCTCGCCGCATCCCGGACATGCGCCGTGAAATTCAAAATACGGGCGGGCAAAGCCCACGCCCTTGACGCTTGATCTGTCCATCAAATCGTCTTTGTATCTTACATACTCGAATAAAAAGTCTGCGCTTTCTTGCTCGCCCTTAGCGAGTTCTTCTTCAAGCGGCACCATAACGAGCGATTTTTCCTTGCTCGGGCAGTTTTCGGCGCAAAGCGCGCAGCCCGTACAATCTAGCGGGCTTACTTGGATCTTATATTTTAGCCCCTTCAGCTCCTTGCCCTTGGCTTCTAGCAGATGCTCTCTTAAATTTAAAGGAGCGGCGGCCTCGTCTTTTTCGTCTAGTAAAAACGCTCTGATTACGGCGTGCGGGCAGACGAAGGCGCACTGGTTGCACTGGATGCAGTTTTGCTCGATCCATTTAGGCACCGTGACGCCCACGCCGCGCTTTTCAAATCGCGTCGTGCCCGCGTCAAACCCGCCGTCCTCGTGCCCTAAAAACGCCGAGACCGGCAAGCTATCGCCGCGCGCTGCGTTCATCGGCTTTACGATCTTTTCGATAAATTCGTCGCCTTTGTATTTATCGTTCGTATCCGCCGCGTCGTCCTTTAAATTTACCCATGCAGGATCGATCGCTACCTGCACCAAGGCGTCCGCTCCCCTATCTATCGCGTCGCAGTTCATCGCCACGACCGCTTCGCCCTTTTTGGCGTAGGTTTTCTTGGCGTATTCTTTCATATAGCTCTGCGCCTGCTCGAACGGAATGATGCCGCTGAGCTTGAAAAACGCCGATTGCATGATCGTATTGGTGCGGCCTCCGAGCCCTATATCGCGTGCTAGTTTGGTGGCGTTTAGAATGTAAAATTTTACCCGTCTGGCAGCTAGAATTTTTTTGACCTTGTTCGGAAGCTTTGCCGCTGTTTGCTCGGCACCCCAAATGGAATTTAAAAGAAAGATGCCGCCTTCGCGGATGCCCCCGATGACGTCGTAGATGTCCAGATACGCAGCGACCGAGCAGGCGACGAAATGCGGATTTGAGACGAGATAGGTCGAGCGGATCGGTCTTTTGCCGAAGCGTAGGTGCGAGCGCGTGTAGCCGCCCGATTTCTTGCTGTCGTAGGCGAAATACGCCTGCGCGTAAAGATCGGTTTTATCGCCGATGATTTTGACGGAATTTTTATTCGCGCCCACGGTGCCGTCCGCGCCGAGGCCGTAAAATAAGCACTCGGTCTCATCCTCGTAGCCGAGTGAAATTTTATCTCCCACGGGAAGGGATAGATGAGTCACGTCGTCGTCGATGCCGATCGTAAAGCCGTTTTTAGGCTCATCCGCCTTTAAATTTTCATACACGGCGATTAGCTGTGCAGGGTCGACGTCCTTAGAGCTTAGCCCATACCTGCCGCCCACGATGAGTGGGGCGTCCGCGCGCCCGTAAAATGCGGCCTTTATATCCAGATACAGCGGCTCGCCGAGGCTGCCGGGCTCCTTCGTGCGGTCTAGCACGGCGATTTTGCGCACGCTTTTAGGCATCGCGGCGAAGAGATATTTGAGGCTGAAAGGCCTGTAGAGATGCACTTTTAGCACGCCTACCTTCTCGCCCTTCGCGTTTAGATGATCGACCACCTCCTCAAGGGCTTGATTGACCGAGCCCATCGCGACGATCACCCGCTGCGGCTCGCTTGCGCCGTAATAGACGAAAGGCGCGTACGATCGCCCCGTGATCTTTGAAATTTCGCTCATATACTCCGCGACGATGTCCGGAAGCGCGTCGTAAAATTTATTGACTAGCTCGCGCGTCTGAAAATACACGTCGTCGTTTTGCGCCGTGCCGCGAGTTTTAGGATGCTCGGAGTTTAGCGCGTCAGCTCTAAATTTACGCACGGCCTCGCGATCGAGCAGGCGATCAAACTCGGCATAGTCCATCACCTCGATCTTTTGAATTTCATGGCTGGTGCGAAATCCGTCGAAAAAGTGCAAAAACGGCACTCGCCCCTTAATCGCCGCAAGATGCGCGATACCGCCCAGATCCATCACCTCCTGCACGCTGTCGCTTGCAAGCATCGCAAAGCCGCTTTGGCGACAGGCATAGACGTCTTGATGATCGCCGAAAATGGAGAGCGCCTGCGCCGCAAGCGCGCGCGCCGCGACGTGAATGACGCCCGGAAGCATCTGACCTGCGATCTTATACATATTTGGAATTTTTAGCAAAAGCCCCTGCGATGCGGTGTACGTCGTCGTAAGCGCGCCCGCTTGGAGTGAGCCGTGCACAGTGCCCGCCGCGCCGCCCTCGCTTTGCATCTCGACCACCTTGACGGGCATGCCGAAGAGGTTTTTCTTGCCCTGCGACGCCCAAATATCGGTATAGTCCGCCATCGGCGAGCTAGGCGTGATCGGATAGATGCCCGCAACCTCGGTGAAGGCGTATGAGACGTAAGCCGCGGCCTCGTTTCCGTCCATCGTTTTCATAACTTTTGCCATTTTTAGTTCCTTTGGAATTATCAAATTTCACTAATTTTACATATTTATTGCTTAAAAATTTAAATGCTTCGCAAACCGAATAAAATTCTAAAGCTTTATCACAGCAGGCGGGCTACAAGCGCGATCTGCTGGCAGTTTTAGACGAGCATTGCGGACGATTTGAGACGGGCTCTTTCGCCGCTTTGAAAATAATTTTTTGCATACTTTAAGCGCGGATCGCGAGCAGCGGTAGAGATTAAATGCAAATTTAGCCGTCTGGCTTGAAATTCTAACCTAAATATCAAATGACGGGAATGCGCGAAAATTAAGAAATTTAAAAATGCACTTGCCACAAGATAAAAAGACCTCATATCGCAACAAGACTGGATAATAAATTTAGCCACTACAAAACCTCAACCGCTATACGCATCCAAACTCGACGTAGCGAATTTTTATTTATGGCTTGCGACATCGCGGTATATAAAATTTCAGCGCATTCCGCCAAATACAAGGAATTTTACTGCCTCCTGCCGAGCGCAGCGCAAATTTCATTTTAAATTTTCATCGATTGATCGCTACGTGAATTTTACTCCATGCGACTTTGCGTTTTGAGCGTAAATTCTATTTCCGCAAGCTGCGCGGAGGATAAATTTAGCTATAATCCTCCGCTTAGATTTAGCACGAAACGCGGCACGTATATACGGCGCGGAATTTTAAAATTTTAAAATTCCGAGCAGAACTCGAAAAGCTAAAAACCGCTAAATGCGCTAAACTTAAAGCCAAATTTAAAAGCCCAAAGGAAAACCGATGAACGTCCATAAAATCGCTTATACGAGAGTTGTCGCGTTAGCGTTTGCCGCCTTTATTTTTAACACGACGGAATTTATCCCCGTGGCCCTGCTAAGCGACATCGCGGCGGATTTTAAGATGGATGTTACGAGTACGGGCCTAATCATCACGATCTACGCGTGGGCGGTGAGTATCCTTTCGCTACCGTTGATGCTGCTTACTTCAAAGCTTGAGCGCAAGAGATTGCTTTTGCGGCTTTTTGTGCTGTTTACGCTAAGCCACGTCCTGGCGGCCATTGCGTGGAATTTTGCCGTTTTGGTAATCGCGCGACTCGGTATCGCAATTTCGCACGCGATCTTTTGGTCGATCACTTCATCGCTCGTCGTGCGCGTAGCGCCGATAAATAAAGGCTCTCAGGCCATCGGCATGCTGGCTTTGGGCACCTCGCTTGCGATGGTTTTGGGGCTTCCTTTGGGACGCGTGGTAGGCGAGCTTTTCGGCTGGAGGATTACGTTTTTTGCAATCGGCGCGCTTGCGGCGGCGGAGGCGCTGTTTCTTTGGAAAATTTTACCGTTTTTACCGAGTCGCCGCGCGGGCTCTCTTGCGAGCTTGCCGATGCTTGCAAGGCGCCCGATGCTGCTTGCTTTGTATCTGCTGACGTTTTTGATCGTAGGCGCGCATTTTACGACCTACAGCTATGTCGAGCCCTTCGTGGCGAAATTTAATCCCGCGGGCGATCACTTCGTAACCTACGTCCTGCTTGCATTCGGTGCTTCGGGAATCGCCGCAAGCGCGCTTTTTTCAAAGCTTTACCGCTCATTTGCGAACGCCTTTTTGATCTGCTCGATCCTCTTTATCCTAGCCTCGGCGCTAACGCTAAAGGTTTTTGTCGCAAATGACGTAGCGCTGCTGCTTGTAGCTTTCGTCTGGGGGATAGGTATTTCCGGCTTTGGACTCTGCTTGCAGATTAGGGTTTTGGCGCTAGCTCCCGACGCTACTGACGTCGCGATATCGATCTATTCGGCTATCTACAACGTAGGCATCGGCGGCGGAGCGCTTTTGGGGCATCAAATCGCAACGAGATTCGGGCTTGAGCACATAGGCGAGGCGGGCGCGATACTGGGCGCGCTGGGGCTTGCAAGCTACCTCTATGCAAGCGTGAAATTCGCGGAGAAAAAATAGCGCGCGCAAAAATTAAAGGTAGCCCAAAATAACACAAGAAATTTTACGAGCTATTCATTTCACTTGAAAACCTCGCTAAATACGGCAAAAGATTGGGGCGAGTTGAAATAAAAATTTAAAGGCTTATTCTAAATGAGCCTTTTCCTTCAAATCTTCAAGTATAAATTTCATCTTAAGTTTTTGATTTTCGTCGCCGTTTTCTGATAAATTTTTAAATACTTTTAAAATTTTATCTTTTAGTTCTTTGTTGTCCGGGAGTCTAGAAATATCTCTTTGCAAAAATCCTATCGCGCTACGAAGAAATTCCAAATTTTCATAGCAATATTTTTCTAAAATTTCTTCCGTTATTTTTGAGGATAATTCTTTTTGGATTGGAATTCTGGTCTTAAAAATATTTTCTATTATCCTCTCTGCAGACGATATCTTATATATTTCATTTTTTGTTATAAGGTTATCGTGTAGCTCCTTAACACGCTCATCAAAATTTATCATCTCGTCTAAAATATCGTTATATAAATTTTGATTTTGGTAGTTTTCGAAAATATCCGTTATATAATCCAGTAAAACTTTAGTCGCAAATTCATGGTATTTTTGCTTATTTTCTTCATCAAATTTTTCCAGTGTTTCTATGTATAAAATAAAAGGACTAACCCCGACTATATCTATTATATTCTCTTTATTTGTTTCTAGACGAGTAAAGAGATTGCCTACAAAAATGCCGTTATCATACTGTAAATTTAATGTGCCGTTTAAGTATTCCTCTAAAATTTCTTTTCTAATTTCTATATACAGCCTACCCTTATGTTTATCGTATTCTTTATTGATGATATTTTCTATAATAATATTAAATTCCTCAATATTTATAATTGATTTTTTAGTATATGATAGTATGTTTATACCTAGCCAATAGTAATATTCATCATTTGTAAATTTAAATGCATAATATAGGTCGCCAGTGTCTTTTTCATTTTTAAATAATTCATACACATCTGTTAAATTGCTACGGTAGTCTAATTTACCAAGAAATCGCTCGATCTCGGCGGAAGAATTCATCGCATTTATGATTGATATTCCTAGTATATAAGTTATGACGTTGTCTTTTATGGGTTGATATTTTTGCAGCTTGTCTTCTAGATGTTGTTTATAATCATTCAGCGCATTTATCGCTCGCCTCATCACTCTAATGTTATTTATGGCGTGCTTTGCGAAATACTGTGATGCCGCATCTCGGTAAACTTCCCCTAGCTCGCTCGATATGGTACTAAAAGATTCCTGCGGGGTCGGATTATAATAAAATTCGTAGTCCATAATTTTATCTTTGTATTGCGATAAAATTTTTTCTAGTTCTGTTTTATTATCTTTTATTTGACTAGCATTTTTGAGCTCTTTATCTTCTAAATTTTTCTTATCTTCTTTTTGGATTTCTTTAGCAGGAGCCGTCATCTTCGAGCGATTTAAAATCATAACTATATGACAATTTTGCTGCTCTTTATATTCAGAAATCAGTCCTAAAACATCTTTTAAATTTATCTTATTAGACATTCTTTCAAAGTCATCGAAGCAGATTATTGCATCTTTGTACTTATCTGTATACAGGGAGTCCAGCATAATTAAACTAAATTCTGCAATTTTATTATCAGTCAATCTTTTTGTAAAGAAACTGAAAATACCTGTAAGATTAAATTTTTTACTTTTTTCTAATATCTTTGATACGACTTTATTATTTCTATAAAATTTTAAATTTATCTCTTGCTTAATTTCCTGGATGCTTTCCTTACCAAACAAAGAGACATAAACAGAATTTTTATCGAAATTTTTGGCAGAAAAATTTTTCCAAAAAGTTGTTTTTCCTACGCCCCATTCACCGTCTAAAACGACGCAGACTGCATTGTCTCGCTGCAATATTTCCGTTAATCTTTTTTCGATATTTTCTTTGGCGGTACCCATATTGATCCTTTATCGTTTTAAAATTTTACTAGAACTCTCATAAATTTAAAGACTTTATACCTAAGTGTCTCAAAAATTTAATCCTTACTGCAGCGCTAAATTTTAAAATTTAGCGACAGGGCGTAAAAATTTAAGGCGCATAATTTAAACCCCGAGCCGTCAAAATTTAACTACTTTATAAACCCGACCTGCGGTAAAATTTCAGCTAGCGCCGCGTCCTTTTTCTCGTTAAATTTGACCTTGTTTTGCTCGAAAAGATTATTTCCGTGCGCGTCTATGGAGACGATGAGCGGACCAAACTCCTTCACGCGGCACTTCCACAACGTCTCTGGCATCCCAAGCTCCGTCCAGTCCGCGCTCTCTATCTCCTCGACCTGCGTCGCGGCGACTACCGCGCAGCCCGCGGGAAATACGCAGTGTATCGCGCCAAACTCCTTGCAGCCGCTCATCGTGCCCTCGCCCATGCCGCCTTTGCCCACGATCAGGCGCACGCCCGTTTTGGCGATAAATTCGCGCTCAAATTTCTCCATCCGCATACTAGTCGTCGGCCCCACGGAGACCATCTCAAAGCTTTTATCGCCCGCTTTTCTGATGATCGGTCCAGCATGCAGGATCGCGCCGCCTGCTATATCTAGCGGCAGCTCGCGACCTTCCTGCACGACGCGTCTGTGCGGCACGTCGCGGCAAGTGACGATGTGCCCCGTGAGGTATATGACGTCGCCGATCTTGATATCCGCTAGATCCTCGGCGCCGATCGGCGTGGTTAAAATTTTCTTACTCATAGCGCGAACTCCTTGTGCGATTTTACGTCGAAATTTAGCTGCTCGTCCCAGACGATATGGCCTTTGCGGTGCGACCAGCAGCCTACGTTTACGGCGACGGCGATGACGCTTGGGTGGCGGGCGCAGTTTTCGATATGCACGCCCATCACGGAGCTTGCGCCGCTCATGCCTTGCGGGCCTAGGCCGATTTTATTGATACCCTCTTCGAGCAGTTTTTCGGTTAGCGCGGCGCGCTCGTTTGGATTACGCGAGCCAAGCGGCCTCATCAGCGCTTTTTTAGATAGTAGCGACGCCACGTCGATCGAGGTGCCCACGCCCACGCCCACTAACAGCGGCGGACAGGCGTTTATGCCGTAGCTGGTCATTATGTCCATGACGAATTTCACGACCCCTTCGTAGCCCATGCCGGGCATCAGCACGGTTGCCTTGCCGCCCGCCATATAGGTGTGGATCTCGCACTCGCTGCTTTGCGGCACGATCTCCCAAAATACGCTCGGCGTGCCTTTGCCGACGTTTTTGCCGGTGTTATACTCGTCAAATGTCTCGACGCTGTTGTGACGCAGCGGAGCCTCGCGCGTCGCTCGCAGTACGGCCTCGCGCAGCAGCTCCTCAAGCTCGCCGATGAGCGGGAAGTTCGCTCCGCAGCGCACGAAAAACTGGATCACGCCCGTATCCTGGCAGGACGGATGGTCTAGCTCCTTGGCTAGGCGCTGATTTTCAAACATCGTTTTGTAGATCTCTCTCGCTAACGGCTGCGTCTCGCGCTCACTAAGCTCGCTTAGCTTCGCCGTCACGTCGTCGGGCAGCACTTTGCCCGTGTAGCCGACGAATTTCGCCATGACCTCGGTCATTTTTTCTACCGCTTTTTGTTTATCCATCGCTTCTCCTTTTTTCAAATTTTTCATAGACACCCGCTAGGACGCAGCCCGCAGCGTAGCAGAGCAAATCGGCAAAATCAAACGTCCCGCCGATCATAATCTTTAAAATTTTATTTTCTATGCCTAAAATTTGCACGGCGCCAAAATACTGCGCGAGCTCCAAAGCCGCCGCAAACGCGAAAATTTTAAGCGGCAAATTTAAAGGCGGCGCGCTAAATGCAGCCCGAGCCAAAGCGTAAAGCAAGATAACCGCCAAAACGTCGCCCGCGTAGTGGCGTACGAAGCCATCCTTTACGCAGATCGCGATGTAAATTTCGATCGCCAAAATCAAAACCGCCGCGGCTAAAAACGCTAGCCTCGTTCTTGCGCTTTGTCTTGTTTGCGTATTTTGCATGCGCTTTGCTGCGTCTTTCAGCCCAGCTTTTTGCTCGTTTAAATTTTCCTCTTGCAACGCTTTCCTTTTAAATATTTAGCCATTAAATTTGCCTCGCGCGGCGTAAATTCAGAGATGATTTATCAGGCTCGCGTTATACGCGGCGCCAAAGCCGTTGTCGATATTTACGACGCTCACGCCGTTTGCGCAGCTGTTTAGCATTGCTAGTAGCGCCGCCAGCCCGCCAAAGCTCGCGCCGTATCCCACGCTGGTGGGCACCGCAATCACCGGCACTCTCACGAGGCCTGCAAGCACGCTAGCTAACGCACCCTCCATGCCGGCTACCGCGATCACGACATTTGCGCCGCGTATCTGCTCTAAATTTGCGATCAGCCTGTGCAGTCCCGCCACGCCCGCGTCGCTAAATTTGCGCACGTCGTTGCCTAGAAATCGCGCCGTCTCGTACGCCTCCTCCACTACAGCGCCGTCGGCGGTGCCGGCAGATACTATCGCGATGTAGTTTTGCGTGAGCGCAGGCTCTTTAAATTTGACGCTGATGATGCGGCCGCGAGCGTTAAATTCCGCCTGCGGCAAGATTTCGCGCAGCCGCTTGAAAACCCGCTCATTCGTGCGCGTGATTAGGATATTTTGCCCTCTCGCGCCGATCGCACCAGCGATGCGTAAAATTTCATCATCCGTCTTGCCCTCGCCGTAGATCACCTCTCCTGCGCCGTTTCGCAGGGCGCGCTGGGTATCGATCTTGGCGCAGCCTACGTCTTCGTATGGGTAGTTTTTTAGGTATTTTAGTGCCTCTTGCTCGCTCACGCGGCCGCTTTTTATCCCCTCGAAAAGCTCTAAAATTTCATCCTCTCTCATGCAAAACATCCTCTCTAAGCCCCTTTAGATCGAGCGTCACCTCCGCTGCGCCAAGCGTCACGAGCTGCCTAACCACGCTTTTAAATTTTGCGTCGTTTAAGAAGTCGCGCATGCTAGAAAAGGGCATTTGCAGCTTTATATTTTTGCGGTCGCACCGCGCGCGGACGTTTGCGTAGCCGCTTGCGATGAGCAGATTTTCCGCCGCTTCGATCAAATTTAGCTCGTGCGGGGTGATCTCACGCCCATGCGGCAGGCGCGTTAGCAAGCACGCATAGCCGGGTTTTTCGGCTGTGGGCAAGCCTAGCTCGCGCGAGAGCTCGCGAATTTCGGATTTGGTTAAATTTATCAGCGGCGAGAGCACGCCCAGCTCCTCTTTGGCTTTGAGCCCGGGGCGGTGTTCGCCCAGATCGTCTCGGTTTGTGCCGTCTGCGACGCGTCTAAAGCCAAGCTCGCGGGCGCGCTCGATTAGGCGCGAAAACACCGCCTTTTTGCACAGATAGCAGCGGTTTTCGGGGTTGTTTTTGATCCCCTCTGCGACGCCGAGCTCTAAAATTTCGTGGCGGATGCCGTAGGCGTGGGCAAATTCTACGGCCTCGGCGATCTCGCGCGAGGACATGTAGGGCGATCGTATCGTTATGCCGATCGCTCGCGCACCCAGAGTGTCGTGCGCCGCGCGCAGCAGTAGCGAGCTATCCGCGCCGCCGCTAAATGCGACCGCCAGCTCGCCAAGCCCGCGCAGATCAGCCTTTAGTTTTTCTAGTTTCGTCATAGATTTTCAGCGCCTCTTTCCGCACCCGTTCGATTGTCGTGTCGTGCGCGAGCGCCGCGGCCTTGCACTCGTCAAATTCGGGCTTTATTTTTTGCGTTTGGCAGGTGCCAGAAATTTTAAGCCCTATCTCGCCGAATTTCGTCTGCACCCGCACAAACTCGCGCTTTAGCTCGGTTTTAGCAACCTCTATCTCGCGGACGCCGATCGCCGTCGTGTGCGTAAATATCAGATTCTTTAAATTTTGCGCGTCCTGCTTGCGGCACAGCGCGTTTAGCTCAAAACCCATGCGCCCTTTTTTCATAAAAATAGACCTGCTAAACACGTCCAGCGCGCCGTTTTCGCGTAAAATTTCGTACGCAAGCGCAAAGCTCTCGGCGTCCATATCGTCGATATTCGTGGAGATCAGAATTTGCTTACAAACCTCGTCGCAGCCCGAGCGCGCGCTTAAATTTCGCTCGTCCCCTTCGCCGCGCTCCTCATTGGTTTCGCAAAGCATCACTCGAAGCACGTTTGCAAAGTCTGCGGCATCTTTATCGCCTGCGCCGTAGCCGATCTTTTCTATTTTAAAGCTCGCGCCGTCCGCAAACTCGTCCGCACAAGCCTTTAAAATCGCCGCTCCCGTGGGCGTAGTCATCTCGAAATTTGTGCGTCCGAGGCTTACGGGCACGCCTTTTAAAATTTCGCAAACGGCTGGCGCAGGCACGCTAAGCTCGCCGTGATCGCAGATCGCTACGCCGCCGCCAAGCTCGATTTTGGAGCTTAGCACGCGCGAGACGCCCAAATTTTCAAAAAGATATTCAAAGCAGATCGCCGAGCCCGCGATATCGACGATAGAGTCTATCGCGCCGACCTCGTGGAAATGCACCCGATCTATCTGCGTGCCGTGGACTTTGGCCTCGGCCTCGGCGATCGTGCGAAATATCGCACCCGCTCTTTGCTTGCAGCGCTTGCTTAAATTTGAACCCTCTAAAATTTGCTTGATATCGGCGTAGCTTCTCGCGTGGGGCTGCGATTTTAGCGGCACGACGTCGATTTTGGTCGCGGCGATGCCGTTTTTTAGCACGTTTTTGCGCTCTAGCTTAAATTCGCCGGCTAAATTTAACTTCTCGAGCTCGGCGCAAAGATAGCCAAAATCCACTCCGAGCCCCACCAGCGCGCCTAGATTCATATCGCCGCTGATACCAGCGCTCGCGTCGTAATATAAAATTTTAGCCAAGCCTAGGCCTTAGGCACCGTCATCGAGCCAAACGGCAAGATGATGATTTTTGCGTCCGCGCCCTTTTGCGCGAGCGCGTCGTCCACGGCTTTTTGGATGTCGTGATACGGCTTTAGGTGTACGGCGCGCATCTCATCGTCGCTAAGCTCGCTCACCGCCCAGGTTTGTGCCCAGAGCGAGATTTCGGCCATTTTAGCAGCCTTGTGATAGCCGAGCTTAAAGCCCGCGCTGATCTTTTCGAGCACCTTTTTAGGCGTGTTAGCGGAAGCCATCAGATCAAAAAACGGCTTTGGCCCGATGCCGGTGCGGCACTTTGCGACCATTATTAAAATTCCGTCCTGCGCGAGCGCTAGTTTGCCGTTATCTAGGGCTTTTTGCGCTTGATAGAGATCGACGTCCATCGGATAGGGCGCGACCGAGATCACGATATCTGCCTTGTGCGGGATATTTACGCAAAATACCTCGTCGGCCTTTTTCACGCAGTCGTAAAAGCTGTCATTGAGGTCGCCTGCGCTTGCGTAATACACGCCGTGCTCGCTGTCAAGCACCGTCTGGATCGAAAAAACGTCGATGTGCGCGAGAACCTTCATCGCGTCGATCATATCCTCGTGCACGGGGTTGCCCTCTAGGCGCAGCGCCTGCGCATCGGAGCTTAGGGCGAGCTTGTGGTTTTGCGTGATGCTCTCGTACGACGCGGTGCCTGGCAAAAATGCCTTTCTACCGCCGGTGTAGCCCGCGAAATAGTGCGGCTCGACCGAGCCTATGACGATTACTTTTTTGGCTTCTGCTACGATTTTGTTTAGATACATCTGCGTGCCGTTTTTACTCTCGCCTAAAAATACCATCTCGTCGTGCTTGGAGTCGTGATCGTGAACTTCGTTTTTGGCTCTGATCTCCGCGTAAATTTCTTTGCCGAATATCATCTCGTACTCATCGAGCGTGCCCTCTCTATGGCAGCCCGTGGCGATGATGAAAATTTTATTTTTCTCGCGGATTTTCGGGTAAATTTGCTTTAAAACTTTTGCCGTAGGCGTCGGTCTCGTGCCGTCGTTTACGATAATTACGATCTTTTCGTCGCCTGCTATAAACTCGTCAAAGCTTTTTTGATTTATCGGATTTGCCAGAGCCTTTGCGATGAGCGCCGTTTCGTCAAATTTAGCCACGGGGTTTGGATCAAAAACACCGAGCAAATTTTTCTCGTTTATCTCTAAGCTTAGATGATCATCTTTGCCGTATGCGATAGGGATTTGCATATCTGCCTCCTGTGTGGAATTTGGCGGGATTATAACGTAAATTTTATTTAAAACGATTTAGCTTTGCGCGGGTTATGAACGGAATTTAGAAAGCTTTAGAATTTAAAAATTTAGAGCATTTAAAATTTCAAAATTTTATAAAATTTTAAAAAGCCGCTGGGATTTGAAATTTAAAGCTCGCGAGCCATATGCCCGCGAGCGCAACTATTATAAATAGCCGTAAATATGAGCGAAGATAAAGCCCATCGCGCATGAAGTAAGAACGCCTATTAGCCCAGGGAAAATGAAGCTGTGGTTGATGACGAATCTGCCGATGTGCGTAGTGCCGGAGCGGTCGAACTGGATCGCCGCAAGATCGCTCGGATAGGTAGGTAGGATATAGTATCCGTAGCAAGCCGGTGCAAACGCAATAATAAGACCCGGATCGATACCGATGCTAACCGCTAGCGGTACGAAAGTAGCAACCGCTGCTGCTTGAGAGTTAAGGAATTTACTAATTAGCAGCGAAACGATGACATATGTCCACGGATACGCCATAACAACCTTACCTAGCGACGCTTTTAGCATTTCGATATGAGCAGTAAACATAGTCTCTGCCATCCATGAAATTCCATAAATGGCTACGAGCGCGATCATACCGCTATGAAAAATTTCGTTTTTAGCGATATTGCCCGCTTTAATACCCGAGACAATCATCATGATGGACGCCGCTAGGAGCATGAAAATTTGAATGGTTAAGACCATATTTAAATTTGTGGTCTTTTTCATAGTATCTTTTACGACTATGCTTGCATTTGCGATACTTTCGCTCTTATCGCCTGTCGTGATGACGACATTTCCGTCTTGAGAGATGATGCTTTGAGTAAGCTTTTTATCTTTGTCGTAAATTTCGACGCTATTAAATTTCGTCGCATCTTTGGCTTTGGACTCTTTGACGTTTGAGACGACCTTGCCACCGTCTACCATGGAGATAACCTGACCATCTTTGATCGTGATATTTTTGACCGTTTTTTTATCGACGATGATCTCTACGGATTTGCCCGGAACATTTTTAGTCCACGCAGGGCGCAAGCTTTTTTCGTAACCTAAAACCGCAACTAGCGCAATAGTAGCTAAGAATATCCACATGCAAACCCACTTAATCTTAGGAAGCTTTTGACCTAACAATGTCGTGCTTTCGCCGTAGATATATTTTTTCTGCTCTGGATCTTTGATCTTTTCTTGAAATTCCGGATCTTTATCCAGATCTTTACCTCTAAAAATCGACCACGTTCCGATTGCAAGCATACCGATGAAAGTAGAAGGGATAGTGAGTTTTAGCAGATCCAAATACGTACTAAAGCCCTCGATATGCACGCCTTGGCCTAGTAAGATCGCGACCATCGAAACGCCGGCAACCGAAACGGGGCTAGCGATGATAGCAAGTTGCGAGGAGATCGTAGAAGCAGCCATCGGGCGCTCAGGGCGGACATTGTTTTTAATCGCTACGTCGTAGATAATCGGAAGCAGCGTATAGACGGTGTGTCCCGTTCCGCATAAGATTGTAAGCGTCCACGCAACAGTTGGAGCGATGATACAAACCATCTTCGGATGCTTACGAAGCAATTTCTCCGCTATTTGAAGCATTACATCAAGCCCTCCCGTAGCCTGTAGCGTTGCACTTGCTACGACAACTGCGAGGATAGTTAAAATAACGTCCACTGCCGGCTTACCCGGCTCTAATCTAAATCCAAACACTAAGATCACTAAGCCTATACCGCCTAGAATTCCCAGCGCCATACCGCCTTTTTTAGCACCATAAAACAAACAGCCCAAGACTATAATGAGCTGCAAAAAGAATTGAGTGCTTTCAGACAAACTTGTCAGAAACTCCATAGTTTCTCCTTCAGTAAAATTTAAAACAAACTTTGGCGATTATACTAACTTTTTATTTAAACAAAATTAAAGGAGCGTTACAAATTGTAAAAATCTATCAAAATAAAAATTTACTGAAATTATAATTTTAAAGCAGAATTTATAGCGAAATGTGAAAAATAAAATTTCACTTAGAGCTGTTTTTATATCATAGAATTTCGCAACTTTTAAGAAAACTTAGAATTCCATTATAGCTCAAGCTTTAAACCGATTTTTAAGCCTTGGAGTAGTATCATTTCGCAAAGAGTGGATTAAGATGAATTTTATAAAATTTTGTATTGCCTTTTTGATTTGTTTATCGCAGATGGCAGCAGCTGATAGCTTTGATCTAAACTCCACGCTGCGTCTGAGCACATTCGACGCAAGCTCGCACCGACTGCTTTTATGCGGCAGTGGCGGCGAGCTTAGGATGTTTGATACTGCTAAATGGAATGTGGAGTTCGCGCAAAAATACAGCGATAACGAAATCACGGCTCTAAATTTTAAAAACGGCAAAATTTATCTAGCTTGGGGCGGAGCCGAAATCGCGGTGCTAAACGATAGACTAAAGTTTTTACGCACGCTTAAGACGGGGCGTAGCGGCACAGCCCAAATAGATGCGATCTATGCCGCAAAAGACGCGATTTACGCGGTAGTAGATAAGAATCAACTAATAAGATTAGACGAAGACCCTGATAACAGCGCGGACGGCGGCTACGCCTTGGGTGAAAATTCCACCGCGAACGGGCAATCTTTAAATAAAAATTCCGCCCCAGATGGGCTGCACGGAATTTCGTTTCATTACGGCAGGATCAATGCCGTTAGCCTGGGCGCTAACGGACTTTGCGTCGCAAGCTGGAACGGCGTAGCCTGTTTTAGCGCAGATCTTGTCGCGACTAAATTTAGCGGCATCGATACAGCGCCTAATCGAGCCGCGCAGGGAGAGCTTGGTAGCGTGAAATTTAAAGATGCAGAATTTAATAATGCGAAAAGCGCGCAAGGCTCCGAGCCAAATAAAACGAAAGCTAGCGGTGCAAAGAGCGCGGAATTTCAAAGCTTAGAATTCAAAGGCGCAAAATTTCAAGACGAGGGGCTTAAAACTCGAAGCGAAATTTCAGCCGAAGCTGGCGATAAAAATTTAAGCGGCTCTATAGCCACTGCGCTTGCAGACTGCGACGGGACGCTGTTTGCAGGCGATATAGAGGGGAATTTTATAAATTTAAAAAGCGGCGAGCGCAAAAGCGTGGGCTCTTGGATCAAATCCATCGTATGCGCCCGCGGCACGCAGTTTATCGCTACTAAAGATAAAATTTACGAAAATCAAAAAGCAGGATTAAAGGAGGTTGTGGATTTAAAAAGCGAATTTTTAGCGATGTACGCAGACGGGGAAGCGATCCTCGTAGTCAGCAAATCAGGCAAAATTTTAAAATTCTAAGAAAGGATTAGTATGTTAAAAAGTTTCAAACCCGTGCTTTTAGGCTCGGTTTTGTTCGCCGCAAGCGCCCTGTGTGCCGCAGATAGTGACTTAGAGCGCGTGATGAAAGAACGAAATTTAAGCGAAAAAGACGTTTTGGCGGCGGCTAAGACCTATCAGCCGACTGGCAGGAAGGACGATTATATGGTCTTCTCTTCCGGCGGTCAAAGCGGACAGGTGATCGTTTACGGCGTGCCGTCAATGAGGATCTACAAATATATCGGCGTATTTACCCCGGAGCCTTGGCAGGGATACGG
Source organism: uncultured Campylobacter sp. (assembly GCF_938045205.1). Taxonomy (GTDB): domain Bacteria; phylum Campylobacterota; class Campylobacteria; order Campylobacterales; family Campylobacteraceae; genus Campylobacter_B. The sequence continues at coordinate 19,043 of NZ_CALIMY010000147.1, forward strand.
CTTTGACGAGGAGAGCAAGGCGGTCTTAAGATCGGGCTCCATTAACGGCAAAGAGATCAACTGGGGCGATACTCACCACCCAAATTTCAGCGAAAAAAACGGCGAATACGTAGGCGATTATCTCTTTATTAACGATAAGGCAAACCCAAGAATCGCGGTTATAAATTTATCCGATTTCGAAACCACTCAAATAGTCGTAAATCCCGTAATCAAAAGCGATCACGGCGGCTCTTTCGTAACGCCTAATACCGAATACGTCATCGAAACCAGCCAATACGCAGCCCCTTTCGATAATGACTGGCACCCGATCGAAGAGTATCAGGCGGTTTATCGCGGTGCGGTAACGCTATGGAAATTTGACTACGATAAAGGCAAAATCGACGTAAATAAATCCTTCTCGCTAGAGCTTCCTCCATATATGCAAGATCTAAGTGACGCAGGTAAGGGCGAGAGCTTCGGCTGGGCGTTTACCAATAGCTTTAACTCCGAAATGTACACAGGCGGCATCGAAAAGGGTCTGCCTCCGATGGAAGCCGGTATGAGCCGCAACGATACCGACTACCTGCACGTTTACAACTGGCAAATTCTAGAAAAGCTGGCTCAAGACAGCAAAAACTATAAGGTCGTAAACGGACACAGAATCGTTACGATAGACGCCGCCGTAAAAGCGGGAGCGCTATTTTTGATCCCTGAAGCCAAATCCCCTCACGGCGTCGATGTTAGCCCTGATGGTCGCTATATCATTATCGGCGGTAAACTAGATACTCACGCTAGCGTTTATGATTTTAAAAAGATCAAAGAGCTAATTGATAAAAAAGAATACGCAGGCAAGGATCCATACGGAATTCCGATCCTAGATATGCAAAAGACGCTTCACGGACAAGCAGAGCTTGGTCTTGGACCTTTGCATAACACCTTCGATTCACAAGATGGCGTAATCTATACATCGCTTTACGTCGATAGCCAGATCGTAAAATGGAACTACAAGACACTAAAAGTTTTAGATAGGATCAACGTCCACTACAATATCGGTCACCTTGATTCTATGGAGGGCAAATCCTCAAAGCCTGTCGGTAAATACGTAATCGCGCTGGATAAGCTTTCGATCGATAGATTTAATCCTATCGGACCGCTTCATCCGCAAAATCACCAGCTCATCGACATTACAGGGCCTAAAATGGAGATGCTTTACGATCTTCCTATCGGTCTTGGCGAGCCGCACGACGTAGTTTCTATCGCAGCTAGCAAGCTTCATACGAAACCTACCTATACTATGGGAACAAACTCTCGCACTGGTAAGCAGCACCCTGCTATGACGTTAGCGGGTCAAGAGCGCATCGAGCGCGACGGTAAAAACGTAAAAGTCTATGCTACGGCGATCCGCAGCCATATTAATCCTGAGCACATCGAGGTTAATAAGGACGATAACGTAACGATCTATATGACAAATTTAGAGCGTGCCGAGGACGAAACTCACGGCTTTACGGTTGATGATTACGATCTGCATATGTCGCTTGAGCCGGGTAAGACTGCGAGCGTAAATTTCATCGCGGATAAAGAGGGCGTATTTCCTTTCTACTGCACAGAATTCTGCTCTGCGTTGCACCTTGAGATGTTTGGATATCTATATGTAAAAGATCCGAATAAAAAATACACTTCAGCTAAAGCGTCTATGCTAAAAGCTCTTAGCCCAGAAGCTCTAAAAGCCGAATACGACAAGGTAGTAGCTACGAATAAAGCCACCGACGACGTTATCCAATCGGTAGTTAAATTCTTAAAAGAGAAGAACTACGAGAAATATCCTAAGGTCAAGGCTTTAGTCGATGACGCGCTGGATCAATACGGCAAAATTCCTGAAACCAAAGCCAAGGCAGACGCCGCGGTAAAAGCGGGCGATATGAACGGCGCGATACTTTGGGAAGGTCAAGTTTGGCAGTACCTAGTAAAAACCGCAGATGTCGGACTTCGCGCTAAAAATAACCTAATCCGCGAGCTCTCCACTCCTATGAGCGAGGCTGCATCTAACGGCGAGAAGGCCTACCTACGCGGAGGCTGCAACGGCTGCCACGTCATCGGTCAAGTAAGCTCCGGTCCTGATCTAACGGGCGTCCTGCTCCGCCACGAAAACGGCGAGAAATGGGTAGCCGATTTCATCAAAGACCCTGCTAAATTCTACGAAGACGACTACGTTAAGGCAATGATAAATTACTTCAACCTTCGCATGCCAAATCAGCATATGAAAGACGAAGAGATCAAAGATATCATCGAATACCTAAAATGGGTCGATGAGAACGCGGGTCTTAACTAGCCCCACTCTCCCCCGCAAGGGGGAGAATTTAAAGGAGACGAAATGCCAAAATATAAAATTTACGCGATTTTAGCGCTGCTTATTATGACGGTCGCTTTTACCATCCCTACGCTCGGATTTTTTAAAGTCCAAAGCAAAATCGTATCGGGGCAGGTTAGCAGCGTCTCGCAGCTGCCCGCATACTCCGCACCGATATGGAATTTTTATACGAAAGCATCGTATAAAAATCACCTAATTCCTAGTGATGTTAAAAACGATCTAGGCGCGATGTTGGAGCATAAATTTGAAGTGGGCGTACCTAGCATACCGGTGTGGAAAATTTCACTCGAAGCGCCAAACTATCCAAAAGAGGCTTTCCCCGATGGAATTCCACTTTACGTCCACGTAGACGGTTTTAGCGGCGATGTCGGCGAGATGAATACCCTAAACCACTATATCGGAATGTATCCCGTCTGGCGCGGCGGCACGCTCGAGCACTCGCTATCGCCGTATTATCTCATAATCGCTACGATCGGTATGCTTGCGTTTTTATACTACGACGGCAAGGGACAAACCCTACTCATGATACTTCCGATCATTGCGCCGCTTATCTTCATCGGTTGCTACGTGGGCTGGCTGTATTGGTTCGGACACAATCTGCAAGATTGGGGCGCGTTTAAGATCAAACCTTTTATGCCTACGGCATTCGGCGACGGCAGCGTGGCGCATTTTACTACCCATTCATATCCCACTCTTGGCTTTTGGCTGATGCTAGCTCTGTCGCTACTATCGGCACTAGCGCTATTTTCTAAGAAAAAATTTCTACGAGAGCATAGATGAAGCTTTTCTTTCTTGCATTCTCGCTCGCCCTAGCTTTAGGCGCGGGCGAGCTTCAAGACGCGATCGATAGCGCAAAAGCGGGCGATATTATCGAACTAGCCACAGGCGAGTACCACGGCAATATTTTAATCGATAAACCCCTTACTATCGACGGACTAGACCGCTCCGCCGTGATCATAGGCGATCGCAACGCAACGGTCATCCGCGTCCGCTCTCCGCATGTTACAATCAAGAATTTAACAATTCAAAACGGAGGCTTCGAACATCTTAGCGAGGATGCAGGGATCAACGTAAGCGACGTAAACAGCGTAATCATAAAAAATAATCTCATCAAAGACGTGCTCTACGGCGTCGTGCTAAGCAAGGCAAACGACGTAACGATCGAGGGCAACGAAATTTCAAGCAATACCTACCGCACGAGTTTCAAAGGCGACGGCATAAAGCTTTGGTATTCCAACGCCAATAAAATTTTAAATAACGACGTCCACAACGTCCGCGACACCGTTTTTTACTTCTCAAACGGTAATCTCGTCGCAGGCAATAAAGGCCACAACTGCCGTTATTCATTGCACTTTATGAACTCCGGGCACAACGTCGTGGAGGATAACTACTACGACGGCAATAGCGTGGGATTATTTTTTATGTTTTCAAGCGATAATATCGCCAGACGTAACGTCGTACGCAACGCAGACGGCGCTTACGGCGTAGGTATCGGTATGAAGGATAGCTCAAATTTCAGGGTTACGGATAATAAAGTCGTTTACAACGCCCGCGGATTTTATCTGGATCAATCCCCCTATCAGCCGGGCTCACTTAACGTTTTTGAAAACAACGATATCGAATACAATAGCATCGGCGTGCAATTCCACGCCACGCAGCTAAAAAGCGTATTTAAAAACAATAAATTTAAAGGCAATATGGAGATCGTGCTAAACGATACCCCACAATCCAAGCTCTTACAAAACGAATGGAGTGGCAACTACTTTGACGATTACGACGGATTTGACCGCGACGGCGACGGTTACGGCGACGTTAGCTACAGCTCATACGCCTACGCGGATAGGCTTTGGGCGTATAAACCGAATGTGCGGTTTTTTTACGGCTCCAGCGGGATCGCGCTTTTAAATTTCATCTCCAAGCTCGCTCCGTTTTCAGAGCCTGAGCTACTGCTAAAAGATCCAAAACCTAGGATGAGGCAATGATAAAGAATAGACGCGAAGCGATAAAACTACTTGGCGGAGCGCTCGGGACACTCGGGGCAGCGAGCTTGTTTGCGGATGAAAATTCGGCAAATTCTGTAAATTCCACAGACAGCGAAGCGCAAAATTTAAACGAGCAAAATTCCGTAAATTCCACAGGACAAAATTCTGCGCCGAATCCCATAAAACAAAATTCTAGCGGGGGTTCCGCCTCTTTGTATCTGCGCCCGCCCGGAGCGCTAGCAGAGCGAGGCTTTCGCAGTAGCTGTATCAAGTGTGGCCAATGCGTGCAGGTCTGTCCCTATCACAGCATCTATCTGCTCGATATTACGCATCTTTTTGATATCGGTACTCCGGTCATCGATGCCAAAGAGCGAGGCTGCTATCTTTGTGGCGCGCTTCCTTGCGTGCTTGCCTGTCCAAGCGGCGCGCTTAGCCACGAGACGAACGAGCCTAAAAAGGTCAAAATGGGCATCGCTGTGATCGAAAATTTAAACGCCTGTTTGGCGTATCGCGGGCAGGTTTTAAAACCCGACGATCTGCGCCTAAAGCCCGCCAAGACCGAGCAGGAACGCGAGCTAAACTCAGCGCTGGCGGCGAAAGAGGGCAAGCCCTGTGATCTATGCGCGTCGCTGTGCCCTTACCCGCAGCCACTTGATGCCATAGCTATGATAAAAGCGGGCGCGCATTTCGCCCCGCAGATCCGTAGCGCTTGCGTCGGCTGTGGCGCGTGCGCAGAGCTCTGCCCGGCGCGTATCATCGAGATAATCCCGCGGGCAGATTACAAATCAATCTATGAAGGAAAACAATGAAAAACTCTATTAAATTCTACCTCTGCTCGCTAGCTGTGGCGCTTTTGCTGTGTGGCTGCGGAGATGACGGCAGTTCAAGCTCTGCCGCGACAAGCTCCGCAGGGCAAAATTCCGTCTCGCAAAACTCCGCAAGGCAAGGCTCTGCGAGTTCAAATTCTACGCCGCAGAGCGTAGAACAAAATCATACTGCCAAGCCTCGCATCAGCGTTAAAAGCGGCGAAGCGCCCAAGAAGGACGATAAGTTCGTAAGCTACGATTTTTACGGCGAGCGAAAGGTAAATTTTAATCTAAACGGCGATGTAAACGAAACGACCAAAAATATCGTGGCGTATTCAAGCATCAAAAATCAATATGAAAAGCTAAATTTCGACCTGATGAAAAAGCGCCTTGGGCACGATTTTATCCTGCGCTGCTCGGCGTGCCACGACGACTACGCCAACGGCATCATAGGCCCATCGCTTCTAGATAAAACCGACGCGCAGATCGTGGATATGATTAAAAAGTATAAATTTAAAGAAAAGCCTAACCCGCTTATGGTGCAGCTCGTCGAGGGCATGAGCGAGCAGCAGATAGAGACGATGGCGAAAGAAATTTACGAGTTCAACAAACAATTTAAGGAGCAGAAATGAAACCGGGCAAAATTTTAGCTTTGATTCTAGGCATTGCGCTGATCGCGCTGATGATCTTTATGGCTAGTTCGGACGATTCTAGCGCGCCGCAGCAAGAAGCCAAGCCGCAAACGCAAGCCAAGCCTGCGCCGCAGAGCAAAAGCGTCGATCTCATCGACGATAAGGACGTAAAAAATATTAAAATTTTGCAGCAGAGCGTCAAAGAGCGCGATTTCAAGGTTAGCAGCTCCTATCTGGTAAGTTGCGCGCCCTGCCACGGCGATGACGGACGCGGCAAGATCGCTCCGCCGATCGGCGGCAAGAGCAAGGATCAAATTTTAGCAAGCCTCAAAGATTATAAAGCGGGTAAGATCAAAAACAGCCTGATGAGCGGACTTTTAACCAACGTAAGCGACGAGAGCCTAGATAAGCTCGCGGATGAAATTTCAAAATTTAAAGAGTAGCTCTTGGATAAATATAATTCGCGATGCACGATCAAAAATACGAGCTTTTTCTCGACCTTCGCGCTTAAAAATAAAAGCGGCAAATGGCGCCCCAGCATTCGGGCTCTGCGCTACGCTACGGTATTTTTAGTGCATCTACTTTTCGTGCTTTCCTTTCGCGCGGATATTCAAATTTTAGAGGGCGATATCAGCGGCTCGCGGATACTTGGCTTTCACCTAGCAGATCCTTTCGCGACTCTTGAGGTGATCGCCGCGCACAAGGATCTGCCGATAAATCTTCTCATCGGCTCGGGCACCATCTTGCTGTTTTACTTCATCGCGGGCGGCAAGGCATTTTGCTCGTGGATTTGCCCTTACGGAGCGCTTAGCGAGATCGGCGAAAAGCTGCATAATACGCTAATTTCAAAGCACGTCATCAAGGAGCGCGCCCTGCCTCGCGGTATGCGATATGCGATCTGGGCGGTGTTTTTGCTGCTAAGCGCGATTACGGATCTACTCGTTTTTGAAATTTTTAACGTCGTGGGAATTTTATCGCGCCTCATCATCTACGGCTTCTCGCTGGCGGGACTTTGGATCGTTTTTGTGTTTTTGCTCGAAGTATTTTTTAGCAGACGGGTGTGGTGCACGCACCTATGCCCGCTAGGCAGTACCTATTCGCTTGCGGCGAAAGCTAGCCTTAGCAAGATTACTTGGGATAAAAACAGGTGCGATCACTGCGGCGTTTGCCAAGACGTCTGCTTCGTTTCGCACGTACTGGATATCACTAAAAAAAAGGCATCCGAAAACCTGGGCGATAAGAGCAAATTTATGCTAAAAGGGATCGACTGCACGCTATGCGGACGCTGTATCGACGTGTGTCACCAAGACGCACTCGGTATCGGCAATAAGCTAAAAGATATGATCTAAGGAAGCCTATGATAGAGATTAAAAACGTAAGCAAGAAATTCGCAGATCAATTCGTTTTAAAAGATATCAATCTAAATATCGCGGACGGCGAGCAAGTGCTTTTCGTCGGGCAAAACGGCGCGGGCAAAAGCTCGCTGATGCGGACGATTTTGGGCGAATACATACCCACAAGCGGCAGCGTAGCTATCGACGGATTTGATTCGTTTAAGCAGCGTAGCCGCGCGCTACGCGGTATCAGCTTCGTGCCGCAAACCCCGCCGCCGCTTAAGCTGAGCCTAAATGAGCTCATCTACTTCGCCGAGCGCACGGCGGACGCAAGCAGAGCGGATATAGTAAAATTTTGCGGTGAAATGGAGCTTGATCTGAGTTCAAATTTAAATAAGCCATTTCATAAGCTATCCGGCGGTATGAAGCAAAAATTTTTAATTGCGCTAGCATTCGGCAGAGCTAGCAAGGCGATGATTTTCGACGAACCGACCGCCAATCTCGATCCGAGCGCGCGCGAGCGTTTTAAGACACTTTTGCACAACCACGCAAAAGACAAAAGCTTGATCTTTATCTCGCATAGGCTCGAGGAAGTGGGAGGGCTGGTAAAAAGAATGATTTCAATGGATCTAGGGAGGATCGTAGATGACAAAAATGTTTAAAATTATGCTTTGTGCGCTTGCGGCGCTTACGTTTTTAGGCTGCGGCGACGAGAAGGACTACGGCAACGTCCATTACGACAGAGACGTGTGCGAGCACTGCCAGATGGCGATAAGCGACAACCGCTTCAGCGTCGATGTGCGCGTGGACGGCAAAAACCACTACTTCGACGACATCGGCTGCTTGGTGGATTTTATGGTTACCAACGACAAACTAAACTGGCTGAAGGACGCCAAAATTTACATCAATGACGCTAGCGGCAACGGCGAGTTTATCGATGCACGCACGGCGCATTTTTACAAGGGCTTTAAAACCCCTATGTCGTTCGGCTGGGGCGCGTTTAAAAACAAGCAAGAGGGCAAGCAAGACTTCAGCTTCGATCAAGTAGTCGCGGCGCTTAAGGCAGGCGGCGGCTCGCACGGCATGGGAATGGGCGATATGGGTCGCGATGCGCACGGCAATATGGGAAGTATGCACGGTCATGGCGATATGGGCGGAATGAGTGGAATGCAAGACCCTCACTCCGCAGAGCACGGCATGAGCGAGCCGCAACACGATATGAGCGGTATGGGGCATACTCACGGCTCAGATCATGGCATGGGCGGCGATGCGGGCAGCACGGCACACTCTCAAGGCGCGACGCACGATATGGGGCATATGCACGAGGGCAACGGCACGGCGCACGATATGAATTCAGGGCACGCGCATTAAGGGTGTTTTGGCTAAGGCAAATTTTAAGCGGTTCATGTTTTGCGCTAAATTTAAAGCGTAAAATTTCAGCACGCCGCCCGCACCGCCATCGATGAGATAAAATTTTACTTTGCAGCTTTAACGTAAGGCGGAGATGGGTCTAGAAAACGGCTGCAAAATTTCATCTCGCGACGCGGCTAAATTTAACGCACAGCGCAAAATTTGCTCTGCCGAATTAAAATTTACGCGGACGCTCCGGTTTAAAATTTCGCCGTAAATTTAAAATTTATCCGGCGCGGAATTCGCCGCTTCGGGATTTTTAGAATTTTAAAATTTATGCCGTGGTATGCGCCCGGCTTTGAAATTTTGCGGAATTGAAATTTAAGCAGTTCCGCAAAACGGCTAAATTTTAAAACTGCGGCGGAATGACGGATGGTAGGCGGCAAACGACGCGCTGTTTGCAGGCACTGCAAGCGAGCCGTAAATTTAAAATTTATGTGCGAGCTGCAGGCGGCGGATAAAATTTCGCCGCCCGTTTAAACGCTCGGCGAGCGAAATTTAAGGCTGTAAAATCCGCGCCGCGAAACCGGAGCCGAGCTTAAAAGCACGCATTTAAGCCGCGCGAGCATCTAAAATTAAAAGCGCACCGAGGCGCAATAAAGGAAAAGAATGAAAAATTTACTCACCATCGCCGCTTTGGATATCAAAGAGTCCTTCCGCTCGCGCTGGTTTTTGCTCTATCTGCTGATCTTTAGCGGGCTCGTGGCGGCGTTTTTCATCACGGGGGTGACCGACTCGCGCGTGCTCGGCTTTAGCGGGCTTTCGCGACTGCTGCTGCTGTTTATTCAGATCTGCATCATCATCCTGCCCGTCTTCGTGCTCGTCACCACCAGCAAGGCGATCCTAGCCGACCGCGACCTAAATATCTTAGAATACCTGCTAAGCTTCCCGATCTCGCAGGCGCAGTATTATTACGGCAAGGCGCTGGGAAGGCTATTTGGAGTCTTCGTGCCGATATTTTTGTCGCTGCTGCTTGCGATCGTTTGGGGCGCGATCAAAGGCACGGGCATTCCGTGGGCGATCTGCCTGCTTTATACGGGGCTTCTTTTTAGCTTGTGCGCGGCGTTTTTAGGGATCGCATTTTTGATCTGCGCCGTTTCAAAAAGCCAAGAGATGGGGCTTGGGCTCGCGTTTTTCGTCTGGCTTTTCTGCCTCGCGTTTTTGGATCTCGTGCTGATCGGACTGCTCGCAAAAACGGGAGTGAACGAAAATTTAATCTTTGCGATCGCCCTGGCAAACCCGATGGAGGACTTCCGCATCGCCGCCATCAGCCTATTTGATCCCGATCTTGCGGTCATCGGCACGACGGCGTATTTTATCCTAGATCACTTCGGGCGCGGGCTTTTTATCGCCTTTTCGCTGCTCTACCCGATCGCCCTCGGTGCAGCGAGCCTCGTTTTGGGCTATTTTATCTTTAGATCGAAGGATTTAGCGTGAAATTTCCACTCATTTTGGCGGCATTTATAGCGCTTTGCGGCGCAGCTGAGATACAAAATTCCGCGGCGCAAAATTTAGGCGCGTCGGATAGCGGAGGCTCCGGCTCGGTGCAGAATTCTAAAAGCGTGCGCGAGATTTCGTGGCTTAAAGACGTAAATCTTACCTGCGCCAAATACGGCATCGATACTAGCGCGCACCCTGAATTTCGCGCCTATGCAAGGCTCAAAGACGGCAGCGCGCTCGCGTTTGCTTCGCCCAAGGCGATGTTTGCATATTTTTTCGAGGGTGAGAGCTCGGGCGCAAATTTTAACGGAGCTTCCGCAAAGATGAATTCTGAGAATGAAAATTCTTTGGGAGCGAATTCTGCGAGCAAAAATCCAGTTAACGGCAATTTAGGTGAGGCAAATTCCGCTGATGCAAATTTTGATGGTGCGGAGCTTTACGTCACTGATTACGCAAACGGCGAAATTTTGCGGGCGCAGGACGCGTTTTATGTCTTCGGCAGCGTGCTGCAAAGCGCCAGAGGCGACGATCTCATCACGTTTGCGAGATTGCGCGACGCGCAAGACTTCATGCGCGAGAAAAAGGGGCATAAAATTTTGCAGTTTCGCGAAATTTCCGCCAAGCTGATCGATTATCTAAGATGATCGAGCCGCTTGGCAAAATTTAAATTCAGCTATTTTAGTATATTTTATTCATAAAAATTTATCTTTTATTTTAGTGCGCTATTAAGGGAATTTAAAGCAATTAAAAAATACAATCACGTTAAATTTTATCTATAAGAATTAGATAGTGTAGTTTTTTAGTATATTTATTGAGGGCTGCATTCTCGCTTATTTTTAAAATAAATTTTAAGGAGACAACCATGGCAAACGACAAAATCGCAAAACAAAAAGGCTCACGCAAGAAGACTGCGACGGATGAAAATTCCGCTGCGAATACGGGAGAAAATTCCGTCGCAGACGCGCTCAAAAGCTCCACCGCGTCCGTTTTTGATAAAAGTGCAAGCACTGCTAAAAATTCCGCCGCAAATTCTACGACTTCCGCCTCACATGCTCGCGACAAAATTTCTAAAAATCGCGCCGCAGGTGGGAATTCCTGCGACGAGTGCGATTGCGAAGCCAAAAATTTCGCGTCTGGCTACGATGATAGCGCAAGCTCTACTTCAAGCACGAACCCTGCGGCGCGCTCAAGCACTCAAAGCGCAAGCAACGCTAAAAAATCCGCGATAAACTCTACAACAAATTCCATGGCTGATTCTTTGACAAATTTCGTCTCAAATCCTACGAAGAGTCCAAGTAGCAACGATCACATCTCTTACTCACACAAGCATAGCGATAACTCCGCAGCCCATTCGCATCTACACGACGAAGATCTTGCGACCCGCCCACACGATCAAGAAGAAAACCTCGCAGCTTATTTGCACGAATACGGCGTAAATTCTGCGGCGTATTCGCATGAGCACGACGAAGATTCCGCCATCAGCTCGCATGAGCACGATAAGCATTGCCATGATCACAAACCCCACTCTCATCGCGCGATTATCGGATTTGACGAGCACGGCATCCCAAAAGTTTTAGTGCCCGCAGAGGCTAGTCCGCACACACATAAAGACGCGCAGGGCAATCTTTTCGAGCATTTTCACGAGGCGGAATTTACGGCGGATTATATGAAGGCGTTGCTTGAATACAAAAAGACCTTCCCTACAAAGCAAGAAGTACTTGAGAAAACCCCTGATCCCGCCGTGCGTGAAATGATGCTTAGGATGGAGCAGATCGGCGTAGATACGGCGTTTGATCGCTTCGATAAACAGATGCCTATGTGTAGCTATGGACTTAGCGGAGTATGCTGTAAGATCTGCAATATGGGACCTTGCAAAATTACTAAAAAGGCCGATCGCGGCACTTGCGGTGCGGACGCCGATCTCATCGTATCGCGCAACCTACTGCGTCAAGTAGCTGCGGGCGTAGCTCAACACGGTGCGCACGCCAGAGAGCTTCTACTGTCGCTAAAATGGGCGGCACAAGGCAAGCTAGATCTGCCAATCATAGGCGAATACAAAATCATCAATACCGCCAAAGCCTTTGGAATTCCAACTGAAGGCAGAGAGTTAAAAGAGGTAGCGATCGAGCTTGCCGATACGCTTTTAACAGATCTTTCGCAAAGCAGCGGCGAGTATAAAACCATCACTGCGCTCGCACCTAAGGAGCGTCAAGAGGTATGGCGTAAGCTAGATATCTTGCCAATTAGTGCGTATAACGAAGTCTTTGAGGCATATCACCGAACGGGTGTAGGCACGGACGGAGACTGGCGCAGCGTGATGCAGCATCTTTTGCGCTGCGGGCTTGCTTTTACCTTCACCGGCGTAGTAGCTGCGAATATCGCTACGGATGCGCTATTTGGTGTAGGAGATCGCGTAACTTCCAAAAGCAATATGGGCGCGCTTAAAAAAGGCTGGGTCAATATCGCCGTGCACGGACATCTGCCGACATTGGTAAGCCTAATAGTGGAGATCGGAAATTCTAAAGAGTACCAAGATAAGGCTCGCGCAATAGGCGCACAGGGGATCGCATTTTACGGCGTGTGCTGTTCTGGACTATCGGCGATGTATCGCAACTGGGGCGTCGTGCCGCTCTCAAACGCCGTAACTGCCGAACTCGTCATAGGCACGGGAGCGCTTGATCTGTGGGTCGCCGATGTCCAAGATGTCTATCCTGCGATCATGGACGTGGCTAACTGCTTCCAGACCAAGGTCGTTACCACGAGCTCATCAGCTAGGCTTCCCGGAGCCGAGCATATAGGCTACGATCATCACCATAGCAATATCGCCGAGACTAGGAATTTAGCGCGTAAAATTCTAGACCGCGCATTGCAATCTCACGAAAAGCGCAAGGGACTGCCGGTATATATCCCGCCGTATGAAGTCGAGGCCGAAGTGGGCTTTTCGGTAGAATTCGTCCATAAGCACTACGGCGGCATGGAGCCGTTAGCGCACGCGCTAAAAAGCGGTGAAATTTTAGGCATCGTAAATATGGTCGGCTGCACCAATCCTAAAGTGCCTTATGAGCGCGCTATCATAGATGTCGCACAAACCCTAATCGAAAATAACGTCCTAATCCTAACCAACGGCTGCGCGTCGTTTCCGCTAATGAAGCTGGGCTTTTGCCAAAAAAGCGCATATAAAAAAGCAGGCGCGTCGCTGCGGGCGTTTTTAGAAAAAGACGAGCTTCCGCCGGTGTGGCACGTGGGCGAGTGTATCGATAATACCCGCTCCAGCGGAATTTTCGCAGGTATCGCAGGGGTGCTAGGCAAAAATCTCTACGAGCTGCCGCTTGCCTTCACCTCTCCCGAGTGGGCAAACGAAAAGGGCGTCGATGCCTCGCTCGGATTCCGTCTAATGGGCATCGACTCGTATCACTGCGTCGAGTATCAAATCCACGGCTCCGCAAACGTCATACACTTTTTCAAAGAGGGCACCAGGCGGGCACTTGGCTCTGTGATGCACGTAGATACCGATCCGGTCGCGCTTGCGCTAAAAATGGTAAGCGACATGCGCTTAAAACGCAAATCCCTAGGCTGGCAGTAGCAACGAACGGATTCATTTCGCATCGCATTTTAAGCGATGCGAAATTTCATGATAAAATTTAACCCCTTGCGGGCAAATAAAATCCCACAGCTAAACGAGCAGTAAAATTCTACAACTAAGTGGCTAGCAAAACCGAGGTCAAATAAAGATAAAATTTTCGCGCCGTATCCGTTCGTGGAATTCTAAATCATATCTTCAAATCCTACGTAAAATTTCGCCGCACGCCGCGCCTGCTGCTAAATAGGCGAAATTTAGCCGGGCAAATTCCGCCATCAGGCTCAAGTCTATCTTTCGCGAAAGGATGAAATTTTAAAATTCCATCTTGGCGTAAATTTCGTAGACTCTCATCTGAAATCCGCAAGTTAAATTTTGCTAAAAGCCTTATTGCACGGAGCTGCACGCCATTAAATTTTGCTCACGTATATGAAAGCCGAAATCATAAAAATTTAATATGATATGTGCTAAAATGCCACATCTGTTTAAGGATTTAGATGTATAAATCAAAGCTGCTGCAGTCTCTAAGTCATCATCGGCAGAAGACGTCGCACGAAGCGGAGGCACTGCTGCCAAGTCCTGCGTTTCGCAGCTTGAGACGGTGTGGCAAAAGCGCGTCTGTGCTGCGCCTGCAAACATTTTCGGACGGGATCGTACGGGCGCGAGGACGTCACTGCAAAGCTTGCAGGCGGCTAAAATTTTCATCCGGATCTTTTCTGAAATATTGATCTTGGAGCTATCACGAAGGAATTTTGCTGCAAGCCTTTCGCCTACGAGCCGGAAGGCGGAATTTAAAGCGAAATTTTAAGCGTGTTTCAACGAGGCGAAATTTCAAAGATTAAATTTAAGGCGAAAGATAAAATTTAAATCAAGGGAAGGTATGAAAAATTTTAAATTTATGCTCGTGCTGCTGATACTAGCGACGATTGCGACGATTGCGATATCGCTTTGTATAGGGCGCTTCGGCCTAAGCATCGCCGAGGTGCTAAAGGCGCTTAGCGGCGGCGAGGTAGCGCAAAACGTCCATAACGTCGTCATGCAGGTGCGCCTGCCGCGTATCATCGCCGCGGTGCTCGTGGGCGCGGCGCTGGGCATCAGCGGCACGGCGTATCAGGGCGTCTTTAAAAACCAGCTCGTCTCGCCCGATCTCTTAGGCGTCAGCGCCGGAGCTTGCGTGGGCGCGGCGATCGCGATCCTGCTCGATCTAAATATCCTTTTAATTCAGCTTTTCGCCTTTATTTTCGGGCTTGCGGCAGTCTGCATTACGCTTCTGATCACGCGCGCGCTGCGTTCGAGCGCCACCATAATGCTCGTGCTTGCGGGCATCATCGTAAGCGGTCTGATGGGCGCGCTGATCGGATTTTTAAAATTTATGGCAGATCCCGAGACGAAGCTTGCAGACATCGTGTATTGGCAGCTAGGAAGCCTCGCGAAGGTCGATCCCTCCGTGCTAGCGATGATAGCGCCGGTGATGGGGGTTTGTATCGCTATCTTGGTGCTGATGAGCTACCGCATAAACGTCCTATCCATGGGCGATGCGACCGCGGGGAAGCTGGGCGTAAACGTCGTGCTGGAGCGGGGCATCATCATCGTCTGTGCGACGCTGCTAACCGCAAGCAGCGTGTGTATCAGCGGCATAGTCGCGTGGGTGGGGCTTTTGATGCCGCATCTAACGCGCATGATCGTGGGCGTTAGCAACACCAAAGCGATCCCCGCGAGCATATTTTTAAGCGCGATCTTCGTACTCATCGTAGATGACGTAGCGCGCAGTATAAATCAAAGCGAGATCCCGTTAGGGGTGCTTACGGGCTTTATAGGCACGCTATTTTTTATATTCATCCTGCTTAAAAACAAAAGGAAGCTAAATGGTTAGGGTTGAGAGCTTAGACTTCGGCTACGTAAAATCCGCCCCTCTGACGCTGCGCGACGTGAATTTCAACCTCGAAGCGGGCGCGATGCTGACGATTTTGGGGCAAAACGGCGCGGGCAAATCGACGCTTTTAAATTTAATCAGCGGCACGCTTGAGCCCCTGCGCGGTAAAATTTCAATTGACGGCAAGGATATGGCGAGCCTCAGCGCCAAAGGGCGCGCCGAGATCATCGGCTACGTCTCGCAAAGCGAGGTCTGCGAGTACGACTACAGCGTCTTTGAATACGTCCTGATGGGGCGCACGGCGCATATCGGGATCTTTTCGCAGCCGAGCGAAAATGACTACAAGCTCGCGCAGCGCTACATGAAAATGCTTGAAATTTGGCACCTAAAAGACAAGATCATCACGCGCCTAAGCGGCGGCCAGAGGCAGATGGCGTCCATCGCGCGCGCACTTTGCAGCGAGCCGAAGATCGTGATCTTCGACGAGCCGACCTCGGCGTTAGACTTTGCCAACCAATACAAATTTCTCCGCGCCACGAAGGAGCTTCTCAAAAACGGCTACACCGTCGTTTTAGCCACGCACAATCCGGACTTCGCGCTGCTTTTGGGCGGATATGTCGCGCTCGTAAAAGGCGGTGGCGAGGTCGCATACGGCAAGGCCGAGCAGATCATAAAGAGCGAAATTTTAAGCAAGCTATACGATCTGAAGCTCGACGTCAGCTACAACGAAAAGGTCGGTCGCGTCTGCTGCTTGACGTATCCATTCTAGTCTTTACTTCGCGGACGAGCACAGCTCGTCCTTGCGAGCGGGAGTGCAAGCACTCCCTGCACCCACCTAAAGTTACGGCAGGCTAGCGCCTGCATTTTTATCGGTTTGACTTCGCAGAAGAGCACAGCTCGTCCTTGCGACGGGGAGCTTCACTATTTCTCGCGAAGGCTAGGAAGCGCCCCGCGCTTCCTTCGCATTGCTTCGCTCGCCTAAAGTTTCAGAAATTTTACTGCGCAAAATTTTAAAATTTATCTGTTTTACTTCTCGGCTCGAACAAGGTCCGAGCCTGCGAGT